>NZ_JAMPNS010000019.1:0-103244 GCF_028479465.1 Providencia sp. PROV208 | reverse complement strand
TTAAAACATTATTTTTGGTTCTTTACCCTTCGGGTCGAACCTGCAACCATCTTATTAATAGTTAACGATTCTACCTACTGAGCTAACGACCCATCTTAAAACATCATTTTTGGTTCTTTGCCCTTCGGGTCGAACCTGCAACCATCTTATTAACAGTTAACGATTCTACCTACTGAGCTAACGATCCATCTAAATGTTTTTAGAATCAATGTGTAATTGATTCTTGCTGATATAACTAGGATTTTTCAATCCGCGCTTTCTCGTATCAACGGCGGCTTATATTACTGATTTCTGACGAGGGTGCAACGATTTTTTTTAAAAAAAAGATTAAGTGCACACTAAACATACGGATAACCCCGAAATATTCGGCTACATCGCTTCGGGGTTATCAATTACAGTGTACTGAGCTTCTTCTCTGCAAGTTTCGCACCAGCACTATTTGGGTATTGTTGTAATACCTGTTGGTAAACAGCTTTCGCTTTATCTTTCTGTCCCTTATCTTGCATGATCAGACCCACTTTAAATAGGGCTTCACTGCTTTTTTGAGACTTAGGATATTGCTTAACTACAGTCGCAAAGTAGAATGCGGCGTCATCCTTGCTACCTTTGTTGTAGTTTAACTGCCCCAACCAATAGTTGGCGTTAGATTGATATCCTGACTTCGGATATGTTTTGATAAACCCTTGCAATGCACCGATCGCTTCGTCAATCTGTGCTTTGGATTTACTTTCCATCGCCAGCTTAACCGCTGCGTTATAATCATCTTTTTCATTACCGCCAGAACTTGCTGCGGGTGTATCTGAAGAAGATGATTGCGCATTTGATGCACTGGTATCAGTTGCATCTGAAGAGTTTGAAGAATCACCACCACTCGCTTTGTCTAACTGCATATACAAATCTTTTTGGCGCTCAACAACTTGATTCAATTTGTATTCACTTTCTTGAATCTGCCCGCGTAACATATCGATATCACGCTGGTTATCGGCTAATTGCTGCTGGATTTGATAAATAATTTGACCTTGAGAGCTAACAGCGGTCTCAAGTTGAGTGAGGCGGTCTGCGGAAGAACCCGATCCGACATTGTTGATTGGCGCTTGGGCAATAGCGGTCCAAGGGACCGCTACGCCAACCAATAACGACAGACCAACTAGTAATTGTCTGAAGTTACTGTTCATAATAGATAATTTCGCTTATCTATTAGTATGCAATGACTGCACGACGGTTTTTCGCGTAGTCTGCTTCAGTGTGACCTAACACAGCTGGTTTTTCTTTACCGTAAGAAACCAGTGAAACTTGGTCACCTGAAACACCTTTGCTTTGCAGATACATTTTAACTGCATTAGCACGACGCTCGCCCAGTGCGATGTTGTATTCTGGAGTACCACGCTCATCCGCATGACCTTCAACAACAACACGTACAGATGGGTTGCTACGCAGGAATGCTGCGTGTGCATCTAACATTTCAGCGTACTCTGGGGATACATTGTATTTATCGAAACCAAAGTAAACTGTGTTGTTTTGTTGCAGTTGTTCCATTTGCTGACGTGCCAGCTCTTCCGCAGACAGACCAGTGTTAGTTTGATTCATAGAAGAATCGTCACCAGTTTGGTCGTTGTTTTTGTTAGAGCTACAAGCTGCGACTGCCATGATTGGTAATGCGATCATCAGCCCTTTAAGCACTTTGTTCAGTTGCATCGTTTTGATCCTTAATATTTTTGCCACACATTATTATTATGCATCACAGATACGGCGACCAGGCAGGGAATTTTACCTGTCCATCGGTTGCCGGAAGACGCGCTTTGAAACGCCCGTCGGTCGAAACTAGCTGCAATATAGTCCCCAAGCCTTGAGAGGAGCTATAAATTACCATAGTGCCGTTAGGTGCGATACTCGGCGTTTCATCTAGAAACGTTGACGTTAAATATTCAACGTTACCCGTTGCCAGATCCTGTTTGGCGATATGTTGCTGACCGCCCCCGGAGCTGACCATCGCTAAGAAAGTTCCATCCGGGCTTACATCAGCATCCTGATTTTGTGATCCTTCATAGGACACTCGAACAGGACTACCACCATTAATATTCATTTTATAAATTTGCGGACGTCCTGCCTGATCCGAGGTATAAACTAAAGTTTGGCTATCCGGCATCCAGCTTGGCTCAGTATTATTACTGCGACCATCTGTTACTTGACGAATCTGACCACTACCTAAGTCCATCACATATAAATTCAGGCTGCCTGTCTTCGACAGAGCAAATGCCAGTTTAGTCCCATCTGGTGAGAAAGCAGGTGCCCCATTATGACGTGGGAAAGATGCCACCTGACGAACCGCTCCACTAGATAAAGTCTGAATAACTAGCGCAGAACTACCACTTTCAAACGTTACGTACGCAATCTTTTGGCCATCTGGTGACCAAGCTGGCGACATCAAAGGTTCTGGCGAACGGTGAACCGTAAATTGGTTAAAACCGTCATAGTCAGAAACTCGTAATTCATATGGATATTGACCACCGTTGGTTTTCACAACGTAAGCTATACGCGTACGGAAAGCGCCGCGGATACCTGTCAATTTCTCAAAAACTTCATCACTTGCAGTATGTGCTGCATAGCGTAACCAATCTTTAGTTACTTTAAATTGGTTTTGAGCTAAAACCGCACCAGGGTTAGCGGCAACATCCACTAACTGATAGCTAACAACATAGCTACCATCTGCTGCTGGCTGAACTTGTCCAACAACCACTGCGTTAATACCTAGCGCAGTCCAAGCATCAGGAGTAACTTCTGAAGCCGTACCCGGTTGCTGAGGCATGCGGTTTGGATCAATAGGGTTAAATTTACCACTATTGCGTAAATCAGCACCAACAATTCCCCCCACTTCTTGTGGAGGAGCACCTGCGCCAGCCCATTTAAATGGGACAACACCAATTGGCTGAGCTGAGTTAACACCTTCAGTAATCTCAATACGGATCTCTGCCTGAGCAACAGTAGCCCATAGCATTAAGAACCCGAGAACTATTTTAAACGCCTGCTTCATCCTGATCTCCCTTACTGCGATATTCACCACCGCAATAATTCGCTGAATTTTAACAAAGGTATACTAACAAAACTAGATAGCACACAAACTATTTATTACATTGCCTAAAGATTTACAATACAGACTGCTCTGAGTTATTGAAAATCAAGGCTTAAATACCAATGTGCTACCCGATTTATTAAATGTATCATAGACCTCTCTGCTAGGTGGTTTCGGCATAGTTGCAAGCTTCGCTGCTCTTATTGCCGCTTCACATAGCGCGGGATCATTTGCTGAACCACTTTTCGGTGTAATGCTAACCAATAATCCATCTGGTGCCAGTTTCAATTGCAGCTCACAAGTGCGTCCACGATAACTTTCTGAATCATAGAACTTACTTTGGATTGCAGCTTTAATTTTCCCCGCATAGCTATCAACATCAGCATTTGATGCGCCTGACTTTTTACCGCCACCGCTACCCGCTGCTGTTTGTCCACCCTGCTTACTCGGACCCGAAGCAGTCAAATCACCCAGTAAATCATCAACGGATGATGCACTCTTCGCAGCCTCAGCTTTTGCTTTAGCCGCTTTTGCTTTTGCTTCTTTATCTGCTTTTTCTTTGGCTTCTTTATCAGCCTTAGCTTTAGCTTCTTTTTCAGCTTTAGCTTTAGCATCTGCATCCGCTTTGGCTTTCGCTTCTTTATCTGCTTTAGCTTTAGCGTCAGCTTCTGCTTTTTCTTTAGCTTCTTTTTCAGCTTTAGCTTTAGCAGCCTCAGCTTCTTTTTTAGCTTGAGCCTCTGCTTTCTCTTTCGCTACAGCTTGCTCTTTGATTAATTTCTCTTTCTCAGCTTTGGCTTGTGCCGCGGCTTCTTCCGCTATTTTTTGCTCTTCCTTCGCTTTTTTCGCGGCGTCTAAGGCTTGTTTCTGCTGTTCCTCAGCCTGTTTTTTCTGCTGTTCAGTTTCTCTCTGAGTCTGAATACGCTCTTCTTCAAGCTTTTGCAGGCGCTTTTGTTCCTGCTCTTGCTTTTCTCTTAGCTCAGCATCTTGTTTTTGTTGCTGTTCTTTACGCTCTTTAGCCACCTGCTGGGAACTTTTTTGCTGCTGTTGAGCTTGATTATATTGCTCCACGACTGCACCAGGATCGACCATTACTGCATCAATGACCGTTCCCTCTTCCCCGCCGCCGCCAAGTTGGACGACAGTCACTAAAGAACCTATAACAATTAAAGCGACCAATAAGATGTGCAATCCAATCGACATCATTAATGAGCGCTTTAAGTCATCTTGTTTCTCTTTTGTCTTTCCCACTCTGGTTTCCAAAAAAAGAATCGATTCTTTTCAACTATATCTGCGCCACTTTCAACATGGCGTCAGCACATTAAATTGGTTGAGTCATCAAACCAACAGATTTGATTCCTGCACTATGCAACATGTTCAGCGCCTTAATGACTTCATCATAAGGAACTTCTTTCGCACCACCAATTAGGAAAATGGTTTTAGGATTTTTCTCTAACTGTTCTTTTGCGACGGCTGAAATTTGTTCAGGAGGCAGTAACTCCATACGCTCACCATCGACCAATAAATTATACTGATCAACACCTGCCACTTCTAAAATGACGGGTGGATTATCATTGGATGAGACCGTTTGAGTATCTGTTGCATCCGGTAAGTCAACTTCCACACTTTGAGAAATAATGGGAGCCGTTGCCATAAAGATCAGCAAAAGCACCAACAGTACGTCCAGTAATGGAACAATATTGATTTCGGATTTTAGCTCACGTTTGCGACTATTGCGCGCCATTCGCTGTTCTCCCCGTCTTATTTCTTATCAGCAGAGAATGCTTGGCGATGCAAGATAGCTAGGAATTCTTCCATAAAGTTATCATAGCTTTGCTCAAGTTTATTCACACGCAAGTTTAAGCGGTTGTACGCCATAACAGCTGGAATTGCAGCAAATAGACCGATTGCCGTTGCAATCAGCGCCTCTGCGATACCCGGAGCAACCATCTGCAATGTTGCTTGTTTTACCGCACCTAACGCGATAAAGGCATGCATAATCCCCCAAACGGTACCAAATAAACCAATATAAGGGCTAATTGACCCTACTGTACCTAAAAATGGGATATGTGATTCAACCGATTCCAACTCACGGTTCATGGAAATACGCATAGCACGTGATGCGCCTGTAACCACGGCATCAGGTGCATGAATATTAGCTTGATGTAAGCGGACAAATTCTTTGAAGCCAGAGTAAAAAATTTGCTCTGCGCCACCTAATGCATCACGGCGAGCTTGGCTCTCTTTATATAAGCGGGACAGTTCGATACCTGACCAGAATTTATCTTCAAATGCTTCAGCTTCACGCGTTGCGGCATTTAAAATTTTGGTTCTCTGAATAATAATCGCCCAAGATGCAATAGAAAAACCGATCAAAACGAACATAATGATCTGAACCAATAGGCTCGCTTTTAGGAATAAATCCAAGATATTCATGTCAGTCACTGTTTAAACTCCGCGACAATAGACTTAGGAAGCGCTTTCGGCTTCATTTTAGATGTGTCCACACAAGCAATTAGGGCCGTTGCCCCACAAAGCAAGTTACCTTGCGAATCAACTAACCTTTGCTGAAAGAGTAAAGAAGCACGTTTTATTTCAACGATTTCTGTTTCAACTTCCAGCAGGTCGTCTAACCGAGCCCCTTTAACAAAATCGATTGTCATATTACGGACAACAAATCCAAGGTTCTCAGCGAGTAAACTTTGTTGGTTGATACCTTTATTCCGCAACATTTCCGTTCTTGCGCGCTCAAAAAAAGCCAGATAACGTGCATGATATACAACTCCGCCCGCATCAGTATCTTCATAATACACACGAACGGGCCAGCGAAATAACATAAAAAACCACTCCGTCTTAGGTTAAATTAATTAACGGTGCCACTATACGCAAGACAGTGCCGCTTTGGAATCACTTTGCAGGTAAAGATATCAAAAATAATTGCGGGTCGCATGACCCACAATCTGAATTTAGATTAACTAAAGACTTTTACAAGTCCCCAGATAAGAATGATGGCTGCAGGTAATGGGTGGAACAGGAGTCGCCACGTCAATTTATTTGGGAGGAAACCCACCCCAAAAATGATGGCGCTGCAAGTTGCCCATATCATGAGAAGACCTTGCCAGATTGGAAATGTACTGGTATTTGCTGCAAACAGGGAAGGATCCCACATCACTGCGCCAGCGGTTACTAAAGCTAATATAAGGATAAGGGCCCTTATCGGGCCCTTTCCTAATAGCTGATAGGATTTATCCATCAGCATGTTATTTACTCACCATCTTTAGCTGTTTTAGCTTCTTTTGCGCTCTCAGAGTGCTCAAGTGCTAATGCTGCAATCACTGCAAAACTACAAGCTAACAGAGTGCCGAGGATCCAGGCGAAATACCACATATGTTATGCTCCTTAATACAGTGAATGCTTGTTGCTTTCGATGAAATTTTTGTCCAAACGACCAAACATTTTGTAGTAACACCAGATGGTGTAAGCCAGAACGATTGGAACAAAAATGATAGCAACAACAGTCATAACTTGCAGAGTGAACAGGCTAGATGTTGCATCCCACATGGTCAAGCTTGCATTTGGCATAATGCTTGATGGCATGATGAATGGGAACATCGCAACCCCACATGTCAGAATGATACATGCGATAGTCAATGATGAGAACAAGAATGCCCAACCATTTTTATCCGCTTTTGTTGCAATCATCGTTAACAGTGGTAACCCAACACCCAGAGCAGGAAGAGCCCACAGGATTGGATACGTGTTAAAGTTAGTTAACCATGCACCTGAAACAACTTCGACAGTTTTGTTCAGTGGGTTAGACGGGCTTAATGTATCAATAGTTGAAGTCACTACATAACCATCAATACCCATCACTAACCATACACCAGCGCCAGCAAAAGCAGCTAGAGTGAGGAATGCACAGATATACGTTGCTTTACGAACACGTAAGTGCAGTTCACCCGTTGTACGCATTTGCAGATAAGTTGCACCTTGGGTAACAATCATCATCAAACCGACAACACCCGCTAACAAACCATATGGGTTCAGCAGACCAAACAGATTACCTGTGTAAGTCAGATACTGTTGGTTATCAATTTGCAGAGGGACACCCAGTAACAGGTTACCAAACGCAACACCGATTACTAATGGTGGAACGAAACCACCAATGAACAGACCCCAATCCCACATGCTACGCCATTTCGGGTTCTCCAGTTTAGAACGGTAGTCGAAACCAACCGGACGGAAGAACAATGCAGCTAATACCAAAATCATAGCAACATAGAAACCAGAGAATGCAGCAGCATAAACTTGTGGCCATGCAGCGAACATTGCACCACCCGCAGTGATTAACCAAACTTGGTTACCATCCCAGTGCGGTGCAACAGCATTAATCATAACTCGGCGTTCAGTATCCGTTTTACCTAAGATAGGTAATAAGAAGCCTACGCCCATGTCAAAGCCATCCGTGACGGCAAACCCGATCAGCAGTACGCCGATAAGGATCCACCACACAAATCGAAGAACTTCATAATCAAACATAAGTGGACTCCTGTTTACTGAACGTCGTGTGCTGAACTGTTTTTCTGTTCAAAATGATAACGACCGGTTTTCAGGCTGCTAGGCCCTTTACGAGCGAATTTGAACATTAAGAACATTTCGGCAATCAAGAACAGTGTGTACAGACCACAGATCAGAGCCATAGAGAAGATCAAGTCTTGTGGGGTTAAGTTAGAGTGTGCAACCGAAACCGGTAACACTTCACCAATTGCCCACGGTTGACGACCATACTCAGCCACAAACCAGCCTGATTCAATTGCAATCCACGGTAATGGAATACCAAACAGCGCCAGACGAAGCAGCAGTTTGTTTTTACCAATACGGTTACGAACGACTGACAGGAATGACCAACCGATGATTAACAGTAACGCAAAGCCAACTGCAACCATGATACGGAATGCCCAGAACAGAGGCGCAACATTAGGAATGCTGTCTTTAACCGCTTTCTGAATCTGTTCTTCTGTCGCATCAACAACATTTGGTGTGTATTGTTTTAGCAGAAGACCATAACCGAGGTCTTTTTTACTTGCTTCGAATGCAGCACGTAATTCTGGACTCTTATCACCAGCTAACAGCTGTTGTAATTGACCATATGAAACC
Source organism: Providencia sp. PROV208 (assembly GCF_028479465.1). Classification (NCBI taxonomy): domain Bacteria; kingdom Pseudomonadati; phylum Pseudomonadota; class Gammaproteobacteria; order Enterobacterales; family Morganellaceae; genus Providencia; species Providencia sp. PROV208. The sequence goes on along the minus strand of NZ_JAMPNS010000019.1, from coordinate 95,020 downwards.
ATACCGTTACGGATACGGACTTCGTGTTGCTTCATCAGATCTTTCAGACCTAACACTGGAGTGTCGATCGAACGTGTTGCAATGATACCCATCGCCCATGGAATAGAGATTGAGAACGTGTTCTCTTGTTTCTCATTACTTGGGAATGCGATTAGGTTAAATGCAGCTGGAGGCGCATGGGTTTCCCACTCTGCTTCAACTGCGGCCAGCTTCGTTTTCTGTACGTCGCCCATTTCGTAGCCTGATTCATCACCAAGAACGATAACAGACAGAACAGAAGCCATACCAAAGCTTGCAGCAATTGCAAAAGAACGCTTAGCAAATGCCAAGTCACGACCTTTAAGCATATAGTAAGCGCTGATACCCAGAACGAACATAGCACCAGTACAATAGCCAGCAGCAACTGTATGAACGAATTTAACTTGCGCAACAGGGTTCAGGACTAGCTCAGAGAAGCTAACCATTTCCATACGCATTGTTTCGTAGTTGAAGTCAGCAGCGATAGGGTTTTGCATCCAACCGTTCGCAACCAGAATCCACAGTGCAGAGAAGTTTGAACCTAAAGCAACTAACCAAGTCACCGCAAGGTGCTGAGTTTTGCTTAAACGATCCCAACCGAAGAAGAATAAACCAACAAAGGTAGATTCTAAGAAGAATGCCATCAAACCTTCGATTGCCAGAGGCGCACCGAAGATATCTCCAACATAGTGGGCGTAGTATGACCAGTTAGTCCCGAATTGGAACTCCATAGTCAAACCAGTCGCAACACCTAGGGCGAAGTTAATACCAAATAACTTACCCCAGAACTTAGTCATATCTTTATAAATTTGTTTACCAGACAGCACATATACCGTCTCCATAATCGCAAGCAAAAACGCCATACCAAGCGTTAATGGAACGAATAGGAAGTGATACATCGCAGTTAAGGCAAACTGTAATCGTGACAGTTCGACAATATCAAACATCTTGACTCCTTGCTCCTAGCAGGAAGACACCGACTTGCGGCAACCCGGCTTCCAGTATTAAATGAAAAAGCCTCTTAACTACCAGCAAAAAATGCCTCAAAACAACAAATAATTAACAAAAGTAAAAGAAAAAACCTACCATAATAATAGTACGCCTATCTTCACATACAATAAACTTCTTTTACGTGATTCAGATTTGAATTCTGAAGTTATATCAATAATTATACCCTTTAATAGAAAAATGAGTATTTGATCGAGAACCAATTTAAGCAATTTGAACAAATAAAGCTAGTGGTAATAAATTGATTTATGTCAATTTTTTCCGGTTTGTTAATTGATTGAGTCCCTATTCCAATAATAGTTACCCAGTTGTTAATTACCTGTTATTTTCATTGATAAAGACTTTTTTACTTTTTTAATAAGATTAAAACAATATGGTAACTTTTGTTTTTTCAATCTAAAAAAGAATATACATTTATAATAGTAGACTATTTCTAAATTATTCCTTCATTTATTAATAAAGATAATTACCGTAGAAAATCCCTTATATTCCATTAATCAAAATAATTTAAAAATAAAAAAATTGATCTAATATCAAATTATCTAAATGTTCATTTTGTGCTATTTCTTTCACAATAAGACACTTATCTAAAACTTACTAATTATGCTAATTTATTCCTCTTTTACTTACCAAAAACCCTAGGTCATACGTTTTTTCCAGTATTAAATTAAGTGCAGGTATCAATAAGCATAAAAAAACCCGTGCTTCCTAGAAAGCACGGGCTTCGTCTCTTACGTTATGCGAGCTATAAACTCATATTGCGCTTACTTGTTTAGCAGGGACTTCACGGCATCGCCGATATCAGCCAAGCTACGAACCGTCTTCACGCCTGCCGCTTCTAAAGCAGCGAATTTCTCGTCAGCAGTCCCTTTACCGCCAGCGATAATGGCACCAGCATGACCCATACGCTTACCTTTAGGTGCAGTTACACCCGCGATATAGCCAACAACAGGCTTAGTAACGTGCTCTTTGATGTATGCAGCCGCTTCTTCTTCCGCGTTACCACCGATTTCACCGATCATCACGATCGCTTCAGTTTGTGGGTCTTCTTGGAATAATTTCAGGATATCGATAAAGTTTGAACCAGGGATTGGGTCCCCACCGATACCAACGCAAGTTGACTGACCTAAACCTGCATCCGTGGTTTGTTTTACCGCTTCATAAGTCAGTGTACCTGAACGTGAAACGATACCAACTTTACCTGGCATATGAATATGACCAGGTTGGATGCCGATTTTGCATTCACCCGGAGTGATAACACCCGGGCAGTTAGGACCAATCATACGAACGCCAGCTTCGTCTAATTTCACTTTAACAGTCAGCATATCCAGCGTTGGAATACCTTCTGTGATAGTGATGATCAGTTTGATACCTGCATCAATTGCTTCAAGGATTGAATCCTTACAAAATGGTGCTGGAACATAAATAACAGAGGCAGTCGCACCGGTTGCTTCAACCGCTTCACGCACAGTGTTAAATACTGGCAAACCAAGGTGGATTGTTCCCCCTTTACCTGGCGTTACACCGCCAACCATTTTTGTACCGTAAGCAATAGCTTGTTCGGAGTGGAAAGTACCTTGACCGCCAGTGAATCCTTGGCAAATTACTTTGGTGTTTTTATCGATTAAAATAGACATTATTTAGCCTCCGCCGCTGCTACTGCTTTCTTAGCTGCATCTGTCAGGCTGTTTGCAGCGATAATATTCAAGCCGCTGTCTGCCAGTTTTTTCGCACCTAACTCTGCATTGTTACCTTCTAAACGTACAACTACTGGTACATTCACACCAACTTCTTCTACTGCACCAATGATGCCGTCTGCAATCAGGTCACAGCGAACGATACCACCAAAAATGTTTACAAATACGGCTTTAACGCTCTTATCAGAAAGAATGATTTTAAACGCTTCAGTCACGCGCTCTTTGGTCGCACCACCACCAACATCGAGGAAGTTAGCTGGAGCACCGCCGTGCAGTTTAACGATATCCATGGTGCCCATTGCAAGACCCGCACCATTAACCATACAGCCGATGTTACCATCCAGAGCAACGTAGTTAAGTTCCCACTTAGCCGCTTGAGCTTCACGCGCATCTTCTTGAGATGGGTCGTGCATTTCACGCATTTCAGCTTGGCGATACAGAGCGTTGCTATCAACGCCTAATTTACCGTCTAAGCAAACTAAATCACCTTCAGTATTGATAACTAATGGGTTAACTTCGATCAGCGCTAAATCGCGCTCTAAGAACATGGTCGCTAATCCCATGAAGATTTTAGCGAATTGGCTAACTTGTTTGCCAGTTAAGCCTAATTTGAATGCCAATTCACGACCTTGATATGGCATTGGACCAGTCAGTGGATCGATAACAGCTTTGTGGATCAGTTCTGGTGTTTCTTCAGCAACTTTTTCAATTTCAACGCCGCCTTCAGTTGAAGCCATGAATACAACACGACGTGTACCACGGTCAACGACTGCACCTAAATACAGTTCTTTAGCGATGTCTGTCGCGCTTTCAACTAAAATTTGGTTAACCGGCTGACCATTTGCATCAGTTTGGTAAGTAACCAGATTCTTACCTAACCATTTTTCAGCAAATTCACGGATATCATTGATATCTTTTGTAACTTTTACGCCGCCAGCTTTACCACGTCCACCTGCGTGAACTTGGCATTTGATAACCCATGGACCATTACCGATTTTTTTCGCCGCAGCTACTGCTTCTTCTACTGATGAACAGGCATAACCAGTTGGTGCTGGTAAACCATAGCGTGTAAAAAGCTGTTTTGCCTGATACTCGTGTAAATTCATGATGTTCTATCCATAATTGAGTCTGGAGGAGCGTTTATCGCCCCTTGCAATTGTTACAGATTTAGCAGCCAGCGAACTGGCTGCATCGGTTACCTCAGACCGGACAGGTTGTCCCCCTGCCCTGTTATGTTTCTATACGTCTAGCAGTAAACGAGTTGGATCTTCCAACATATCTTTGATAGCCACTAAGAAGCCAACTGATTCACGACCATCGATTAAACGGTGGTCATAAGACAGCGCTAAATACATCATTGGAAGAATTTCTACCTTACCATTAACTGCCATTGGGCGGTCTTTGATGGCATGCATACCTAAGATTGCGCTTTGTGGTGGGTTAATGATTGGAGTAGACATCAGAGAACCGAATACACCACCGTTAGTGATAGTGAAGTTACCGCCACTTAAATCTTCAACAGTTAATTTACCGTCGCGACCTTTGACAGCCAGCTCTTTAATATTTTTCTCAATATCAGCCATGCTCATTGCATCCACATCACGCAGAACTGGCGTTACCAGACCACGCGGTGTTGATACCGCAATACTGATGTCAAAATAGTTATGGTAAACCACATCAGAACCATCGATAGAAGCGTTCACTTCTGGATAGCGTTTCAGTGCCTCAACCGCCGCCTTGATGTAGAAAGACATAAAGCCTAAACGTACACCATGACGTTTTTCGAATGCTTCACCGTACTGTGCACGCAGATCTTTGATAGGCTGCATGTTAATTTCGTTGAAGGTCGTTAACATCGCAGTGCTGTTTTTCGCTTCCAACAGACGCTCTGCGATACGTTTACGCAAACGAGTCATAGGAACACGTTTTTCACTACGGTGAGCTAATGGTGCTGGAGCTGCTGCAGGAGCTTGAGCTGCTGGCGCTGCTGCTGGTTTAGCTGCTAAGTGTTTTTCAACATCTTCACGAGTCAGACGACCACCAACACCTGTGCCTTTGATGTCTGCTGGATTCAAGTTGTGTTCAGCAACCAGACGACGAATCGCTGGGCTCAGCGCATCGTTGCTTTCATCTTCTAAACTTGCGGTTTGGCGTGCTGCTGGCGCTGGCTCTGCTTCTTTAACTTCAGCAGGGATGCCTGTGCTATCGCCTAAACGAATGCGACCCAGTAACTGTTTAGATAAAACAGTTGCGCCTTCTTCTTCAATAATGGCTTCCAGAACACCTGCTTCACTTGCAGGAACTTCAAGAACAACTTTGTCTGTTTCGATCTCAACCAGAACTTCGTCACGCTGAACACTGTCACCTGGTTTTTTATGCCATGTGGCAACCGCTGCGTCAGCGACGGATTCAGGAAGATCGGGAACAAGAATTTCTACGCTACTCATTTTCTATCCTTTAATTATGCAATGTTCAAAGCGTCATTAACCAGGGCCGCTTGTTGTTCCTGGTGAACGGAGGTATAACCAACTGCTGGAGAAGAAGAAGCTGCTCGACCCGCATAGCGTAAAGTTGCGCCTGCTGGGATGGCTTCATGGAAATTGTGCTGGCTGCAATACCAAGCACCTTGGTTCAGTGGCTCTTCTTGGCACCAAACAAAATCTTTCACATGAGCGTACTGAGCCAATACTTTTTGGATATCTTCGCGAGGGAACGGATACAACTGTTCAATACGTACGATAGCCACATCTTTTTGTTCTTTCTTACGACGTTGTTCTAATAAATCGTAATAAACTTTACCGGAACACATAACGACGCGTTTCACATCTTTCGGATTAATTTCGTCAATTTCACCGATAACTGGTTGGAATGAACCATTCGCCAGCTCATCCATGCTAGAAACTGCTAATGGATGACGTAACAGTGACTTAGGTGACATCACAATCAGAGGACGACGCATATCGCGCAGTGCTTGGCGGCGTAACATGTGATAAACCTGAGCGGGTGTTGATGGCACACACACTTGCATGTTTTGATCAGCACACAGTTGCAGGTAACGTTCTAAACGTGCAGATGAGTGTTCTGGACCCTGACCTTCATAACCATGAGGCAGTAACATCACCAAACCACACATACGACCCCATTTTTGCTCACCAGAGCTGATGAATTGGTCGATAACAACTTGCGCACAGTTAGCAAAGTCACCGAACTGCGCTTCCCAAATTGTTAATGCGCGAGGTTCTGTTGTTGCATAGCCATATTCAAATGCCAATACTGCGTTTTCAGTCAGAACAGAGTCCCAAACGTTGAACACGCCTTGACCGCTATGAACATTTTGTAATGGGACATAAACTGAACCATTCGTTTGGTTATGTACCACCGCGTGACGGTGGAAGAACGTACCACGACCCGCATCTTCACCAGATAAACGGATAGGGACACCTTCGTCAACTAACGTACCGTAAGCCAGAGTCTCTGCCGCACCCCAGTCGAGTAATTTTGTCCCTTTCGCCATTTCTGCGCGGTCAGCATAAATTTTCTCAACACGAGACTGTGCAACGATACCTTCAGGGATCGTGCTCAGCTTGGTTGCCAGCTCAGTTAAACGCTTAATATCGTAGCCAGATTTGTATTGCTCATTCCATTCATGGTTTAAGTACGGTTCCCATGTATAAGAATGCAGACCCATTTCACGATATTCTTCAACAACACAGTCACCACGGTCTAACGCGTCACGATACAAGTTAACCATTTCAGTAACTTCATTCGCAGAAACTACGCCAGCTTCGATTAAACGGTCTGCGTAGATTTTACGTGGCGTTGGATGCTGTTTAATTTTTTGGTACATGATTGGCTGAGTTGCACTTGGCTCATCAGCTTCGTTATGACCATGACGGCGGTAACACACTAAGTCGATCATAACATCGCGCTTAAAGGTGTTACGGAAATCTAAGGCTAAGCGAGTCACAAATGCGACAGCTTCAGGATCATCTGCGTTAACGTGGAAAATTGGTGCCTGAACCATTTTCACGATATCAGTACAGTATTCTGTTGAACGCGTGTCTTTCGGGTTGGAGGTTGTGAAACCAACTTGGTTGTTGATAACGATACGCATAGTACCGCCGACTTCATAACCACGAGCCTGAGACATGTTCAGGGTTTCTTGTACCACACCTTGACCAGTTACTGCTGAATCACCGTGAATGGTGATTGGCAGAACCATGTTGCTACGACCTTCGTCCAAACGGTCACGGCGAGCACGTACAGAACCAATAACTACTGGGCTTACAATTTCTAAGTGTGATGGGTTAAATGCCAGCGCTAAGTGAACACGAGAACCCGCAGTTTCAAAATCAGAAGAGAAACCTTGGTGATATTTAACGTCACCTGCACTTGAATGGTCTTTATGCTTGCCTGCAAACTCATCAAATAGTTCAGCAGGTTTTTTACCCAGAATGTTGATCAGAACGTTTAAGCGCCCACGGTGCGCCATACCAAGAACCACTTCACGGGTATCTTGTTTGCCTGCATGATGGATAAGATCCTTCAGCATTGGGATCAGTGCATCACCACCTTCCAAAGAGAAACGTTTTGCACCTGGGAATTTAGCACCAAGATAACGCTCAAGACCTTCCGCAGCCGTTAATTCGGCTAAGAAGCGACGTTTTTCTTCTTTAGAAAATTGTTCAGCAACATTGACTGATTCAAGACGTTGTTGAATCCAGCGTTTTTCTTCAGTGTTAGTGATATGCATATATTCTGCACCAATTGAACCGCAATAAATACGCTTCAGATGCTCATATAACTCACTGAGTTTCATGGTTTCTTTGCCGATTGCAAAAGAACCCACATTGAAAGTTTCGTCGAAATCTTCTTTCGTTAGATTATGGAATGTAGGGTCCAGATCTGGAACGGCTTCGCGTTTCCAAAGTCCTAACGGGTCGAGATTTGCATTTTGGTGTCCGCGGAAGCGGAAGGCATTGATGAGCTGCAAAACTTTGACTTGTTTTGCGTCGATCGTAGGATCGCTAACAGAGGTGTGGTAACGGGTGGACTCCTTTGCTAAGCGACGGAAGTAGTCTCGTGCTTGCGAATGTAATTGTTCACCGTTATTACCTGCTCCAGGTAGTTGCTGGAAGATTTCTCTCCACTCGGCATCTACGGAATTAGGGTCAGTCAGATAATCTTCATAGAGCTGTTCTATATAAGACTGGTTCGCGCCTGCCAGAAAGCTTGAATCCAGCCAGTCCTTCATTACGCCGTTCTGCATTGTGATCCCTTAAGCTTTATAAGCTTTAGTTTTCGCCGTGGTTAACTAATCGCCGCATTTAAGCGACCTCGATAAAGGTTCTCTTGGACGTGCTTTTTGCATGTTCTCACTTTGGGAGTCCCTCTTATCAATTAAGGGTTTCCCTTTTAAGGAACCTTTAAAAACTGTCTGCGGTTTTTAAAGGTTCCTTGCTTTCGCAAGTGTCTTCATCTTGTTTTGCAGTTGGCTTTTTACTTTCACTTTTTGACTTTTTACTTTACGTTTCAGTGATTCAATTTAAGACTTATACTTACTTTACGCTTATTTTTTACTTTAAGTACGTATTTTGTGCTATCCAAATTTAGCCTACGGCACCTAAGCACCGCAGGCTGTATCGATTTAGGCGCTATGTTTCAACAACATAGACTTAATGTGACCGATAGCTTTCGTTGGATTTAGTCCTTTAGGGCATACATTGACACAATTCATGATGCTATGACAGCGGAAAACACTAAAAGCGTCGTTCAGATCATCTAATCGTGAATCCGTTTCAGTATCGCGACTGTCAATTAAGAATCTGTACGCAGCTAACAGACCTGCTGGACCGATAAACTTGTCCGGATTCCACCAGAATGACGGACATGAAGTTGAACAGCACGCACACAGGATACACTCATAAAGACCATCGAGTTTTTCACGTTGTACTGGTGACTGTAAGTTTTCACGCGCAGGTGGATTCTTATTATCATTAATAAGATACGGACGAATTTTTTCATATTGGGTATAAAATTGTGTCATATCGATAATCAGGTCACGAATAACTGGTAGACCTGGTAATGGGCGGATCACAATTTTTTTACCACTACGGGTTAAAGCGGACAGTGGAGTAATACAAGCCAGCCCGTTTTTACCGTTCATGTTCAGACCATCAGAACCACACACCCCTTCACGGCAAGAACGACGGAATGAGAGTGTTGGATCTTGTTCTTTTAACTGAATTAATGCATCCAGCAACATCATGTCACGCCCTTCTTTTACTTCAAGGGTGTAATCTTGCATGCGTGGCGCATTGTCTACATCAGGATTGTAGCGATAAATCGAAAATTCTAGTTTCATAGTTTATTTCTCCGCAACTGGATTAACACCACGCATTAATAAGTACGAATCTTCGGTGGGAAGGCTTCACGCAACTTAGGCTGCATGTTCACTTCACGACGAGTCATCGTTTCAGATTGCGGTAGATATAATGAGTGACATAACCAATTTGCATCATCACGATCTGGGAAGTCGAAGCGGCTGTGAGCACCACGGCTCTCTGTACGGAAGTTTGCAGCTTGTGCTGTTGCATAAGCGGTTTCCATCAGGTTATCCAGCTCTAAACATTCAATACGTTGGGTGTTGAACTCAGTTGAAGTGTCATCCAGACGTGCATTTTTCAGACGCTCACGGATTTCCTTCAGCTCTTCTAAGCCCTTAGCCATCGCATCCCCTTCACGGAATACGGAGAAGTTATTCTGCATGCAAGATTGCAGTGCTTTGCGAATTTCAGTTGGATCTTCGCCTGTACGCGCATTTTCCCAACGATTGAAACGCGCCATTGCCGCATCGATGTCCGATTCAGACGCATCGCGCATTGGCCCCTGCTCCATGATGGATTCATTCAGGTGTAAACCAGCCGAACGACCAAATACCACAAGGTCAAGTAGGGAGTTACCGCCTAAGCGGTTAGCGCCATGTACAGACACACAAGCAATCTCACCCACAGCAAACAGACCCGGAATGACTTCGTCTTCGCCTTTTTCGTTATAGCGAATCGCTTGACCCGTCACTTTAGTTGGAATCCCCCCCATCATATAGTGACAAGTTGGGATAACTGGGATTGGCTCTTTAACTGGGTCAACGTGGGCAAAAGTACGAGATAATTCAAGGATACCCGGTAAGCGAGATTCCAGAACATCTTTTCCTAAGTGGTCCAGTTTCAGTTTCGCGTGTGGACCCCATGGGCCATCACAACCACGACCTTCACGGATCTCAATCATGATAGAGCGTGCAACAACGTCACGACCCGCAAGGTCTTTCGCGTTTGGTGCATAACGTTCCATGAAACGCTCGCCGTCTTTGTTCAGCAGATAACCACCTTCACCACGGCAACCTTCTGTAACCAGAACACCGGCACCCGCAATACCCGTTGGGTGGAATTGCCACATTTCCATATCTTGCAGTGGAACGCCAGCGCGTACCGCCATACCAACACCATCACCCGTATTGATGTGAGCGTTAGTTGTAGATTGGTAAATTCGACCTGCACCGCCAGTCGCTAAGATGGTCGCTTTCGCTTTAAAATAAACCAGCTCGCCTGTTTCCATGCAGATTGCGGTACAACCCACGATGTCTCCATCTTGGTTTTTTACTAAATCCAGCGCATACCATTCGGAAAAGATCGTCGTGTGATTTTTTAAGTTTTGCTGATACAGAGTATGTAACAGTGCGTGACCAGTACGGTCAGCTGCCGCAGCAGTACGTGCTGCTTGCTCGCCACCGAAGTTCTTAGACTGACCACCGAATGGACGTTGATAAATACTACCATCATCAAGACGTGAGAAAGGCAACCCCATATGTTCTAATTCTAGGATAGCTTCCGGTCCTGTTTTACACATGTATTCGATAGCGTCTTGGTCACCGATATAATCGGAGCCTTTAACGGTGTCATACATATGCCATTCCCAGTTATCAGGGTGTGTGTTACCCAGCGCAACAGTGATACCACCTTGCGCTGACACAGTATGAGAACGGGTTGGAAATACTTTAGATAACAAAGCACAAGATAGGCCTTGTTGAGAAATTTGTAGTGCTGCGCGCATACCTGCACCGCCCGCACCGATAACGATAGCGTCAAACTCTCTGATTGGCAGATTCATTTTATGCACCCCACACAACAATTGTTCCGTAAATTAAGTAAGCCAGTAAACCGACAATAATTGCCAGTTGTAGTACTAAGCGAATCGCTAACGGCTTAACATAGTCAGTCAGCACTTGCCACATACCAATCCAGGCATGCACAAGAATTGAGAACAATGTGAGGATAGTGAATACTTTGGTCACAGAGGAGGCAAAGAAGCCACGCCATACTTCATAGGTAATATCATTGATTGCGACAAAGCCAACAATGTAGAGTACGTAGAGGACGATAACGATCGCCGAGCCACGAATTAGCAGCCAGTCCTGGATACCAGTACGGCCTAAAGCTGAAGCATTACTTACCATACTAAGATCCCCGCCAGAATTGCCAGAATTACAGTAATTACAAATGTAATTTTTGCGGATGAGTTGCCCGCAGCAAGGGTTTCATCAACACAGCCGAAATCCATCAGCATATGACGAATACCACCACAAATGTGGTAAGCCAGTGCTGTTAAGATTCCCCAAAGAATGAACTTAGCAAAAAAGCCAGTCATTATTTCAGACGCGTATTGAAAACCTTCTGGAGAGGAGAGAGAAGTCCCTAGCAACCAAAGCAGAATACCAACTGCGATGAGAGTAATGACGCCAGAGACACGGTGCAAGATCGAAGATATTGCAGTAATCGGAAAGTGAATCGTCTGCAAATCAAGGTTGACAGGTCTTTGTTTTTTCACAATTTTGCCCACACAGCTCTTTATTATTTTCCATCCTCCGGACCTGGGGTGGAAATCAGACAGCGACAGGGGTACAAAATGCAACTTAACACAAACTTTAATCCATCATGTTTGAATAAAGTTGCATACTGATCACGCTGGGAACTCCTACTCAGGGTAATCCGGAGACCTGCCGCCAGTATAAAGTCTTCACATTGCTATTACAATTCCCACACAAAAGGTTTGGAGACATTTAGCCCGAACAGTGAGAAGGATCACGATTTAAACATTTTATATAAATGTGCTTATCTTATTTGACAATGATTCAACATTTATCTTACATATATGCCTGACAGATTTATCTGAATACGTTACGGATGACCCAGAGTCGTGTAGTAATGTGAATGAGTATGCAAGTATAAACAAAAGTTATGAAAGTTGTTTCCCTTACCACAAATAATGATATTGTAGAGAAAACAACAAAAAAAGAACATAACGCCCTATACACTCGTAAACAACCTAACCCCATTGTTATCGGTTGCCGGATTTCAAGGTTTTATGTGATATCCAGCTGATTTTCTCAACACACCGATAGAACAATGCTTAAAGACGCAGTATAACGCTGAGTTCTGGGTTGTTGAGTGTGGATTATCAAGCGCTAAGGAGACCGTAAATGGCTGATAACAAAGCTAAGATAATGACTGGAAGTAAAGGTGAATTCGAGCTAGACATCCTAAGCCCTACAATTGGTCAAGATGTTATCGATGTACGAGCTTTAGGTTCAAAAGGGTTTTATACATACGACCCAGGTTTTACTTCAACGGCATCATGTGAGTCTAAAATCACTTACATCGATGGCGATCAAGGCGTTCTACTCCACCGTGGTTACCCAATCGACCAACTCGCTACCCAAGCCTCCTATCTTGAAGTCTGCTACATCCTGCTATACGGCGAAGCACCTACTCAAGAGCAATATGACACCTTCAAACAAACAGTGACTCGTCACACCATGATCCATGAGCAAATCACTCGTATGCTTAATGGTTTCCGTCGTGACTCTCATCCAATGGCTGTACTGTGTGGTGTCACAGGGGCGTTAGCGGCATTCTATCACGATGCACTAGACGTCAATAATCCACGTCACCGTGAAATTACCGCTTACCGTTTGCTGTCTAAAATGCCAACTGTGGCAGCAATGTGTTACAAATATTCTATTGGTCAACCTTTTGTTTATCCTCGTAATAATCTATCTTACGCGGGTAACTTCTTGCACATGATGTTCTCTACACCATGTGAAGAATATGTGGTTAACCCAGTTCTTGAGCGCGCGATGGATAGAATCCTGATCCTGCACGCTGACCATGAGCAAAACGCATCAACCTCAACAGTTCGTACCGCAGGTTCTTCCGGTGCAAACCCATTTGCCTGTATCGCAGCAGGTATCGCGTCCCTGTGGGGACCGGCTCACGGTGGTGCTAACGAAGCTTGCTTACGCATGCTGGAAGAAATCCAAACTGTCGAACACATTCCTGCATTTATCGAGCGTGCGAAAGATAAAAATGACTCTTTCCGCCTGATGGGCTTTGGTCACCGCGTTTATAAAAACCATGATCCACGTGCTACCGTCATGCGTGAAACTTGCCATGAAGTACTGAACGAGCTGGGTCTAAATGACAGCCTGCTTGAAGTAGCTATGGAATTAGAGCGTATCGCCCTGAACGACCCGTACTTCATTGAGAAGAAACTGTATCCGAACGTGGACTTCTACTCAGGTATCATCCTGAAAGCGATGGGAATTCCATCATCAATGTTTACTGTTATCTTCGCTATTGCCCGTACTATTGGCTGGATTGCACATTGGAACGAAATGCATGATGAAGGTCTGAAAATTGCACGTCCGCGTCAGCTGTATACCGGCTATGACAAACGTGAATTCAGTTCAGATTTAAAGAAAAAATAATTTGACTGATTAAGACTTAAAGCCTCGAAAACTCGGGGCTTTTTGGCTTTTAACTCACTGTTTATTCGCTATTTCTTGGCTTAACCCATCACGATATTCCCGCGGCGTCATTCCACTCATTTTACGAAAAAAACTGATAAATGCACTGTCGCTGGTCAACCCTAACTCTTGGGTAATAAATCCGTACGATTTTCCTAGCGTTAACAGTTCTATCCCTTTGATAAACCGCCACTGTTGTCGCCAAACTTGGTAATTCATCCCTGTTTCTTTTAAAAATATCCGAGTAATGGTTTTTTCACTCGCACCGACGGTTCTAGCGAGTTGATTGAGCGGTGGAGGCAACAACTCAATATTCAAGTGCTTAAAGCGCCGGTCTTGAGGTAATGATAGTAACATTGGCTCTGCTGTTGCACTTTGTAATTCATCAATAAAAACAGGCAGTAACCTTGCTAGCCGTCCCCTTTTCCAGTCACTCTCAAAGGGAGCAATTGCAATGCGTTCTAATAACTCTCGGAGTAAAGGAGAAATACTTAAAATACAAACCTGTTCAGAAATTTGCTGAGCATATTCTTGACTTAAGTAAACCGAGCGATAACCCACTGAAGCTCGCATTTGAGCTCGATGCTTTGTAAATGGCGGGATCCACGCCACTCTTCCTGGTGGTAACAACGAAATTTTATTTTCCAAACTAATACGAATGCATCCTTGTTGAGTGAACAATAATTGTCCCATTTCATGGGAATGAGCGCCTGAATCGTGCTGCCCCATCTGTGCGGCAATCCCCAAAATAGGGGCATCATACCAGTGAGTTTGAAACTCATCCGACTGTAATAACCACGCCATAAACGTCTCTTTTTTGATATTTATTGTCTTTATTATTGTAATAAGACAACCAAAAAGCCACTAAACTTTGCGCCATTCCATCAAATTTGAAAATAAATAGGTAAATCAATATGGAGCGTGCACTTTCATTATCATTAGCAATTGCATTAATGATGTTTCCACAGATTGTCGAAACCATATATAGCCCAGCATTAACGGATATCGCTAGCGCATTCAATGTCGATGCAGAGCAAGCATCTCAAACGCTTTCTCTTTACTTTTTTGCATTCGCCTTAGGCGTTGTTTTTTGGGGAAGAATGTGTGATGTCATCGGGCGCCGTCCCACCATTTTATTGGGCTTAACCCTATATGGAATTGCATCGGTTAGTGCGCTTTTTGTATCTCAATTCTATTGGCTGTTGCTGCTACGAATGCTATCCGCTTTTGGTGCAGCAGTTGGCTCTATTGGTACACAAACCATGATGCGTGACAGTTTTCAAGGTCATACGTTAGCCAAAGTTTTCTCGGTGATGGGCATCGCCTTAGCAATAAGTCCCGCTCTTGGCATGATTTTCGGTGCCAGCTTAGTTTGGCTAGGTAGTTACCGAGCCGTTTTTATGGGTTTAGCGTTGTTAGCGACCATACTTTTGTTATGGTCATGTTATAAGCTTCCAGAGACCAAACCACAAAACGTGATCAAAACCCCATTTTTAACTACGTTTTTACACATGTTAGGGGATAAACGAATTTTCCAAAATGTGATGTTGATTGCATTTTTCAACATTAATTTATTCAGTTATTACCAACTTGGACCCTTTATTTTTGAACAATTAATGCTCAATCAGCAACAATTTGGGCTAACCGGTATTTTATTAGCGTTTGGTGTGGGAATGGGGTCACTGATTAACCACTATTTATTGGCGAAAAAACAGCCACCAGAAAAATTAGTTAAGTTAGCAAGTGGGCTATCTTTGGTCAGTGGCTGTTTAGTTTATCTACTACACGACAGTGTCTGGTTTGTGTTTCCTGTGATGGGGATTGTCATTGGCTATGGAATTACCATCCCAAATATTCTGGCGCATGCATTAAATCATTATCAAGATAGAAAAGGCACTGCAGGCGCAATTTTAGGGCTATTTTACTATATGGGATTAGCACTTGGATTAATGGTCGCCGGCGAGGTTCAAAACCTAGGATTAGTGCTCATCACTTCAAGCCTAATACTGCTTCTTACTGCACGAAAATACCGAACTTGACCTATTTCTTTCATCAAGCACAACGAGAATATTTTCTATCAAGAAATTATTTTCGATTACGTAGCTATTTTCTAAGGATTTCGAGCCACAACTAGGCGGCAAAAGAGTGAAGCCCTAGGAGCATACATAAGTATGTGACTAAGGTTCACGAATGCAGCCAACAACGTTGTGGTTTGAAAGACAAAGAAAATATGTATTTTCTAAATAGTTCAGGCTGTGGCAAGGCGGTGAGCAAAGACAGCTTGGGGGGCATACACAAGTATGTGACCCAAGTGGCTGCGTGAAACCAACACAGCCACAGCGTGAAATATGACGAAAATTTAGGCTGGGTTATCTATATCGATAAAAACTGCATCCATCCCATGCTGATCCACCAGCCACTTAGTCAACGCTTTAATCCCATAACGCTCTGTTGCGTGATGCCCTGCGCTGTAGAAATGAATACCCATTTCTCTTGCTATATGGATGGTTTGTTCTGAGACCTCCCCTGTCACAAAGGCATCAACACCAAATTCCGCGGCTTGCATGATGAAGCTTTGACCGCCACCTGTACACCATGCGATTTGGCGAATCTCGTCTTTGGCATTATCACCACAATGTAATACTTTGCGTCCTAAGCGAGTTTCTAAACGCTGAGTTAACTCTGCTGGCGAAATTGGTTGATCAAAGAAACCAAATGGCATTAGTGGCTCAATGTTGCCATTTACTTGCACGCCCATAATGTGCGCGAGTTGTGCATTGTTGCCTAGGTCTGGGTGAGCATCTAACGGAAGGTGGTAACCATAAAGGTTGATATCATTTGCCAGTAATGTTTTTAGGCGATTTCTTTTCATGCCTTTGATAATGGCAGGTTCGTTTTTCCAGAAATAACCATGATGTACAATCACTGCATCTGCATTTAATCTTACCGCTTCATCCAATAATGCTTGGCAAGCTGTCACACCTGTAACAATTTTTTTCACATGTGGACGACCTTCCACTTGTAATCCATTTGGTGCGAATTCTTGGATTTCACTGACTTTTAACTCATCGTTAATCAGCTCTTCTAACTTAAAATTATGCATAATCGTATCCTTTACCTACTGAATTCCTAACTTATTGGTATTTGATTAGCATAAACGTAAATCACATTTTTTTCTGCTGTATTTATTGGCAAACTCACACAAGCTAAGAATTAAGCTGAATTTGAAAAAGAAAGGGAATTAAACAAGAAGGCTCCCCACGGAGAGTCTTCTTGAGTTTACAGAATTACGGCTATTTTTAGTCTTTCTTCGATTTGTTCGCAAAGAAAATATCAGATTGAATATCTTCAGTTCGAATAGTGAAAAGTTGGTTAGTTAAATCTTCAGTTAACTTCTCGGCGCTTGCCATGACATCCAGATTAAACTTATTAAGCATTTTATTGGCAGCGGCTTTATCTGTTTTGGCCATTTTTAAGTAATTCACTTCCATAGCTTTTTGCTCTAACGCCGTTTTCGCTTCCCACTCTTGGTAGGCTTTTTTAACAATAGGCGCAAGTTTAGGGTAGTCAGTCATCACCAATGTTTGTAATTTACGGTATTTCCAATAAATAGAATCGCTATCCGCCTTGTCAGTTCCAACACCGTAATGTTTTGGATAAGCTTCTAGCCCACTATAGTAAGGAACAAATGCGGTCAAATCCGCCATCCCTAGACCAACATATGTCACTTCACCAATTTCTTGCGGTAACTCTGGACGTACTTGCATCACATGAGCTTCATAAGTTCTAAACACGCTAATTGGTCGCCATGGCTCTTTTCCGTTTAAGCCGTTGGTATACGGATCATGTTCCGTGCCTTCAAAGTGATTACGTAGCATAGCTTTCGCTTCTTCTACAGAGACTTTTTTCTCTGGTGTTAAGAATGGAGCAAAATTTCTACCATCTGCAATATCTTGTTTTAACGACGGATTAAACTGCTGCTGAATGATCCAAACTCGTGGATCGTTATAATCACGATCACGTTCATCATCACGCGTATAGGCTTTAGAAAAATTGAATGCGCCATCTTTTTCTGGGTTGTATAAACCTTTTTCTATTGCAAATTCAACGAGATTTTTAGAGCCAAGCATATCGGGATTATTCGCCTCAAACGCTTGTAAACGCCCCTGATTTCCCGTTGCAAAATATTTATCTTTTGCAATTTTTTGAGCCATCCATTGATGCCCCGTTCCAGTTTCTAAATACCACAGTTCATTTTTATCGACGACAGCAACACCAAAACCTTCACCAGCACCTTGGGTTTCAATAATATTACCTAAAAGCTCCACCGCTTCACGGGCTGTTTTTGCACGGGAAAGAAGTACATCTGGAATATCATCTTCTGTAATTCCAGTTTCTTCAACATAGGGATCAAACGCTAATGCTTTAGGAGAAGCAAATATAGATTCAGTACCACTGACTCCTACACCTAATTCATTAAATCCAGTTGCACCATGTAATTGTGTTTTCCAATTTGGCACAGTTGTATATCGTAATGAATTTTTTGGTAATGGGTAGGTGAAATTATTAGCACCATTACGTTCTTTTGTACTATATATTCCTGATTGATTTTTTTTGGCTGGATGTATTACAAAATGCTGAGCTTTTAATGCACTGCTATCAGCGCTTCTCGCGATAATTAACGAGCCATCATTCGTAGCTTCACTACCTGCAAGTAGTGTGGTACAAGCCAATCCAGATGATATTAATGCGATATTAATTGACAATGCGATAACACATTTTTTAAATAGAATCATGATATTCCTCATTGGCTATTTATAATTAAATATCTTTTGAATTTTAATAAAATATAATCTAATTTTATTGGGAATGAATATTAGCAATGAGATAAAGACAATTACCGTGATTCACTTCTCAGTGTCAAATAAGTTAATGAATTTAAATTTCAAATTAAATAACATGACTGTAATTTAAATAACATTGAAGTATAGGAATTAATTATTATGATTTTTATATAAAAAAATCCCCACAATTAAATTATTGCAGGGATATCTTTTTAGTGAATTGAATCACTGATTAACGATGGCTTTCCATCGTCACTTCTGAGCTAGCCAACCACACAGGTTTATCGCTCGTTTTCGCCCAGACTTTATGCAGGTAGCTATAAAATCGTGCTCTTTTTGGGTAAAAAACCATAACCGGAAACGCAATAATGCCAGCTGTTACAGCAGCAGTGCGGCGTAAAAGTACCTGATTACGGGAATATTCTTGATATGTGGACATCGATATCCTCCTTCAGTAGCCACTCAATTTTTGCCGATTCCAGTATTGCTCTTTACTCCCATCAACCTAAGTCACAAAAGAGGCACCAAAATCGAACACCAACGTTAATCTTCATTAACTGAACCTATAATAACGTAATTTGTGTAATTAAACTACTCATCTGACCACTTTAGATTAAAATAAATTCATTTTTTTTATCTAATTCTGTTGTTTTATTACGAAATGTAGCAAAAGGCAGTAATAAACCAACAAACAAATCACATTTCATTAACAGACTATACTTTGGTTAGTGCTTTCATCATGAATAATGAATGAGCAAATTTAATTGGGCATTTTTATACTATTTTTACACCCTACCTTCTTTTTTTATCAGCTTATTTACAAGTAAATGCCTAACCTAACGCAATGGAAATAATAAGGAGATAACAATGTCACTACTTTCCATTTCTGGGGCAGTTCTTGTTGTTGTACTGCTGGTTTATCTGATTTATGCCCTGCTCAACGCGGAGAATTTCTGATATGGCCACCAATGCGTTTTTACTCATTGCCAGTTTTTTACTGGTATTAATGCTGCTAGCCAAACCACTTGGTCACTTTATTGCCTATCTTATCGATGGTGATATGCCTCGTGCTATTTCAAAGAGTGAATCGGTATTCTGGCGGTTAAGCGGAATCAAACAAATAGGGCGAGATCTCCCTGAGATGAATTATAGGCAATATGCCATCGCCATCTTCATGTTTAATTTGCTGGGGTTTGGATTACTGTTTGTTATTTTGCTGTGCCAAGGCTCGTTACCTTTAAACCCACAACACTACCCAGGCATGAGCTGGGACTTAGCGTTTAATACTGCCATTAGCTTTGTGGCAAATACCAACTGGCAATCTTATAGCGGAGAAAACACCTTAAGCTATTTGAGCCAGATGGTCGGGTTAACGGTGCAAAATTTCCTCTCGGCTGCAACAGGGATAGCCGTTGTGTTTGCACTGATCCGTGCATTCTCACGACACGGCAGCAAAACCATTGGTAATGCTTGGGTCGATTTAGCACGTATCACGCTATATCTCCTTTTACCATTATCCATTGTGTTGGCTTTATTCTTTGTTAGCCAAGGGGTTATTCAGAATTTCTCCCCTTATATTCTAAGTAGTAACCTTGATAGCAGCTCACAATTATTGCCGATGGGACCCGTTGCTTCGCAAGAAGCCATTAAGTTGTTAGGAACCAATGGAGGGGGATTTTTTGGGGCTAACTCATCACACCCATTCGAAAACCCTACAGCCTTAAGCAATTTTGTCCAAATGTTGGCTATCTTCTTAATTCCAACTGCACTCTGCTTTGCTTTTGGTCGTACCGTCAGTGATAGCAAACAAGGTCATGCTCTGCTATGGGCAATGGCGATTATTTTTGTGATCGCCGCAGCAGTCGTGATCCACGAAGAATACGTTGGCAACCCGTTTTTAGGGGAATTGCATGCAACAAGCACCGCTAATCTTGAAGGAAAAGAAAATCGCTTCGGTACATTAGGCTCTGCCTTGTATGCCGTCGTGACTACCGCAGCATCTTGTGGTGCAGTGAACTCAATGCATGATTCCTACACGGCATTAGGCGGCATGGTGCCTATGTGGCTAATGCAAATCGGAGAAGTTGTCTTTGGCGGCGTGGGATCAGGTCTCTACGGTATGCTGTTATTTGTTTTACTCGCAGTTTTCTTAGCTGGGTTGATGATTGGGCGCACACCTGAATACCTTGGTAAAAAAATTGAAGTGCGTGAAATGAAAATGGTGGCATTGGCAATTTTAGTCACGCCAACCTTAGTACTACTCGGCACAACAATTTCACTCATGACTGAAGCGGGACGTGCTGGCATTCTTAACCCAGGCGCACATGGATTCAGTGAAGTGCTATACGCTTTCTCATCCGCAGCCAACAACAACGGCAGTGCATTTGCAGGATTAAGCTCGAATACGCCGTATTATAATGTGATGCTGGCGTTAGCCATGTTCTTTGGTCGTTTTGGTGTCATTTTCCCAGTATTAGCCATCGCGGGTTCTATGGCAGTGAAAAAACCTCAAGCGGCAAGCCTTGCTGCATTACCAACACACGGTCCGCTGTTTATCGGTTTATTAATCATGACAGTTCTTCTCATTGGTGCGCTGACCTTTGTACCTGCCCTTGCGTTAGGTCCGATCGCAGAACATCTGCAAATTTGGTTAGCGGCATAATGAGGGTGAAAAAATGAAAAATCAAAAAACACAATTATTTGATAGCAAACTGGTTCGCCAATCAACCCTTGATGCCATTAAAAAACTGACACCACAAGCACAATGGCGTAACCCAGTGATGTTTGTTGTCTACATCGGCAGCATCATGACGACATTATTATGGATAGCGATGATCGCTGGCTATAGCGAAGGCAACGCTTGGTTTAGTGGCATGGTGACATTATGGTTATGGTTTACCGTACTGTTTGCTAACTTTGCAGAAGCGTTAGCGGAAGGACGCAGTAAAGCCCAAGCACAAAGCTTAAAAGGGGTCAAACAACAAAGTCGTGCGACCAAACTGGCAACAGCCGCTCTCGATGCACCGCAAGAAATGGTCAGTTCAGACCAGCTACGCAAAGGTGATATCGTGCTGATCCGAGCTGGGGAAACTATCCCTTGTGATGGTGAAGTGATTGAAGGCGGTGCATCGGTAGATGAAAGTGCTATTACAGGGGAATCAGCACCCGTCATCCGCGAATCCGGTGGTGACTTCTCATCGGTCACAGGGGGAACTCGAGTCCTTTCCGACTGGCTGATCGTCGAATGTACGGTTAACCCGGGCGAAACCTTCTTAGACCGTATGATATCGATGGTGGAAGGCGCACAGCGCCGTAAAACGCCAAATGAAATCGCCTTAACTATTTTGTTAACCGCGCTAACAATTATCTTTGTGTTAGTCTGCGCAACCTTATACCCATTCACCCTGTTTGCCACTGAGTATGCAGGTGCAGGTGGTGCAGTTTCGATTATTGTTTTAATTGCCCTTCTGATCTGTTTGATTCCAACCACGATTGGTGGATTGCTTTCGTCCATCGGTGTTGCTGGTATGAGTCGTATGCTAGGCGCAAATGTGATTGCCACCAGCGGGCGTGCTGTTGAAGCCGCTGGGGATGTGGACGTACTGTTGTTGGATAAAACGGGCACCATCACCCTCGGTAATCGTCAAGCCTCTGACTTTTTACCGCTAAGCGGTGTCACAGAGCAGCAATTAGCCGATGCGGCTCAGCTCTCTTCACTCGCGGATGAAACCCCAGAAGGACGCAGTATTGTGGTGCTCGCAAAACAGAAATTCAATTTACGCGAACGTGATATCCACGCAATGAATGCGACTTTTGTTCCCTTCTCCGCGATGACAAGAATGAGCGGTGTTAACGTGGGTGAGCGCATGATCCGTAAAGGTTCTGCGGATGCTATCCGTCGCTATGTAGAAGCCAATCATGGAAAATTCCCTGTTGAAGCAGACAAGCTTGTCGAACAAGTTGCCCATGCAGGGGGAACACCATTAGTCGTTGTTGATAGCCAAACCGTTCTCGGCGTCGTTGCACTCAAAGACATCGTGAAAGGTGGGATGAAAGAGCGTTTTGCACAAATGCGCGCCATGGGGATCAAAACCGTTATGATTACGGGGGATAACCACCTGACGGCGGCGGCAATCGCTGCGGAAGCAGGCGTGGATGATTTCTTAGCGGAAGCCACTCCAGAAGCAAAACTCGCCTTAATACGCCAGTACCAATCCGAAGGTCGACTCGTTGCGATGACGGGGGACGGGACTAACGATGCCCCTGCACTGGCACAAGCTGACGTTGCTGTCGCGATGAACTCAGGTACTCAAGCCGCTAAAGAAGCGGGGAACATGGTGGATTTGGATTCGAACCCAACCAAGTTAATTGAAGTCGTTCATATTGGTAAACAAATGCTGATGACCCGAGGTTCATTAACCACATTCAGTATTGCCAACGATATCGCCAAATACTTCGCGATTATTCCGGCATGCTTTGCCGTCACATGGCCACAGCTCAATGCATTAAATATTATGCACTTACATTCACCGGCATCGGCGTTGCTGTCCGCGGTTATTTTTAATGCCCTGATTATTGTGTTCTTAATTCCACTGGCATTAAAAGGGGTAAATTATCGCCCAATGAGCTCTCAGTCACTTTTACAACGCAATTTAAGCTTGTACGGTTTAGGCGGATTGATTGTCCCATTCGTGGGGATCAAGCTTATCGATATGTTCATCAGCTTATTTGGTATTTAAGGAGCCTATTATGAACATGTTTCGTTCTTCATTTATGATCTTAGTTTTACTGACATTGGTCACGGGGATTGCTTACCCGCTACTCGTCACAGGGATCGCCAATGTAATTTTTCCAGCTCAATCGATGGGCTCGCTGATCCTGCAAGATAATCGCGTTATTGGTTCATCATTAATTGGGCAGTCTTACCAAAATGACCATTATTTCTACGGTCGCCCCTCAGTGACGGCAGATGTACCGTATAATGCACTGGCATCTGGTGGTAGCAATTTAGCGATCAGCAATCCTTTGTTAACAAAAGAATTAACTGAGCGCGCTGTGGCATTGAAACAGCATGAACCTGATGGCGGAGACTCTCTACCCGTGGATTTACTCACCGCATCATCAAGTGGGTTAGATCCACATATTTCAGTAGCTGCCGCCTTATATCAAGCGCCACGGATTGCCAAAAACAGACAGTTATCGATAGACACAGTAAAATCGATTATCGCTGATAACACTCAATCTCCGCTGTTTAGATTCTTAGGGGAGCCAGTTGTCAACGTGCTAGAATTGAACCTTGCCCTTGATGCCTATCAGCGGGAAGCTAACAGTCAAAATCACTGAGGTCAGTTATGAATAATCAGGAGCCTATCCGCCCAAACCCAGATGATCTGTTGGTCAAGGCAAATGAAACTGGACGCGGCAAACTTAAGATTTTCTTCGGTGCTTGTGCGGGTGTTGGGAAAACTTATGCCATGTTGCAAGAAGCGCAACGCCTTCGAGCACAAGGGTTAGATGTGCTGATTGGCGTGGTCGAAACTCATGAACGAGAAGAAACCGCCGCACTGCTGGATGGGCTCCCGCAACTACCTCCGTTAAAAATCAGCCATCGAGGGCGTCGCCTGCACGCCTTCGATATTGATGCAGCATTAGCAAGGCATCCTGCCATTATCTTGATGGATGAACTTGCCTTCAGTAATCCAAATGGCAGCCGTCATCCTAAACGCTGGCAAGATGTCGAAGAACTGCTGGATGCGGGGATCGATGTTCTTACGACAGTGAATGTGCAACATATTGAAAGTTTGAATGACATCGTGGGAAGCATCACGGGCATTCGCGTACGAGAAACCGTTCCCGACCATATTTTTGATGCCGCCAATGAAGTGGTATTAGTTGATTTGCCGCCAGATGACCTTCGCCAGCGCCTAAAAGAAGGCAAAGTGTATATACCGGGGCAAGCAGAACGCGCTATCGAGCATTTTTTCCGTAAAGGTAATCTCATTGCCTTACGTGAATTGGCGTTACGACGCACAGCCGACCGTGTTGATGATCAAATGCGAGAGTTTCGCGATGGCAAAGGAGAGGCCCCCGTTTGGCATACTCGGGATGGGTTATTGTTATGCATTGGGCATAATACTGGCAATGAAAAACTGGTACGCGCAGCAGCCCGACTCGCCGCTAAATTTGGCAGTGTTTGGCATGCGGTATATGTCGAAACCCCCACATTGCACCAACTTCCTGAAAATCAGCGCCGCGCTATTTTAAAAGCACTTCGGCTCGCACAAGACTTGGGTGCCGAAACCGCCACACTGTCTGATCCCAACGAGGAAAAAGCGATTTTACGTTACGCTCGTGAACATAACCTGGGTAAGATTTTAATTGGCCGGCGTGATAAACATCGCAAATGGTATAAATTAAAATTACACCAAGGCTTTGCCGATAGACTGGGTAAGCTAGGTCCTGATTTAGACTTAATCATCGTTGCTCTCGAAGAAAAAAGTGATTGGGATAAAGAGCCGGAAAGAAAGCCATTCACCGAAAAATGGCGTTCAGACATGAATGGTTATTTAATGGCGATAGCCATGTGTGCTGCCATCACTTTATTCTCACGTACATTTTTACTGGCACTGGACAAAGCTAACCTCGTGACACTCTATTTGCTTGGGGTGGTGTTAGTCGCGCTATTTTATGGTCGGCGCCCTTCCGTCTTTGCCGCGTTAATCAACGTAGTCAGCTTTGACCTATTCTTTGTGCAACCTCACTTTTCATTAGCCATTATGGATATGCAGTATTTAGTGACTTTTACTGTGATGCTAATTGTGGGGGTTGTCGTCGGGAACCTCACCGCTGGCATGCGCTATCAAGCGCGCATTGCTCGCTACCGTGAGCAACGTACACGCCATTTATATGAAATGACTAAAGAGCTGGGGCAAGCACTTAGCACTGAAGATATCGGAAAAACAGGCTATCATTTTTTGAATAATGCTTTCCAAGCAAAAACCTGTTTACTTCTGCCTGATGAGAATAACCAACTCACACCATTACAGTGTGAAGGTTATAGTCAATTACAGATAGACAAAGCCATTGCTAAATGGAGCTTTGATAAGCGCCAACCGGCTGGCGCAGGAACCGATACGCTGCCCAGCGTGCCATACCAATTACAACCTATCACGACCGCCGATGAAACCCTTGCTGTGCTCGCCATTGAGCCGCGTAATATTCGCCAATTATTGATCCCTGAGCAGCAACGTATGCTGCAAACCTTTACAGGGCTCATCGCGAGTAGCCTGTCACGCTTACAACTCACCAAACAGGCAGAAACAGCTAAATTGGATGTTGAACGGGAGCAATTACGAAATTCACTGCTGGCTGCCCTATCCCATGATCTCAAAACACCACTGACGGTCTTATTTGGGCAGAGTGAAATTTTAATGTTAGAGCTATCTGCGGAAAACTCCCCTCTCACGGAGCAAGTTAACCAGATGCGCCAGCAAGTTTTGAGCACATCACGACTGGTCAATAATTTACTGGATATGGCTCGCTTACAATCAGGTGGGATCCACCCAAATCTAGAGTGGGAATCTCTGCAAGAAATTACCAGTAGCGCAGTTAGGATCTTAGATTACACTTTAAATAGTCATCCTCTTGATATTGATATTCCAGCAGATTTACTATTGTATTGCGACGGAAACTTGATTGAACGCGTGTTAATTAACTTACTCGAAAATGCCATCAAATATAGCGATAATGACACCCCTATCGGCATTCGAGCCTCGATTGAGGCACAACAGGTCCATATTGAAATCTGGGATGCCAGTAATGCTATCCCTGACGGGCAAGAAAAAACCATTTTCGATAAATTTTCTCGCGCACAAAAAGAGTCAGCAATTCCAGGCGTTGGCTTAGGTTTAGCTATCTGTCGTGCTATTATCCATCTCCATGACGGTGAAATTTGGGCACAAAACAATGATAAAGGTGGCGCCAGCTTCCATTTTGTTTTGCCATTAAAGCCGTTACCCGAGATTGAAAACGAAAGCGAAAACGAAATTTAGGAGCATCTAGCGTACTGTGAGTTCCCATCAAATCCTGATCATTGAAGATGAAAAAGAGATCCGCCGCTTTGTTCGATTAGCGCTGGAGGGTGAAGGCTGGAAAATTTTTGAAGCCGAAAATTACCAACGAGGACTCATTGAAGCGGGAACTCGTCAGCCCGATTTGGTGATTTTGGATCTTGGATTACCGGATGGCGATGGATTAGATTTGATCCGTGATTTGCGCCAATGGAGCAGTATCCCGCTGATTGTGCTTTCCGCTCGAGAAGAAGAATCACAAAAAGTCGCCGCCCTGGATGCCGGTGCCGATGATTATCTCACAAAACCTTTTGGTATTAGCGAGTTGCTCGCCCGTGTTCGTGTAGCCTTACGACGTTTTGGTAAAGCAGGACAAGAAAGCCCTACGTTTCAATTTGGCGATGTCACCGTGGATTTTATCAACCGTATCGTGACTAAAGGTAGCGAAGAGCTACACCTAACCCCCATTGAGTTTCGGTTACTGAGCGAACTTGTCGCCAATAGTGGAAAAGTACTCACTCAGCGCCATTTGTTGCTGCAAGTTTGGGGACCGAGTTACGTCGAACATAATCACTATCTACGTATTTATATGGGCCATTTACGCCAGAAGTTGGAAAATGACCCTGCTCGCCCCGAACATCTTTTAACTGAAACCGGTATTGGCTACCGTTTTATGCCTTAATTTATGCCTTAAAACCTAAGTTTGTCTTAACGCATGATTCTCAGACTATTACTGATAGTTTATTCATCGCGGCTGCCTATAATCTCTCCAATCTTAATTTATCGGAGCGTTTCCTGTGCAATCGTTACTGACTCAAGCTTCTCGCCGTTTTGCTTCAATCTTAGTGATTTTTTTAACTATTTTCGTCACCACCAAAGCCCTTGCGCTAAGCCCAGAAGAGAAAACGCGGACTGAAGCGTTGTTAACGGAATTGGGCAAACAGCAGAATTTAACGTTCACGCGTAATGGTTCCGGTCATTCCGCACCAGAAGCTGAATCCCATTTGCGTTTAAAGCTGGGTAAAACCGAAAAGCGCTTACAGACAACAGAGCAGTTTATTGACAATGTGGCATCCAAATCCTCTATCACCGGAGAAGAGTATCAAGTCACCGATGCCCAAGTTAAAGTCACCAGCGCCAATCAATATCTGCATGATTTATTGAAAAATAACGTTGATAAACAAACCAAATAACCCGTTTTATCCCCTCCCGATTAATGAAGCGCCCCAATAGCTTGTGGGCACTTCATTATGTCGCTGTCTTTCGTGAACCGCCTTACTCCTCGCATAATGAAAAGACCTTTTTCATGATCGAGAAGCCCCATTTCCCTGACCCTATATATCCGCCAATCAGAATCACAATCCGAATATTATAACCCTATACAGACCGAAGCATTAGATGCGCTGATGAAATGCGTTGATAGTTGCCTTATTGTTCAAAAAGCAATTTGATTGAAATGCTGACTTTCTAAAACATAAAAAACTGATTAATTATCATAAGTTATTCTTAATGATTATTATTATCATGTAATATTTAAATGATTATTATTATCATATAGAATACTAAGTTAAAGTTTGAAAACAATAGAACGCTAATGTATTAGCTTGCACATCTATATGTTTTTCATCTAAAAACTTTACATTTTCACATTGAGAGCACATTGATTTAATTCAGATATATTTACGCCAGAGATGTCAAAGAATACATCGGTGTAAGTATGAACGGTAAAAGAAAAACTCACTTTTATCCCCTCCTGACCAAATCAAAAAATATCCATCGTGTGAAAACTTGCACTACTAGGTTTCCATACCGTCTTAAATTTCACGTTGAAAATAGGGATGAACAGGTATTGCTATGTTAAATAAAAATAAGCTATCAGTGCTATCACTGTTAGTAGTTTCTCCATTCGCTTCAGCAACTGATGTTTTGGTTGTGACTACACCAAGCTCAAATGATTCATATACCGCAACAACGACTTCTTCTGCAACGAAGAATGAGACTGAGATAATGAAAATACCACAGACGGTAAATGTGGTGACCAAAACCCAAATAGAAAACAGAGCAGCAGAAACTGTTGTGGATGCATTGAGATATACACCAGGTGTGGTTACAGAATACCGTGGTGATTCAAATCGCAATGATGAAGTATTCAGTCGCGGTTTTGATTATGCGAACAAAATTCTAGATGGCATTCCTTTTGGCGGAAATGCGTCCTCGTCAATGGGCACAACCGAACCTTGGTTTCTGGACAGAGTTGAGATGATTAAAGGACCGGCATCTGTGCAGTATGGGCAAATAAGTCCTGGTGGGGTTATTGCCATGACAAGCAAAAAACCAACCGCGCAGAGCATCAATAAAATTCAGTTACGACTAGGTAATCGAAATAAAACAGAAGGATTTTTTGACCTGGGTGGCAAGCTAACGGATGATGGAAATATCCTCTACCGTTTAAATGGCTTGGCAAAAAAGAAAGACACTCAGGTTCGAGACTATGAAGAAGAAAAATATGCCATCGCTCCCGCAATATCATTCCTAAATGAAGACACAACGTTCACTCTTTTGGCTTATCTACAGAACTCACCGAAAAATGGTTATCGAAATTTTCTTCCTAAAGTTGGCACCCTTGAATCAACCCCTGAAGGAAAAATTCCACAAGATTTCAACATAAGCAATCCTGACTATAATATTTCCAAACAAAAACAACATAGTATTGGATATGAATTTGAACATAATTTTAGTGATCAAATTTCATTGGTACAAAAGGCACGCTACGCAGAAATTGATGAAAAATATAATTATTTAGTATTTAACACCTTAGCAAGTGAAGCTAAAAACTATCCTTATGTACTCAAACGAATGGCTCAGCACGAAAAAACGAAACTCAATACATTTGGTGTTGATACCCATTTAAATTTCGACATTGATAATGGGGGGCTTTATCAAACACTATTAGTCGGCGTCGATTACAAATGGACTAAAGAGGATAAACAGTTTTGGCGTGACAGAAGCGGTAACTATGATATTGATTGGCGTAACCCCCAATACCAGAAAATTGATGAATCCAAGCAGACGCTACTCACCGACCAGTTACAAAAAAGCGATCAAATCGGTATTTATATTCAAGACCAAATTGAATGGAATAGCTGGAACTTATTAGCTAGCACCCGATATGACTGGATTGAAGTAAAAACGCTAGACAGAACGAACAGTGACAAATCACAACAAAATGATGGCAAACTAACCGGCTTAGTTGGGGTGTTATACTCATTTGATAATGGTATTTCTCCTTATATTAGCTACAGCACCTCTTTTGAGCCGAATCTTGCTACCAACAGAAAGCCAGAAAGTCAGCCGTTTGATCCTAAAACAGCAAAACAAACAGAAGTCGGTATTAAGTATCTCACCCCTGACCAAAAAACGCTGGCGACCTTATCTCTCTATCATATCGAGCAAAAAAACATTCCTAAATACGACTCTGAATTAGGTTATATGACGCTAATCGGCAAAGGTGAAAGCAAAGGTGTGGAAGCCCAGATAAACAGTAAGCTTACCGACAAATTTGCTGTTACAGGGGCATATTCATATACCAAAACCAAAGTGCTTGAAACGTCAAACAGTGCTGAAAAAGGAAAAGAATTTCCTCGAATCCCTAAAAATATGGCCTCCGTATGGGGACAATATGAAGAAAACTCAGGGATGCTAAATGGACTGAAAGCAGGAGCAGGAGTGCGCTATATCGGTTCCAGTCAGGCAGGGGCAGATAATAGCTTTTCTGTGCCTGGGGTAACACTTTACGATGCTATGGTTGGCTATGAACTTGCCAATATTTCGCCATCTTTGAAAGGCGCAACGATACAGTTAAACGTTAATAACTTAATGGATAAACATTATGTTTCATCCTGTGGCATGAGTGATGCCTGCTTTTATGGCATCGGTCGTACTGGTACTGTCACGTTTGATTACGCCTGGTAAAACAAAGAGTAAGAACAAAGGCTACGACAAATTAAGATGTAGCCTTTGTTATCTCATTAATAATAACGATTAATTTGAAAGTGAGGGCTCATGAAGTCTGTTTTGCTTTACGTAATGGTTGCTTTTAGTGCAGTACCCGCAATAGCCGCTCCTTGCAACGAACTGCCTCTCCAAGGGGTTCAGGAAGGTGTATTCGATACCGAGGGCAAGGTTTGCTTTAGGCTTCCAGCGCTTAATGAAAACTATGTTGTTGCCACACTAAAAGGGGCTACAGGGGCACAATTACTCGACCAGCAAAACCATCATTTACGCACGTTATTGGAAGCAGGACCTGCTGATGGAGAAAAATCGCTACTTTTTTCATCCCCGATAGGGCAAGTTTCATCATTAATGTTATATGGAAATAGCGGTAGTGAATGGAAATTTAACTGGCAAATGACAGAAACTCAGCCACTCAATCGCGTGCGAAAACTTGACCCGGTCAGTCCTACTTTACAGCAACTCGCAAAGGAGCTGGCAGCAGGAGGAACGACAGATACATTTTGGGAAAAGCAACAGCTCATCGGTACGCCTTTAGTTGAACCCGTAGATACATCCCATAAACGAGTCACTTTTTTGTGGCGCGCAGCGCGCGGTAACGTGTTTATTTTAGGGTCTCCGGCAGGCGATCATGATCCCATGTTTAAACTTGGTGACTCCGATGTTTGGTTTCGCAGCTACGTGGTCCCTGCAGATACGCGTATGCAATATCAATTGGCACCTGACGTTCCTATAGTAGATGGCAGTGCGCGTGAACAACGCCGTGCAATTTTAGTCACTGCACAAGCAGACCCTTTAAATCGCGCGACTATGAGTATAGAAAATGATGATAAGTGGAACACCTCATCTTTACTTGATTTAAAACCCTCACGGTATTTTACCCGCGATGCAATGAAACAGCCTATACGTTATGGCTCTTTGACTCGACATACATTAAAAAGTAATTTCCTTAGAAATAGTCGAGAAATCATTCTTTATCGTCCAAAAGCAACGACCCCCGTTAGTTGGACATTATTTTTGTTTGATGGCCAAATTTGGCAGGATAAATATCACACCGCCAATGTAATTGATGGTTTGATTGCTAATCATCAATTACCCCCAATTAATATTGCCTTTATAGATAGTCTGGATAGTAAACGTCGCTCCAAGGAACTCCCCCCAAACCAAGCCTTTGCTGACTTTATGGCGCTGGAACTGCTACCTTGGGTGAGCAAAAATGGTATTGAAATAAATAATGAAAAGACGATTGTGGCTGGTGCAAGTTATGGAGGATTGGCATCATCCTGGGTCGCATTGCGATATCCAAACCAATTTAGTCATGTGCTGAGCCTATCTGGCTCGTACTGGTGGGCACCTGAAGGTGAAAAGCCAGGATGGTTAACTCGTCAATATCAGCAATCACCGCATTATCCGATCAGTTTCTGGATACAAGCAGGGTTATTTGAAAACCAAGGTGCTGATGGCGGCATTTGGCTTAATAGCCAAGAACTTGAACATGTTTTGCGAGATAAAAACTACAAAACCAGCTTCCATTCATGGTCAAGTGGTCATGATTATGCTGCTTGGATAGAAGCATTGGTTTATGGGTTGAAAGACTTCACGAGCCAACGCTGAATCTTCTGTGGGTGACCAGCTGCGCCCACAACGGTATGTTGATATAAAAAGACCCCCAACTATTGGGGGTCTTTTTTTAGACCGTTCTCAACAATCCTCTAAATAATTCGTATTGTAGCAAGGCGGCAAGTGAGCCAATCCCTCGACACAAGTATGTGACTAGGGTTAGCAAGC
This sequence comes from Providencia sp. PROV208, assembly GCF_028479465.1. Taxonomy (NCBI): domain Bacteria; kingdom Pseudomonadati; phylum Pseudomonadota; class Gammaproteobacteria; order Enterobacterales; family Morganellaceae; genus Providencia; species Providencia sp. PROV208. Next base: position 62,724 of record NZ_JAMPNS010000019.1, on the reverse strand, counting down.
GCAGCCAACGCCGCTACAGCGCGAAGTATGACGAGGATTTAGTTAGACTCAATCTTAGCCCACGTATCTCGCAATCCAACCGTACGGTTAAACACCAGTTTATCCGCGCTGCTCAGTTTATTATCTGCGCAGAAATACCCTTCACGCTCAAACTGATACGCTTTTTCTGCTGGCGCATCACGTAGGCTTGGTTCTACAAAACCTTGGCGGATAACCAGAGATTCTGGGTTTAAGGTTGATAAGAAATCATCTTCTGCCGCTGGGTTTGGTACCGTGAATAAGCGGTCATATAGACGAATTTCCGCTGGCAATGCATGTGCTGCACTTACCCAGTGGATAACGCCTTTCACTTTACGACCATCGGCTGGATCTTTGTTAAGCGTGTCCGCATCGTAAGTACAGAAGATAGTGGTGATGTTGCCTTCTGCATCTTTTTCTACGCGTTCTGCTTTGATGATATACGCATTACGCAGGCGTACTTCTTTACCTAATACCAAGCGCTTATATTGGCGGTTAGCTTCTTCACGGAAGTCTGCACGGTCAATATACAGTTCATTGCTAAATGGCACTTCACGCGTTCCCATGTCTGGGTTGTTCGGATGATTTGGCGCCTTCAGAATTTCTTCCCCTGCTGGCATGTTTTCAATCACTAAACGTACAGGGTCGATAACTGCCATTGCGCGTGGAGCGGAGTCATTTAGGTCATCACGGATGCAAGATTCTAATGCTGCCATTTCAACATTATTATCTTGTTTTGTAACACCGATGCGACGACAGAATTCACGGATTGAAGCCGCTGTGTAACCACGGCGACGTAAACCTGAAATTGTCAGCATGCGTGGATCATCCCAACCAGCAACATGTTTTTCAGTCACAAGTTGGTTTAACTTACGCTTAGACATCACTGTGTATTCAAGATTCAGACGAGAAAATTCGTACTGACGTGGATGACAATCAATAGTGATGTTGTCCAATACCCAGTCATACAGACGGCGGTTGTCTTGGAATTCTAATGTACACAGTGAGTGTGTAATACCTTCCAGCGCATCAGAAATACAGTGGGTGAAGTCATACATCGGGTAGATGCACCACTTGTTGCCAGACTGGTGATGTTCTGCAAATTTAATACGATACAAAACTGGATCGCGCATAACCATAAATGGTGATGCCATGTCGATTTTTGCACGTAAACATGCTTTACCTTCTTCGAATCCACCTGCGCGCATTTTTTCAAACAGCGCCAAGTTATCTTCGATCAAGCGTTCACGGTATGGGCTATTTTTACCTGGCTCTTTTAATGTGCCACGGTATTCACGAATTTCGTCAGCACTGAGCTCATCAACATAAGCCAGACCTTTTTTGATTAGCTCAATCGCGTATTGATATAAAATATCAAAATAATCCGATGAATAGCGAATGTTGCCGCTCCACTGGAAACCTAACCATTGGACGTCGTTTTGAATCGAGTTCACATACTCAACATCTTCTTTGACCGGGTTAGTATCATCAAAGCGTAAGTTACACTGACCTTGATAATCCTTCGCGATACCAAAGTTCAAGCAAATTGATTTCGCATGACCAATGTGTAAGTAGCCATTCGGTTCAGGCGGAAAACGCGTGTGTACTGACGTGTGTTTTCCCGTCGCCAGATCTTCATCTATGATCTGACGGATAAAGTTAGTTGGGCGAGCATCTGCCTCATTCATTGTCATCGTTCCTCAGTGCCAAAAGCGCGCTAGATTCGTATAGTAACCGAGTATATTCTACCATAATACGTCCAGAAACAACCGTTTGATTAAGCTTAGTCAGGAAAAGCGATGGCAAAGATGCGTTTTTGTCAAAAAATAGGCTATTTATACAAACAACATCACCCCAAGAACGATCATTAATAAGATTGGATAACTTTGGGCATGGCGTTTATCACTTAAATATGGCATTAAAAACGAAGCAAAACGGATACCAATCCAAGAAGTGGCGATTAAAATTAATGCTCCTTTAATGTAAATCATGCCTAAAAAGCCCGTTCCTAATTCAAAATGCTTTTCCATGGCAAAATAGAAATAAATAATCGAGCCTGTGATGGCCATTGGCAATGTAAGCGGGTTAGCAAATGCCGCTGCTTGCAACATGCTCGCCCCACGACGGCGCATAAGCGGTACCGTCATCACACTCCCCCCAACCCCTAAAAAAGCTGCTACGGTCCCAATCACCGTGCCGATAACAGTATCAGTAATACATTTTCCTCTGATTAGGGTGTTGCCTTCAGCTTGAGTTTGTAGAAATCCAGGACGAATAAAACAGTCAAGAATGGTGATAATTAAATAACCGATAAAAATCCACCGAATCCATTCACTGTCTACTGAGAGTGCGATTAATGCTCCTAAAATGCCACCAATTGAGATAGGGATCATAAAGGGCTGAATAATTTGCCAATTAAAGTTTCCTTTTAAGTAATGTGCTCGGCTAGATAGGCTTGATGAAAAAATCATCACAAATGTGGACGTCGCTACCGCAATTTGCATGGCGACCTCGCTAGTATCGTGCCGAGGTCCCCATACAAGGGTAATCAGGGCATACAGTAATGGCACGGTGATAAATCCACCACCAAAGCCAAATAGCGCGGTAGTGATCCCCGAAATAAAACCGAATAAACAGAGTAGTAAATCCACAGGACGATCCTCAGATGTGCGTGAGGTTTTATCTTATCTTTGTGCATTTCCCTATGCTTATGCCATTTTGCCAACTCACTTTGAGATTTCGCCAATTTAATTAACAGATATAACTTTTTCACTACACTTCTTAAGTGAGTTACTGGCTGGTATCTGCTTACCCATAGGTCTCGTCTATCCGCTTTCCTGCCGCCTCGCCTTTCGGGGCATTAGGCATTTGCTTAATCGCCTGAGCCACGCTGATCAATAATCGCATAAATTCATCGGCATTCTGTTCATTGCTTCCGTTTGATATCTGTGCCATTGTGCTATTGGATTTTGATCGCCATGGTTGCCTTAAGGAATTAAAAACCTCAAACAATTGCTGTTTAGTGCTATATAACAAACTGCCATCTTTAAAGACATCCTGAAAGCCGAATTCACCAACATAATAGTCCAGCAAATCTTCATTCACTGGATTGTTAATATAAATCCCATCCCCCTCCACTTTAATCAGGAAAAATAAAATGCTGACTAATGAATAGGTCATCATTTTCCCATCTAAAACTTTATTTTTTTCTCAAAATTTTGGAGTAGTTCAATGGTTGCTCTGCGGCTGTGGGGGTCATAACTACACACACAGCCTCCCGCGGGTTTATCGGGGATTCGTACTAAAATTCGATTACGGCTAATGAGCTTAAAACAGAAACTGAAGCTCTCTTTCGTTAAAACAATTTCGCTATAATCAAGCCAAGCTAAAGGATCTACCGTAGATAATGAATTGATATGACAATACTTTAAGTTTTCTTTGTTCATTCTTCGAATGCGAATTGCGTTACCTGAACATTGAAAAAAATGATTCATCTTTTGTAAAACAAATTCGCTAGCTTCATTCACTAACGTGGCTTTCGACATCATATTATTTTATTCCTTTAAAAAAACCCATCTCCTCGTCAATGGGGAAAATAAAATAGTCATAAGAGTCAAAAAGTTAAATTCGTTTATACCGAATGCATGATTGATTAATTTATCAATTAATATTTCGAATATTAATCATTGCTTAATTTGAATAAAAAAATGCCAGCTTGTTAGGCTGGCATTTTGTATACGAACGAATCGTTGCTATTTATGGTCGTACTATTTTAATACGTTGTAAATAACGGTTTCACCCGCAGTCACTTGACCTTTGGCTAAAATCTCAACACCCGCAAAATCATCGATATTGCTGATAATAACAGGGCTGATCATTGATTTAGCATTGGCTTCAAGGAAAGATAAGTCGAGTTTCAGAATCGGAGTACCTGCTTCAACTTCAGCACCTTCTTCCACTAAACGCTCACAACCTTCACCATTTAATGCAACGGTATCAATCCCCATATGCACAATCAGCTCAACACCATTTGCTGTTTCAAGGCAGAATGCATGGTTGGTTGGGAAAATTTTAACAATGGTACCTGCCGCTGGCGCAACCACTTCACTGCTGGTTGGTTTGATAGCAATACCATCACCCACAATACGGCTAGAGAATGCTTCGTCTGGCACTTGGTCCAGTGAATAAACTTCACCGCTAACAGGCGCGATTAACGATAATACCGCATTACCTTTTGCTTTTTCTGTCGTTGCCGCTTGCTGACTTTTTTCTGGTGCAGACACTGGAGCCGAAGCCGCAACAGGACCTTTAGCAATAACTTCTATCATTGCTTTAGCGATTAATTCAGCACGTGTACCAACAATCACTTGTACGTTTTGTTTATTCAGGCGAATAACACCAGATGCGCCAATACGTTTTGCAAGAGAATCGTTGACCACTGCGGAGTCTTTCACACCTAAACGTAAACGAGTAATACACGCGTCGATGTTAACAATGTTGTCACTGCCACCTACTGCCGCAATATACTGACGAGCTTCTTTTTGAATCTCGCTTTCATCACTGTGTGCATCACTGATGTTTTCGTCATAACCATCTACGGTTTCATCGCCTGCGCTCTCTTCACGACCTGGGGTTAACAGGTTGAATTTACGGATCATGAATCTGAAGATCACATAATAGATGCAGAAGAATACTAAACCTTGAACAATCAGCATGTACCAGTGTGTAGCGAGTGGGTTACGTGTCTGTAAGAACATGTCCACCAGACCCGCACTGAATCCGAAACCTGAAATCCACTCCATCGTTGCAGCAATATAGACAGAGATACCGGTCAGCAATGCGTGGATCACGTACAGGACAGGCGCAACAAACATGAATGAGAATTCAAGTGGTTCAGTGATACCCGTAAAGAATGCCGCAAATGCACCGGCAATCATGATACCAGCAACTTTCGCTTTATTTTCTGGGCGTGCACAGTGATAGATAGCCAAAGCTGCACCCGGCAGACCGAACATCATGATAGGGAAGAAGCCCGCTTGATAGCGTCCAGTTATCCCAACCGTTGCCAAACCAGCTTCGATGGACTTCGCACCACCTAAGAAGTTAGGAATATCGTTAATTCCTGCAACGTCGAACCAGAATACCGAGTTCAACGCATGGTGTAACCCAACAGGAATCAGTAAACGGTTAAAGAAGGCATAAATACCCGCACCTACAGAGCCTAAATCTTTGATACTTTCACCGAAAGCCACCAATCCGTTATACACCACAGGCCAAACATACATCAGAATGAATGCCAAGATGATCATGAGGAATGAGGTTAGAATCGGGACGAGGCGACGACCGCTGAAGAATGACAGCGCTTTTGGTAGCTCTACGCCACTGTAGCGGTTGTATAATTCAGCAGAGAGAACCCCAACAAGGATACCGACGAACTGGTTATTGATTTTATTGAATGCCGCAGGGACTGATTCCACTGGTACACTCATAATCATTGAGTACGATGCAGGTGAACACAGTGTTGTCACAACTAAGAATCCGACAAAACCGGTTAGTGCAGCCGCACCATCTTTATCTTTAGACATTCCGTAAGCAACACCAATCGCAAACAACACAGACATGTTGTCAATGATGGCAGCACCGGATTTGATCAGTAACGCAGCGATTGCACTATTGGCACCCCAACCATCTGGGTCTATCCAATAACCAATCCCCATTAGGATTGCGGCGGCTGGCAATACGGCGACAGGCACCATAAGCGCCCTACCAATCCGCTGTAAGTAGCTAAGAATATTCACAAACTCCCCCTTTGTATCGCTCTATTTTTGTCCCATTTCAGGATCTTATTTTCACGCATCAGGAATATAACTGATGTCGCTTAATTATAGCAATTCATAGTCTAGATGAATTTTTTCGCGATACAAAATAAATAGCTGGAAACTGTGATAAATGTCAACGAAAGGATCCTAATATTGACTAAATTAGTAGCTATTCTTGAAAACTTATTTTATGATTAAAAATAAGTTTTTTATATGATTTGCTGTATATACTCCAAGTACCTCAGTCATAAGAATATGTTGAAAATGATCAACATAATTGGAGATGGGGTCATACAAGTATAAATTGAAAGAAACACTCGAGGTAAAAGTACATGAGGCTTATCCCGTTAAATAATGCTCATGATGTTGGCGTATGGTCCGCACAGTACATCGCTGATAAAATCAACGCATTTAATCCGACAGCTGAACGCCCTTTCGTTCTAGGCTTACCAACTGGCGGTACACCGCTGGCAACCTACAAAGAATTAATCGCCTTATATAAAGCTGGTAAAGTCAGCTTTAAGCATGTAGTCACATTCAATATGGATGAATACATTGGTATTCCCAAAGATCATCCTCAAAGTTACTACACATTTATGCATCAAAACTTTTTTAATCACATTGATATCCAAGCTGACAACATCAATTTACTGAACGGTAATGCCCCTGATGTCGACGCCGAATGTCAACGTTATGAAGATAAAATCAAATCCTACGGTCAAATCAACCTATTTATGGGTGGTGTAGGTAATGATGGTCATATCGCCTTTAATGAACCGGGTTCTTCTTTAAATTCCAGAACTCGAATTAAAACATTGACGCCAGAAACTCGCCAAGCGAACTCTCGTTTCTTTGATAACGATATCAATCAAGTACCTAAATATGCACTGACTGTTGGTGTTGCTACACTATTAGATGCAAAAGAGCTAATGGTATTAGCAACAGGCGCAAACAAAGCAGATGCCGTCCATGCTGCAGTTGAAGGCTCCGTAAACCATTTATGGACTGTCAGTTGTGTACAACTTCATCCGAAAGCATTGATTGTCTGCGATGAGCCAGCAACATTAGAATTGAAAGTCAAAACGCTTAAATATTTCAAGCAATTAGAATGCGAAAATATTGAATCGTTTAATTAATTTATACGCAATCTTATTTAAGTGGCACTGCCATTTAAAATAGAGAGAGTATCGAACACCCGACCAGCTACCACTTATGCTGGTCGGTGACCCTTTTACTCGCGGTCAGGAGTTTTACGCTATGTATGCACTAACTAATTGCATTATTTTTACAGGTCACGAAAGACTGGATAACCACGCAGTCATTATTGATGGCGAAATCATCAAAGCGGTGTGCCCAGAATCCGAACTCGCTCACGATATCGAACGTAGAGATTTAAAAGGTGCCATTCTATCGGCTGGCTTTATTGATCTCCAAGTGAATGGCTGTGGCGGCGTGCAATTCAATGACAACGAAGAAAACGTCACATTGAAAAACCTCGAAATCATGCAAAAAGCCAATGAGCGTGCGGGGTGTACTAGCTTTCTACCAACACTTATTACCTGTTCAGATGAATTAATGAAGCATGGCGTTGATGTCATGACTGAATATCTGAAACGCAATAAAAACCAAGCGCTTGGTTTACATATTGAAGGCCCTTACATTAATTTGATTAAGAAAGGGACTCATAACCCAGAATTTATCCGTAAGCCATCGGTCGAAATGATGGATTACTTAGCAGCACATGCTGATGCGATTAGCATGATCACGCTTGCACCTGAAATTGTTGAGCAACGCTTTATCCACCAGCTAACCGAAGCGGGTATTGTGGTCTCAGCGGGTCACTCCAATGCAACCTATGAAGAAGCGCGTCAAGGCTTCCGCTCTGGTATTCGCGCATCAACCCACCTATTCAACGCAATGCCATATATTTCTGGTCGCGGTCCTGGTCTGGTTGGTGCGATTTACGATACTCCCGAAGTTTATGCTGGTATCATCGCTGACGGCTTACATGTCCAATGGGCAAATATCCGCAATAGTAAACAACTTAAAGGCGATAAACTGGTTTTAGTCACCGATGCGACAGCACCCGCCGGAATTGATCCCCAAACAGGTGAAATGGATCATTTTATCTTCGCAGGTAAAACCATATACTACCGAAATGGATTATGTGTCGATGAAAATGGCACACTGAGCGGCTCTTCCCTGACCATGATTAATGCGGTGAAAAACAGTGTTGAACATGTTGGCATTCCTCTTGATGAAACATTAAGAATGGCCACCCTTTACCCAGCAAGAGCCATTGGGGTAGAGGCAACATTAGGTTCCATCGAAGCCGGCAAAACGGCTAACTTGACTGCCTTTAACCAAGACTTCCAAGTCCTTTCAACTTATGTAAACGGAGAGGAAGTCTATAAAAATGAGTAACTAGCTGATGAATCAAAGCCACTCGCTAAAGCAAATTGGTAATATTGATCTCGTAAAACAACTCAACAGTGCTGTCGTTTACAGCCTGATTGATCAACAAGGACCGATATCTAGAATTCAGATAGCGGAACTCAGCCAACTTGCGCCAGCGAGTGTCACTAAGATCACTCGTCAGTTACTCGAACGCGGTTTAATTAAAGAAGTAGACCAGCAGGCCTCCACCGGAGGCCGTCGCGCTATCTCCATTGTTTCTGAGTATAAACATTTCCATACCATTGGTGTGCGCTTAGGGCGTTATGATGCCACCATCGCCCTGTATGACCTCAGCGGAAAAATGCTGGCAGATGGTCACTACCCTATCACTGAACCCACCCAGCAAGTTGTAGAACAAAAACTGATTGCCGCTCTTGAAGACTTTATTGCGCTACACCAACGTCGCATTAGAGAATTGATCGCTATCTCCGTGATTTTGCCCGGTCTGGTAAATCCGCATTCAGGTATCGTCCACTATATGCCGCATATTAAGGTTGATAACTGGCGATTGATTGATAACTTACAAGCACATTTTAATCTCACCTGTTATGTTGGGCACGATATTCGCAGCCTAGCGCTAGCTGAGAGCTATTTTGGTGCAACCCAAGATTGTAAGGACTCACTCCTTGTTCGCATTCACAGGGGGGCTGGAGCCGGTATAGTTGTCAATAAAGAGATACTACTAAATCATAGAGGCAATCTAGGTGAGATTGGTCATATTCAGGTTGACCCACTTGGTGAGCTTTGCCATTGCGGTAATTTTGGTTGCTTAGAAACTATTGCTTCCAACCAAGCGATTGAAGCGCGAGTCAAACAGCGTTTAGAGCAAGGCTATAGCAGCCAATTAACCCCTGAAACCTGTTCAATCTCTCATATTTGCCAAGCCGCTAATAAAGGCGATCCGTTAGCAACGGAAGTTATCCAGCACGTTGGGCGACAAATAGGTAAGGCAATCGCTATCACAATTAACTTGTTCAATCCTGAAAAAGTAGTCATTGCAGGAGACATTACTGAAGCTGAGCAAGTTTTATTACCTGCGATTCAAAGTTGCATCGACACACAAGCCTTAAAAGGTTTTCGTGAGAATTTACCCATCGTCACTTCACAATTGGTGCATAATTCAGCAATTGGCGCATTTGCACTCACAAAACGGGCGATGCTAAACGGAGAATTGCTCCAGACATTATTAGAAAGTTAACTTTGCTTTCTTTTTTACCCACTAACGTGGAAATAACGTCATAAATGACAGTGTGACTTTTAACCATCTTAATAATAACAAATCACATTTTTTCAAATTCGGGGTTGTTTTTTGCTGTCTTTATCGACAAAATGATTATTCATCAAACAAACAAACGCATTTTCTAAAAAATAGTGCAAAAAGCTGTTGACTGTCTTGCCTGTAATTAGCATAATGCGCCCCGCAACGCCGATGAAGGTTAAGCAAAAAAAGATGGCTATGTAGCTCAGCTGGTTAGAGCACAACACTCATAATGTTGGGGTCACAGGTTCGAATCCCGTCATAGCCACCATTTATTTGCGGGAGTGGCGAAATTGGTAGACGCACCAGATTTAGGTTCTGGCGCCGCAAGGTGTGCAAGTTCAAGTCTTGTCTCCCGCACCATTTTCCTTCTCGGTAAAAATTGAATTTAAGATTGGGGTATCGCCAAGCGGTAAGGCACCAGGTTTTGATCCTGGCATTCCCAGGTTCGAATCCTGGTACCCCAGCCATCTTAAAAACAATTAATTTTCTTAGTGAAAATAAATAATAGATATTCTCGGATGGGGTATCGCCAAGCGGTAAGGCACCAGGTTTTGATCCTGGCATCCCCAGGTTCGAATCCTGGTACCCCAGCCATCTATTATCCTCCCAAGCAGTACAATCACACAGTAAAGAAAATACAATGGCTATGTAGCTCAGTTGGTTAGAGCACAACACTCATAATGTTGGGGTCACAGGTTCGAATCCCGTCGTAGCTACCATTTCTTTTTGTTGGGGTATCGCCAAGCGGTAAGGCACCAGGTTTTGATCCTGGCATCCCCAGGTTCGAATCCTGGTACCCCAGCCATTCTCTTCTCAATTCCCTCTCTAAAACATGACGTAAATACATTTATTACGGTATTTATTTAATGCTTTTAAAAATTACTTTTTGCCTTTAAATTTCCTTTTAACTTTTTCAAAAACATTTAATACATCCCATTTACCTTTACGCAACTTTTATATCGGAATTGTGATATGAGTCATTTTCACGTAACCAAGTAAAGTGGTAATCTTGCGGCGAATTGCAGTTAGATTAGATTAGTAATACGTGAGCCCCCTTTCGTCTGAAATAATTAGTCCAACTTTCCAATCCATCTCAACTCAGTTGTAAAAAAACCAATAATTATAATTGCTATAACACAATATTTTTACAGAGAAAACTTATGCGAAACATAATAAAACAACCACTATATAAAATTTTATATGTGCAGGTCATTGTCGCCATCACTCTTGGTATTGCCCTTGGGCATTTTTTCCCAGACATCGGAGAGTCGTTAAAACCGTTGGGTGATGCGTTTATCAAAATCGTGAAAATGATCATTGCCCCAGTCATCTTCTTAACCGTTGTGACGGGTATTTCTGGCATGACAAACATGAGAGCGGTCGGAAGCGTGGCAGGTAAAGCTATGCTGTATTTCATCACGTTCTCAACCGTTGCTCTGATCATTGGTTTGATCGTCGCAAATATCATCCAGCCAGGCGCTGGACTGAATATCGACCCAGCAACATTGGATAATGCTAAGGTTGCAGGTTATGTAGAAAAAGCTCACGAATCTTCCATCGTTGGCTTCTTCATGAATATCATCCCTGACACAGTCATTAGTCCCCTCGTTAACGGGAATATTCTGCAAGTTCTATTTATTTCTGTAATTTTTGGTTTAGCGCTGGCAGCAACGGGTAAACACGGTGAGCCAATTGTTAAACTGCTACAGAATTTCTCTGAGCCAGTCTTCAAGATGGTTGCTATGTTGATGAAACTGGCACCTATCGGGGCATTTGGTGCGATGGCATTTACCATTGGTAAATACGGGATTTCATCTATCGGTAACTTAATGATGCTGATTATGACGTTCTACATCACCTCGCTGCTGTTTGTTCTAGTCGTACTGGGTGCAGTGGCTAAATATAACGGCTTCTCGATTATCGAGCTTATCAAATACATCAAAGATGAATTATGGTTAGTGCTGGGTACCTCTTCCTCTGAAGCGGCATTACCAAGCTTAATGAGAAAAATGGAGCACGCTGGTTGCGAAAAATCCGTCGTTGGATTAGTGATCCCTACCGGTTATTCATTTAACCTCGACGGCACCAACATCTATATGACGATGGCGGCGCTGTTTATTGCTCAAGCAACCAATATTGAACTGACGCTCTGGCAGCAAATTTCCCTGCTGTTAGTTGCAATGATCAGCTCTAAAGGCGCAGCGGGTGTAACGGGGGCTGGTTTCATTACCTTAGCAGCAACGCTGATGGTAGTACCAAGTATTCCAGTTGCGGGTATGGCACTGATTCTAGGTATTGACCGCTTTATGTCTGAATGTCGTGCTCTGACCAACTTAGTGGGCAACGCTTGTGCCTGTATCGTGGTTGCTCGTTGGGAAAAAGAGTTAGACACTGAAAAACTGGCTCATGCATTCGCAACCAAAAACGAATCATTAGATTCAATGATCACTGAAGATGAAGCGGCTCAAGCTACAACTTCTGTTGATATTGCTAATAATAAATAATTTACTTATACCCTACGAAAATAAGCCGCAAATGCGGCTTATTTTTTATGGCGTGAATTAAAGTTCAGTCACAATCTCATCCAATGGAAGCCTAGCCTTAGGTAATGACGAATTAAAATCGTCATCTGTTTTATACCCAAGAGCTACAACCGTCACCGCATTCAGTCCTTTCTCATCTAAACCAAACTCATCATTCAGTATTGAGAAGTCAATGCCTTCCATCGGTAATGCATCAACTCCCAATACCGCGGCACCCAATAATAAAGCCCCCATATTTAAATAGATTTGTTTTTCTATCCAATGAGGTAAATCCTGAAACTCATTCTTATGCAAATTCACGAAAAATGTTCGAGCCATATGGTTCTGCTCTTTAAATTCACTTTTCAGATACCGCCCCTCTTGCTCTTCAATATCTAAAAGATGAAGTAAGTAATCTTCAGGCAGCTCTCTTTTTCCACACATCACAATCACATGAGACGCATTGCGGATTTTTTCTTCATTAAAAGAATATCCCCCAGCCGTAGCATTAATAATTTTTTGTTTCGCTTCGGGGCTACTCGCTAACAAAAAATGCCAAGGTTGTACGTTAACACTAGAAGGGCTTAACTGGAGCAGCTCTTTTATTTGAACCAATATTTCATCGGGGATAATTTTATTAGGATCAAAGCTTTTTGTCGCATAACGAGAGTTCAAAATATTTGTTAAGTTCATGGTGTCCTCTAAGTAAAAACAAACTTTATTGAATTTTGGTCATCCTAATGTTAAAAGTACAAACTAACAAGTACGCACAATAATGGCACATACTATACAAATGGATACTGTCAAAAAAAGACGATACAGCGACTACACCTACGATGGATGCCCTGTTGAAGCCTCATTAGAGCTAATGGGAGGAAAAGGCAAAGGTGTGATTCTGTATCATTTACAGGGAAAAACGCTTCGATTTAATGAGTTAAAAAGAAAATTAATTTCTATCACACCGCGTATGCTGACAAAACAGTTACGGGAACTCGAAAGTGATGGGTTAATTATTCGACATGTCTACCCTGAAGTTCCCCCTAAAGTCGAGTATTCAATGACCCCAGAAGGGGAATCTTTGAGTGACGTGCTTCATGCCCTACAAGCGTGGGGGGCAAAATATGGGATCCCGCTATTAGATAAAAGAGAACAAGATCTAAGTACTAGAGAACAATAACGGGAAAGTTACCCAGAACAATAATCTGGGTAACTGATTGCAATAGGCGAGTTCAACACTGTGACTAGCAAGTGAAACTACAATCCCAACGCATATTTTAGCGCTAATTTTTTCGCCTCACCCGCACGTTGTGCAGCCATCAAACCAAAATTTCTAAGCATTTTTAAACCAGGCAAGTTTTCACTAAATGCCATATAGAAAACATCCATTCCCGCTTGCATCATGAGATTATCAGGTAAACGACGACGCTGGTAACGCTTAAGCACATCCAAAGACTCCCATGCTTCAACACACTCACGCGCTTGATAAATTACCTTCAATAACACGTCCACATCACGATAGCCAAGGTTTACCCCTTGTCCCGCTAATGGGTTAATCGTATGAGCTGCATCACCGATCAGAACCAAACCATCCAGAACATAACGGCTAGCATGATGGCGTGTCAGAGGGAATGCGCCTGACGCTATCGCTTTTACTTCACCAAGTCGCTCAGGGAACGCTTCAGTAATCGCACCGGTGAGTTGTTCCATAGACATACTTTGCAAACGGCGGATTTTCGCAGGGCTGTCATACCAAACAAGTGACGCCCAATTGTCATATAGAGGTAAAAAGGCTCTTGGACCCGAAGGGAAAAACTGCTGCCATGTCCGGTCTTGTTGTGGTTGATTCGTTTGAATCGTGATCAACATACAAGATTGGCGATATTGCCAGCCTCGGCTACCAATACCCGCCATTTTACGCACTTGAGAATTTGCCCCATCAGCGCCTACCACGAGTTTAGTTTCCAGAACGCGACCATCTTCAAGCTCAACCATCCAATGCTTTTGCCCATGCGGTTGGTATAAATTGACCAACGTGGCTGGGCACACCAATTCTAGATTGCTGTACTGTTCGCACTCTCGCCATAATGCCAGCTGTAACACGCGGTTTTCCACCATAAAGCCAAGCTCAGGTAAGCCTAAACTTTTGGCATCAAAAATCACATTACTTCCTGGCTCTTCCCACGTTTCTAACTCACGATAAGGCCTACTGCGCATTGCTTCCACGTGCTTCCATGCACCTAATTGTTTTAGCAATTCAATGGAAGCGCTGCTAATTGCAGAAATGCGGACATCCGGCGTACTGTTTGCGTCAAACTCCACAGGCTTGGCTTTCTCAAGTAAAGCCACTTTCATCCCTTCTTGGGCAAAGCCGAGCGCTGCCGCTGCGCCAGTCATTCCTGCGCCAACAACGACAACATCATAAAATTCAGTTAGTTTATTCATCATGATAGCTACTATTAACTGTTTGATTTCGTTAGTATACCGAAAAATTCTTACCCCCGCAGGCAATATCTGCGCTTGGGCTCTGGTCACTGATGCCTCAAATGAATACAATACTCGTTAATCTTTAAAACAATAGGCAAATAGCCTGCCCTTAAGCATTTGGTGATGATATTATTTTAGCATGTTATTACTGGGTAATTTTTGCATTTAATCCAATCAAGAACGCTGTTCTTAATCAAAATGCGGTGAATTCCCTCATCATCAAAGGGTAGGACTTTGGATTTACAACGCGTTTCGAAGTCCACATTTTAGGATTCGAAAACACCGGATATACGACATGTCGACAAATAAAAAGTTATATATGAAAACTTGGGGCTGCCAGATGAACGAATACGATTCATCTAAAATGGTCTCTTTATTAGAAAGCACCCACGGCTATCAACTGACTGACATTGCTGAAGAAGCAGATCTGTTGTTATTAAACACTTGTTCTATCCGTGAAAAAGCCCAAGAGAAGGTCTTCCACCAGCTTGGTCGTTGGAAATTCTTCAAAGATAAAAAACCTGACATCATTATTGGTGTGGGTGGCTGTGTAGCCTCTCAAGAAGGTGACTTTATTCGCCAACGTGCACCTTGTGTTGATATTGTTTTCGGACCGCAAACACTGCATCGTTTACCGGAAATGATTAACCAAATTCAGGGTAACCGTAGCCCGATTATTGATATCAGCTTCCCTGAAATTGAGAAATTTGACCGCCTACCAGAGCCGCGCGCTGAAGGTCCGACCGCGTTTGTCTCTATTATGGAAGGCTGTAACAAATACTGCACATTCTGTGTAGTCCCATACACTCGTGGGGAAGAAGTTAGCCGTCCATGTGACGATATTCTGTTTGAAATTGCTCAGTTAGCGGCTCAAGGTGTACGTGAAGTTAACTTATTAGGTCAGAACGTTAACGCATATCGCGGCGAAACCTTTGACGGCGAAATCTGTTCTTTCGCAGAATTATTACGCTTAGTCGCGTCTATCGATGGTATTGACCGTGTACGCTTCACCACCAGTCATCCAATTGAATTTACCGATGACATTATCGAGGTTTATCGCGATACACCAGAGCTAGTCAGCTTCTTACATTTGCCTGTGCAAAGTGGTTCCGACCGCATACTGACCATGATGAAACGCGCACATACTGCATTAGAATATAAAGCGATTATCCGTAAATTACGTGAAGCACGCCCAGGTATTCTGATCAGTTCCGACTTTATCGTTGGCTTCCCAGGGGAAACTACCGATGATTTCGAAAAAACCATGAAGCTGATCGCGGATGTGAATTTCGATATGAGCTATAGCTTTGTCTATTCAGCTCGCCCGGGTACACCAGCGGCAGATTTACCGGATGATGTCAGCGAAGATGAGAAAAAAGAGCGCCTGTACTTACTGCAACAGCGCATTAATCAGCAAGCAATGAGCTTCAGCCGTGCCATGCTGGGAACAGTGCAACGTATTTTAGTGGAAGGCACTTCACGCAAAAATGTGATGGAGCTTTCAGGTCGTACCGAAAATAACCGCGTAGTGAACTTTGAAGGCACACCGGACATGATCGGTAAATTTGTGGATGTCGAAATCGTCGATGTTTATACCAACTCTTTACGCGGCAAAGTGATTCGTACCGAAGATCAAATGGATCTGCGTGTTCACGAAACACCAGCATCCGTGATTGCACGTACTCGTAAAGAAGATGAACTTGGCGTTGGCAACTTCCAACCCTAAAGATAGGATACTCAGTGACCGATAACAAACCTTTGCAAATCGCAACACAAGAGATTTTTTTAGAGCCCGCAGATAATCAGCGTTTAATGAGCCTTTGCGGGCCATTTGACGACAATATTAAGCAATTAGAGCGTCGTCTTGGCATTGAAATCAATCGCCGAGACAACCGTTTTAAGCTTTCGGGTAAAGCGCTTAACATCCAAGCTGCCAGTAAAATTTTACGCCAGCTATACGTTGATACCGCGCCAATCCGTGGTGTGATCCCCGACATTGATCCTGAAAATATTCACCTTGCGATTATTGATAGCCGAGTGCTTGAGCAATCCGCAGAAAGCGTACCAGACTACGGCAAAGCGGTGAATATCAAGACCAAGCGCGGAGTGATCAAACCACGTACCCCAAATCAGGCACAGTACATTGCCAATATCTTAGACCATGATATTACGTTTGGGATCGGTCCTGCGGGAACCGGTAAAACTTATCTTGCTGTTGCCGCTGCTGTCGATGCATTAGAGCGCCAAGAAGTGCGCCGCATTTTACTCACCCGCCCTGCGGTTGAAGCGGGAGAAAAATTGGGGTTCTTACCGGGTGATTTAAGCCAAAAAGTTGACCCGTACTTACGCCCACTGTACGACGCACTATTTGAAATGCTAGGTTTTGAAAAGGTTGAAAAACTGATTGAGCGTAACGTCATTGAAGTCGCACCACTGGCTTACATGCGCGGTCGCACACTCAACGATGCGTTTATTATTTTAGATGAAAGCCAAAACACCACCATCGAACAGATGAAAATGTTTTTAACCCGTATTGGCTTTAACTCTAAGGCGGTCGTGACTGGAGATATCACTCAAGTCGACTTGCCAAGAGGGAGTAAATCCGGCTTGAGACATGCCATCGAAGTGTTATCGAATGTGGATGATTTAAGCTTTAACTTCTTCCATAGCGAAGACGTGGTACGTCACCCTGTCGTGGCTAAAGTCGTCATGGCATATGAAGCGTGGGAAGAGCAAGACAGTAAGCGTCGCCAGCAATTGAAAGCAGAAAAAGAGCAGCAACGTGAGCTTGAAAAGCAGGAAAATAACTAAATGAGCGATGTTATTCTCGATTTACAGATAGCAAGCGAAAATACCGCGGGCTTACCCACTGAAGCTATGTTCCAGCGCTGGGTTAATGCGGTATTACCTAAGTTCCAAGCAGAAAGTGAAGTCACTATTCGTGTCGTTGATGAAGCCGAAAGCCATGAATTGAATCTCACTTATCGCGGGAAAGATAAACCAACCAACGTGTTGTCATTCCCCTTTGAAGCACCGCCTGAAGTCGAGTTACCGCTGTTAGGTGATTTAATTATTTGCCGCCAAGTTGTGGAACAAGAAGCAGCTGAGCAGCAAAAAAGTGAAGAAGAACATTGGGCACACATGGTGGTTCACGGTTGCCTACATTTACTGGGTTATGATCATATCGAAGATGATGAAGCCGAGGAAATGGAAGGATTAGAAACTGAGATCCTCGCAGAAATGGGTTATGCCGATCCGTATCTTGCGGAAAAAGAGTGAGCTCTCTATAATTTTCATTCGAATGCAATTTTTCGATATTCGACACAAATTTGTACCGCTAACCCATAAATTGTCTAGCCAATAAAAATGTTTTAAGCTAAACAATTCATTACCCAATCATATGGGTTAGCCATTTTTATTAATTAACTGAGGAATAATAAATTTAACGCCATGAGCGACGATAACTCTTCGAGTAGTGATAACCCTGGACCTAAGAAAGGTTTTTTTGCGCTATTAAATCAACTTTTCCATGGTGAACCAAAGAACCGTGATGATTTGGTCGAATTAATTCGTGATTCTGAACAAAACGATTTAATTGACCCAGATACCCGTGAAATGCTGGAAGGCGTTATGGATATCGCCGATCAGCGGGTACGTGACATCATGATCCCTCGCTCTCAAATTGTTACCTTAAAACGTAACCAAAGCCTTGATGAGTGCCTCGATGTCATCATCGATTCTGCCCACTCTCGCTTCCCTGTTATCAGCGAAGATAAAGATCATATTGAAGGGCTGCTAATGGCAAAAGATTTACTGCCATTTATGCGAACTGATGCAGAACCTTTCAGTATCGATAAAGTGTTACGTCAGGCTGTTGTTGTTCCTGAAAGTAAACGAGTAGACCGCTTACTCAAAGAATTCCGTTCTCAGCGCTACCATATGGCCATCGTTATCGATGAATTTGGCGGTGTCTCTGGTCTCGTGACCATCGAAGATATTTTAGAGCTGATTGTCGGTGAAATTGAAGATGAGTATGACGACCAAGATGATGTGGATATCCGTCAACTGAGCCGCCATTCATACTCAGTTCGTGCTTTGACCCAAATTGAAGACTTTAATGATGCCTTTGGCACGCATTTTAGTGATGAAGAGGTAGATACCGTTGGAGGCTTAGTGATGCAAGCCTTTGGTCACTTACCATCCCGTGGTGAAACCATTACCATTGATAACTACCAGTTTAAGGTTTCTATGGCTGATAGCCGTCGAATTTTACTGCTTCAAGTTAAAATTCCTGACGACGCGCCAGTGCCTACTTTGGATGAAGAACAGAGTTAATGAACTTATCCTCTCGTTATCAAAGCCAGTGGCTGCGTCTGCTGCTGGCCTTACTATTCGGAGCCAGTGGTACACTGGCTTTTTCGCCTTTTGACTTCTGGCCAGCCGCACTTCTTTCTGTTTTATTTCTCCAATTATTAACTCTACAAAGAACCGCTAAGCAAGCTTTTGCAATTGCATTCGCTTGGGGATTTGGTTTATTTGGTAGCGGTGTCAATTGGGTATACGTCAGTATCGCGGATTTTGGCGGTATGCCGGAGGCCGTTAACGTCTTTATCGTTATCTTGCTGGCGGCATACTTATCACTCTACCCAGCCCTGTTCGGAGCACTACTCACCAAATTGACCCCTAATGCCAACGTATGGCGTTTGGTCTTTATGGCTCCCGCGTTATGGCAAGTGACCGAGTTCCTTCGAGGCTGGGTACTAACAGGCTTCCCATGGCTACAGTTTGGGTATACCCAAATTGACGGACCAATGAAATCATTAGCACCGATTTTTGGTGTTGAGATGATCACCCTACTGCTATTTAGCATTAGTGGCTTGATTGCCCTTGCAATCATTCGCCGTAACCTGATCCCTCTTGCGTGTGCTGCCGTTTTATTACTGGCACCGTTGCTCGCTAAAAATCTTCAGTGGTTTACGCCATTGAACGATAAAACAATGGAAGTCGCGCTAGTACAAGGAAATATTCCTCAATCCATGAAATGGGAAGCGGGCTTTTTACAGCAAACCAAAGATCGCTATATCAAACTTTCTAGCCCTTATATTGGCAAGGCCGACATGATTATTTGGCCCGAATCCGCCATTCCTGTCGTTGAGCTGGAAAACCAAGCTTGGTTAAAAGCACTAGATACTCTGCTGAATGAAACTAAAACACGGTTAATCACAGGGACCGTGGATGCCAAACCTGTCAATGGTGACTCTGTATTCTATAATTCCATTATTGTATTGGGAGACAGAAAGCCGTATCTCTATCCCACTCAAAACCGGTATAACAAACACCATTTAGTGCCGTTTGGTGAATTTGTGCCTTTAGAAGATTTACTGCGCCCACTAGCTCCATTCTTTAACTTACCAATGTCAGGCTTTAGTCGTGGAGATTATCAACAAGCCCAATTGGCTATTGGTAATATTCATCTGACGGCAACCATCTGCTATGAAATTATTCTAGGTTCCCAAGTCAGAGACAATTTCAAACCAGATAGCGATTATTTGTTAACGATTTCAAATGATGCATGGTTTGGCGAGTCTATTGGTCCATGGCAACATTTCCAAATGGCAAGAATGCGCTCACTTGAGCTGGGTCGCCCACTGTTACGTGCAACAAATAACGGTGTGACTGCGGTGATTAACGCGGATGGCTCTATTCAAGATATGCTGCCACAATTCCAAGCTGCAGTTCTGGCTACTGAAGTGACACCAACGACAGGATTAACCCCTTATGCTCGCTGGAGTAATTGGCCAATGTGGGGTCTGGTCGCTATATTTGGCATTGTCGGATTTACGCTTAACCGCCGTCAAAAACGTCACTAATTGACGCTTTAAACCAATTAAAAATCCCCGACATCTCGATTGATAATTCGGGGATTTTTTTAACCTAACCAATTAATAACCCCTGAGTTTCTGCTATCCCAATAGATGCAATGCAACCTGCATTAAAATTCAAATAATCCTCCTCGAGACCATCTGAAAAAATCACCCCGTTTTCAGGCATTAAAGATTCTAGCTGTAATGGCGTATTTGGCTCGATAGTGCCAAAAACTAACGTCGTTCCCGTCGTTTTACTACGAAAAGGTTCTCGTACACTAAACTGCAACCGCTTTTCTCCCCAACCAAATCCTTCAGATAAAGGATGTGACTGCGTTCCAGCGATGGCTTGTGCCCCAGCAAGAATAGACTGAAACCATCCAGTAGAGCCCAACCCTGTCGACACAATAATACCTGATGAGGATTGAAACTCTTGCTGTCCTTGCCACGCTAACCGATAGCGGGCAGAAGTATGACTTTTAGGTCCAATGAACAAATCATTGACGGCGAGTAACGTTTGCCCATCATTGGTTGTTGCCTGTGCAAACGTCACGGATTTTTGTTCCACTTTTCCACTGAGTGTACGAGTGACCACATCAGATAGCTGTCCGATTTCAAAGGGAAGTAACTGCCCATCCCAACGTGCTGGTTCAGGATTGATGGCTATCACAGGCTGTCCATTAAGATATTTGAGTGTATTCGCCACTAAGCCATCTTGCCCTATCACCACAACAATATCCCGCGCCGAAAACTGATAGCTAGGCAACAGCTTCCTTTCCAGTAATTGAAAGCGCCCTATCGCTTTTAAAATCGATTCTGCCTGAATCAACTGCCGCTGATAAATATCATGTTCGAGTAAATAATCACTTACTTCAACATCGTTATGCTCTAGATAAAACTTCGCTTGCGACCATGTATTAAAACGTTCAATTAATTCCTGCATACGTGTTTTACGCATCACTAACACGAAGCGAACATCATCAAAATGGCTCATTATTTCGCGCCTTTTTTCATCAATTGACCAAATAAATCAGGCGAGAAATTAATTTCACCAATTTTACCAGCATTTTGTGCCAATGATTCGAATGCCATCGCCATCAACTGCTCTGGGTTCATTTTTGCTAATGCCATCGCTTTCAAGTTTTCAACTGGCAGCTGGCTATACGCTTTCATTTTCGCTTCAATAGCATAAGCGTCAGCCTCCGATTGAGTGCGCTGATTTTCGACACTTAGTGCCACCAGCTCATTACGCTTAGCTTCTAGATTAACCTGTGCAATTAATTCTTCTTGCTCAATTTCAGCACGGTCTCGCAATAATGTCCGTTCATTTTCGAGTCTCGCTTCTTCAATTTGCTGCTGCTTGGCTTGTACCGATAAATCCGTTTCTAATTCGGCTTCTTTTATCGTTCTTTCCTGTTCAACGGAGAATTTACGTCTCGCATAAATCGCATCATCAGCTTCTTTCAAAATCGATTCCCGAGCTTGAGCTTCCAGCGCTTTGAGTGTTTCTGGAGAAGGCGTAATGGCTGAAATCGCCACATCCAAAATTTCGATCCCCAAGGATTCAAGAGCAGGATGCTCAGACAGTTGTTGAGAAACCAACATCACCAATGGTTGCCCCATGAGTAATGCATCTCGCAAATTGGTACTTTGCGTTTTTGCTTGGATGACAGTTTGCGCACTACGAACCACCCTATCACTCAGCTTTAAAGGGTCTTCTGACGCATAAGATTTACCATCTTGAGCAAGGTTAAAATTCAAGACATCCGCTGTTTTTTCTGGGTATTTCACCTGAAATGAAATTTGTCCTTGAATACGTAAGCTTTGGAAATCCGCCGTCTGTAAATTAAAAATAAATGGCGCTTCTTGGGCGTTCAAAGGTAATGCCGCAATGGACGTTTTATCTGCGTTATACCAAAAACTTAATCCTTTACCTTGCTTATGTACTGCCCCATTGATGGATTGAATAATGAATGTCGATGAATCTGATTTGAAGTATTTAAAATTTAACATGTCCTACCCCGCTTAGTGTCTTTGTGAAATCAATTAGTGTCTTTATGACCTTAATTAATTATTGTCCTATAGACACAAATAAGTCAACACATAAATGTCTTAATGACACTAAATATGTTTTCGCGTATGATTTCACGCAAGACTAAAACAGGGGAAAGGATCTTAATCACATGACAGAAAAAGAATTTTTATCTAATTATGATCGGCGAGATTATTTAACTCCTTTGCTCACGGTGGATACCGTATTATTCACTTATCATGAAAACACCTTAAAAGTGCTGCTCGTGGAACGCGCTAATTACCCGCAAAAAGGCCAATGGGGGTTACCGGGTGGATTCGTTGATGAAAATTGTGATACCACGTTAGACGATACGGTATATCGCAAACTAAAAGAGAAAACGGGGGTTGTTCCTCCTTATATCGAGCAGTTATGTACCGTAGGAAATTCAGAGCGAGATCCTCGCGGCTGGTCCGTAACAGTCTGCTATACCGCACTTATTGCTCACCAAGCCTGCGAAGCGCACATTGAAAGTGTTCATTCTGTTAAATGGGTCTCCATCGAAGAAATTGAAGGCATGGCACTGGCTTTCGATCACTACCAGCTTTATTTACAAGCCCGCGAACGTTTACGCCAGAAATCCCTTTATTCCATTGTGCCGGGATTTGCGCTACCAGAAGTATTCACCTTAGCCGAGCTGCAACATGTTCATGAGGTTTTAATCGGCAAAGCCATACAGAATAAATCCTTCCGCCGCCGTTTAGAGCAAGCTGATTTACTGATTGATACAGGGGAAAAACGCCAAGAACGCGGGCGCCCAGCCAATCTTTATCGCTTAAAATCACAATCGGCTGACTATCGGTTTATTCGTAATCTCGAATTTTGATGAGAGAGTTTGAGAAAAGAGTTTAATCAGCAAAATGCCCTTGATAATCATACCAAGGGCATTTATTTAGAACGATGCAAGCCATAGGCGGCTTTTTAAGCCTAAATAGCTCGTCCAACCAGACGTAAAGCTGACCATCTCGCCTTTATCGATGATCATAAAGGTTGGCGTTGCGGTCACACCAACTTGTGCAGCAAGCTGCCCATGGGTGTCATTGACGACAGGAAACGCCAATTCCTTTTTCTGCATCCCCGCTAACAGCCGAGAACTATCCCCAGAGCGGAGTGCCACGGTCACCACAGGAACCCCTGACTTCGCTAAATCCGAAACGGTTGGAGATGTGATACTACAAACACCACACCATGTTGCCCAAAAATAGACGAGAACAGGCTGCTTCTGGCTAAGTTCAGCAATAGAAACCTCATCTCCTGTTGCAAGGGTCAGAGGTTCTAATAACATAGGGGCAAGGCTTTGCGGTTTACGCCAAAAATCCATCACCGTAAAAGCAATGACAAGAATAATCGCTAAAACGAGAAGCTCTTTTGACCACTTCTTGAGTCTCCCCATCATGTCATTATTTCGCTTTGCTGAGCTGTTCTTTCACGATACGTTCAAATTCTTGTGCATCTACAGCGCCTGGGATCATTTCATCACCCACTAACGTTGCCGGTGTGCCGTTCACACCCAGCATATTAGCTAGCTCAAGGTTTTTACGGATAGCCGCACGGCTCTTATCACTCGCTTTTAACTTACCATTACCGGTTGCTTGTAGCGCTTCTTTGATATTCGAATCCGACAGCATGCCCTGTTTCGCCATCAGTTTTTGGTGCAATGCTAAGAACGCTTTTGGATTTTCTTGCCATAACGTCATCGCTAATTGCGAAGATTCCAACGAAGTTTCCCCTTTGAATGGCAGGTACTTGATGACTACTGCAACATCAGGGTTTTTCTTCACCATCTCTTCTAACAGTGGGTCAAAACGTTTGCAGTATGGGCAGTTAAAGTCAGTAAAGTTTACCAAGACTAATTTGGCGTCTTTCGAACCAATACGTGGGCTAGTCGGGTCATTAAACAGGGCATCATGCTGATCTTTTAATACCTGCTTCATTTGTGCTTGTTGCTTCTCACCTTGTTTGGCTTGTAAAGCGACAATTGCTTCCTCAAGAATTTCAGGGTTTTCAACTAAGGTGTCACGTACCAATTTGCGCACCTGAGCTTCTTGATCCGCAGTCAGTGGTGCCGCATGTGCTGTTGCCCCTAATACTAACGAAGAAAATAAAACCGCTAACATTGTCTTTTTCATTTTTTGGCTCCTTTGGCCTCAGTCATAATTGATACTACAGATTCACGATCAAGTATTGTTGACAGTATTTTCCCCTCTGTCAGATTAGGGCCATAAATCTGGTTGAATGGTACAGCAACTTGCCCTCGGCGCTGTAAAAATGCCGAAATCTCTGGAGAAGGTTTGGTCCAATCCCCTCGCAATGCCACCACATCCGGTTCACTCAATAAATTCTGAATTTCTTCGTTGAGTAACACATTGTATTTATTTGCTTTGCAGGTCACACACCAATCTGCCGTCACATCAATAAACACGCGCTTATTCTCCGCTAGTGCCCTTGTGATAGCGTCTTCCGATAATGTTTCCCACTGCACTTTATCCGCAGCTAACGTTTGATGCCCTTGATGTTGATCTAACGCCATCCAAATAAACCCAGCACCGAGTGCCGAGAATAATAGGAATGGGAAGATAGCCGCGCGTACACCGCGATTTTTCAGAATAAACAACACAAGAATCAGTAAAAACAGTACCGCGATGATGATTGCCGTCATTGCACCAAAATGGGGTATCAGTAAGCTGATTAACCATAAGCAAGAGACCAACATCATTAAGCCTAGTACAGCACGCAATTTCAGCATCCATGTCCCCGGCTTCGGTAGTGCTTTTGCAATCACAGGGAAAGCCGCAATCAGAAGCCAAGGAAGACTCATTCCAACACCAAGTGCGGTAAAAATCAGCCACAGTTGTGACATCGGTGCCGCCAACGCAAATGCCACTGCCGTGCCCAAAAATGGTGCAGAGCATGGTGTTGCAAGTAATGTTGCGAAAACACCTTGCCAGAAATGTCCACTATTGCCCTGCCCACCTGCAGTCGCCAAGCGCGTGTTGGCCTTGCTGCCTAAATGAATCTCAAACAGCCCAAATAAATTCGCTGTAAATAATGCCGTGATAAGTACCATCAAGCCGATAAACCATGGGCTTTGGAACTGAATTCCCCACCCAACAACTTGCTGTCCCCATCGTAAGAGAGTCATTAGCAATGCCAATAACCAAAATGAGACTAAAATCCCTGATGAAGAGAGTAAAAATTGCCGGCGAATGGTATTTTGTTCCCCTTGAGGAACCAATAAGACAGAACCGAGTTTCATTGCCAATACAGGTAATACGCATGGCATTAAGTTAAGGATCAGACCGCCAAGCAGGGCAAATAAAACGACCTGCCATAAGCCAATCGACTGTCCACTATCATCACTCGATATGACACTCACATAGGGTTCAACCGTGCCATGAATTTGCTGGGATAACTCACCATCAACAACAACAAATGAAACCGTTTTACCGACAAGGTTAGGTGCTTCCCCACCCCAATCATCGCTGACATCAATAGTTGCCGTTAATTTATCACCTGAGTATTTTAAGGTAGGAACCCCCAAACTCGCACCATCAACCACATCAGTGTACAGATGTGGATCAATCCACGTATTGTCAGCGGCTTTTTGTAATTCTACCGTCAGCTTATTTCCAGCAAATCCATACTTAGCCTGCTCGACAAGACCACTCACTGCTGGAACATGACCTTTTGCTTGGTTAAATGCCCAACTGAAATCCGCAGGCGCGGGCTCAGTCAGATCTAACTCAAAAGGATAGTCCGTTAAAATACACACATTGCTACAAGTCGATAGCGTCAATGTGCCTGATAACTTATCGAGCTTTTCGCTCGTACTCACCGTGATAGGGAAAATCACATCACCCATGTAACCTTGAGTGGAAACCCCTGCAACATCAAAACGACCCGGTGTTGGCCACAGCCATTCCACCGTTTTTACCGGTGATGACCACGTTATCTCCGGCGCAACTCCTCCTTCACCCGGTGAGCGCCAATACGTTTTCCAGCCATCATCAAGTTTTACATCCAATAAAATATCGACTTTGCCCTCTTTTTGGGCAGAGCTAAGCAAGCGAACCTGAACATGGCTCGGAGTATTTGCGGTCATGAACCCCGTATTCGCAGGTTGTAACCAGCCTGTATCCGCAGCGTATAAGCTGCTAGAAAATACAGTAAATAACACAATTAACGCATTAATAAAAAAACGCATGATCCCTCCAGAATAAATAACAGCGACGAATGACAACCCGCTGCTTTCTAATCCCGAAGATTACAGAATTGTAGATGACGCCTAACGCTAGGTGGGGAATGGCTCTCTTCACGGTTTGCTCTATATATAATAAATAGCCTAGTGCAAAAGATAGCGAATGACGCTAAAGAAAGAAATACAAAAAAGAGAGGCTCAATCACGACAGGGACAAGAGTGAGGAGTGATTTTGAACTTAATTCGCAGGTTGAAAGCTTTACAGGCTCACTACCTTCTTTATTTGCATCAGAAAAATAAGTATCTGAATGAAGCTGAAGGTGTTCAGCAGAAAGAGGAGAAAACATGGACGTCGAGGTAAACATGGAGGCGAATACGCGCTCTCCGACAGCTCTTTGGTTCATACAAAGCAGCACCATCAGACAGGCAAGCAATACTAATCCTTTACCTAACTTCATCGACCTATTCATGTCTGTCTCAGTTTATCTTCCTGAATTCTCAATAATTAGATAATTAAGTTAATAGAAGGTTACATATTACACAGCCAAATAAGCAACACAAGCAGCATCATTTAACTTTACAAATAACGCCCCTTAAAAAACTCACTATTTTTTGCATTTTTTCTTAAAAGCGGCACGGAACTTGCAATCTATTTAGTGAATAGAAAAAAGAAATTATTTTGCACACTTTCGGTGCACGATAATCAAGTTTAGGTAGTTTGTCGTTTTATTAGTGCCGCAGCTCACAACTGCCTAAATAATATGCGAGACAGCTCCCGAATTTAAAACAATTCATTTTCAAAACTCATATTTTTTAATTACTTTTTAACAATAATAAAACATACAGCCGATGATCGTGCCATGATTAAAACCTCACGAAACATCTGCAAACACAACACCACAAAACCAAAATAATTCGAGCAATATGTTGTTAGAACACAGAACTCGAAATATGGCGGATTGACACCGATGTTCTAAAGGAGCTGTAATTATGCGTATTAGCAAGCTTGTTTTAACAATGATGCTTTTGGGTGCGACCTGCGCAGTTCAAGCAGAAGAATTAAACGGTACTCTGAAGAAAATCAAAGATAATGGCGTGATTGTGGTGGGTCACCGCGAGTCATCTGTGCCATTCTCTTACTATGATAATAATCAGAAAGTTGTTGGCTACTCACAAGATTATTCCAATCTCATTGTTGATGCAGTGAAAAAGAAACTCAATATGCCTGATTTACAGGTGAAGTTGATTCCTATCACGTCACAAAACCGTATCCCATTACTGCAAAACGGCACATTTGACTTCGAATGTGGCTCGACAACAAATAACCTAGAGAGACAAAAGCAAGCCGCATTCTCCAATACTATTTTCGTTGTTGGTACTCGACTGCTGGCGAAAAAAGACTCTGGCATCAAAGACTTTGCTGATTTAGCTGGCAAAAACGTCGTTGTGACCTCAGGTACAACGTCGGAAGTGATTCTGAATAAGCTAAATGACGAGAAAAATATGAAGATGCGCATTATCAGTGCTAAAGACCACGGTGACTCATTCCGTACTTTAGAATCTGGTCGTGCTGTTGCCTTTATGATGGACGATGCCCTATTAGCCGGTGAACGCGCAAAAGCGAAACAACCGGATATCTGGGAAATTGTAGCAAAACCGCAAACTGAAGAAGCTTACGGCTGTATGCTGCGTAAAGATGACCCACAATTCAAAGCATTAGTCGATGATACTATCTCAACTGCACAAAAATCTGGTGCAGCAGAGAAATCATTCGACCGCTGGTTCAATCAACCAATCCCACCGAAGAACCTGAATCTGAAGTTTACGTTATCTGATGAAATGAAAGCGCTGTTCAAATCACCAAACGATAAAGCATTAAACTAATAAAAAAGACAAACAGGGTGTTACTGAAGTAGGAGTCGCAAGGCGGTCGTTCCCGCCTTGCTTTCTCTTATTGCGGTATTCGGGACAATCAAATTGCCCACAGGAAGTCATATTATGTCAATTAATTGGAATTGGGGGATATTCCTTGAGAATGCCCCATTTGGGAATACCACCTATTTAGGGTGGCTAATATCTGGCTTACCTATTTAGGGTGGCTAATATCTGGCTTAGAAGTCACCGTCACGCTATCCATCTGCGCATGGATCATTGCATTTCTCGTTGGCTCGTTCTTTGGTATTTTACGTACCGTCCCCAACCGGTTCTTAGCTTTCTTAGGAACGGCTTACGTTGAATTATTCCGTAACGTGCCGCTTATCGTTCAGTTCTTCACTTGGTATTTAGTGATCCCTGAACTGCTGCCTCAATCCATCGGCGACTGGTTTAAAATGGAGTTAGATCCTAACTACCAGTTTTTCCTCTCCTCTATGCTATGCCTTGGTTTATTCACCGCTGCGCGAATGACTGAGCAAGTTCGTGCTGCTATTCAGTCCTTACCTAGAGGACAACGCAATGCAGCACTCGCGATGGGGCTGACACTACCGCAAACATACCGTTATGTACTGTTACCGAATGCTTATCGCGTTATTTTACCGCCGATGACTTCGGAAATGCTGAACTTGGTGAAAAACTCCGCTATCGCCTCCACTATCGGGTTAGTGGATATGGCGGCACAAGCAGGAAAATTACTCGATTACTCCGCCCATGCTTGGGAATCTTTCACAGCAATCACGCTCGCATATGTCGGTATCAACTTGATTATTATGCTGCTAATGAGCTTGCTTGAACGCAAAGTGCGCTTACCCGGCACACTAGGAGGACGCTAAGATGGCTTATCAATTTGATTGGAGTTCCATTGAGCCAAGCATCCCATTCTTAGTGGATGGCTTTATTATCACAGCCAAAATTACGGCAGCTGCCATTGTGGTTGGTATTTTATGGGGAACCGTACTGGCAGTCATGCGATTATCCAGTATTAAACCTCTGCGTTGGCTGGCGGCGTTTTACGTCAACACCTTCCGGTCAGTACCATTAGTTATGGTACTGTTTTGGTTCTATTTAGTTGTGCCTAACATATTACAAAATGTTCTAGGCTTATCACCAAAAAATGATATTCGTTTAATATCCGCAGTGGTAGCCTTCTGTCTTTTTGAAGCGGCTTACTACTCTGAAATTATCCGTGCAGGTATTCAAAGTATCTCGAAAGGTCAGGCAAGCGCCTCCCTCGCTTTAGGTATGACCCAAATGCAAACCATGCGTTTAGTCGTCTTACCGCAAGCGTTCAGAGCGATGGTGCCATTATTGCTGACCCAAGGTATTGTATTATTCCAAGATACCTCATTAGTGTATGTTCTTGGGTTGACCGACTTTTTCAGAACCGCGACCAATATTGGTGAGCGTGACGGTACACAAGTCGAGATGATACTCTTTGCAGGTCTCATCTATTTTATTTTCAGTTTCGGCGCTTCAATGCTGGTGAATTATCTTAAGAAAAGGACTGTTTCATGATTACCCTGAAAAATGTATCTAAATGGTATGGCCAATTTCAGGTGCTCACAGATTGCACAACTGAGGTCAAAAAAGGCGAAGTTGTCGTTGTATGCGGGCCGTCTGGTTCTGGTAAATCCACATTAATAAAAACAGTAAATGGGTTGGAGCCAATTCAACAGGGTGAAATTTTCGTTAACGATATCCAAGTTAATAATAAAAAAACTGACCTTGCGAAGCTGCGCTCAAAAGTGGGGATGGTATTCCAGCACTTTGAGCTATTCCCACACCTTTCCATTATTGAAAACCTAACCTTAGCGCAAGTTAAAGTGCTAAACCGTGACAAAAAAGCGGCAGAAGCTAAAGGATTAAAACTACTGGAGCGTGTTGGTTTAGCAAGCCATGCCAACAAATTTCCAGCGCAATTATCCGGTGGTCAGCAGCAACGTGTCGCCATCGCCCGTGCATTGTGTATGGACCCCATTGCTATGCTGTTTGATGAACCAACATCCGCCCTAGACCCAGAAATGATTAACGAAGTGCTGGATGTTATGGTTGAGCTGGCTAACGAAGGCATGACCATGATGGTCGTCACCCATGAAATGGGCTTTGCAAAGAAAGTTGCCAATCGCGTTATTTTTATGGATGAAGGGAAAATCATCGAAGACAGTAAAAAAGAAGATTTCTTCGCGAATCCTAAATCTGATCGTGCGAAAGATTTCTTAGCAAAAATATTACATTAATCGCCCTTTGAGTTGCAGAAAGTCCGACAGGGCTTTTTGCAACTTTTCTCTCAGCTTTCCTTACCGACACAAAATTCACCTCGTTTTCTTAATTGGCACTTTTCCGCGCTTGAAATCTCTTAAAAAATTCTCTAACGTGTTCTAAGTTCAAATAAAATTGCGAACAAAGCAAATTCACCCTGAAATAGTTCAAGTTTTAGGTAGAAAATTGAATTATGATAGGCGATAAGCTTGTTATTTTGTGCGCGCTCTTAGTTTCAACAACGTATGGCAATATCAACGTATCGCCAACCACTATGTAGCACAAAATATAACAAACAGCTGAAACAGCAAGACCAAGTCCCTGTAAATTCATCTAATCGACGATTCATCGTTTTTTACAGACACAATGGCTTTCGGCATTGTTGTTTTCATGTGTGATCCGCTATGCTATGCGGATCCATTTTATAGACAAGACATTCACCAGCTACAGGCTAACCCTGTAGCGATTATTCACCATAGGATTATCGGTGCCATGCAAGAACAATATCGTCCAGAAGATATAGAGCCTAAAGTACAGCGTCACTGGGATGAACACCAAACGTTCAAAGTGACAGAAGACAACAGCAAAGAGAAATACTACTGCCTGTCCATGCTACCTTACCCTTCTGGTCGACTACACATGGGCCACGTTCGTAACTACACCATTGGTGACGTGATCTCCCGCTACCAGCGCATGCTGGGTAAAAACGTTCTGCAACCAATTGGTTGGGATGCGTTTGGTCTGCCAGCTGAAGGTGCTGCTGTTAAAAATAACACCGCACCTGCACCATGGACTTACGCCAATATCGATTACATGAAAGGTCAGCTGAAAATGCTGGGCTTCGGTTACGATTGGAACCGCGAAGTGACCACCTGTACACCAGAATACTACCGTTGGGAACAGTGGTTCTTCACTAAGCTGTATGAAAAAGGCTTAGTGTATAAGAAAACCTCTGCAGTGAACTGGTGTCCACACGACTTAACCGTTCTCGCAAACGAACAAGTTATCGACGGCTGCTGCTGGCGCTGCGATAGCCAAGTTGAGCGTAAAGAGATCCCTCAGTGGTTTATCAAAATCACCGACTACGCTGAAGAGCTGCTCAATGACTTGGACAAACTGGAAGATTGGCCAGAACAAGTTAAAACCATGCAGCGCAACTGGATTGGTCGCTCAGAAGGTGTGGAAATCACTTTTGATGTTGCCGACCGTGCAGAGAAATTAACTGTCTACACCACCCGCCCAGATACCTTTATGGGAGCGACCTATGTAGCGGTTGCAGCAGGTCACCCATTAGCGCAAGAAGCTGCCAAAGCGAATAGCGAATTAGCCGACTTTATCGATGAGTGCCGTAATACCAAAACTGCGGAAGCGGATATGGCAACCATGGAGAAAAAAGGTCTGGCAACAGGTCTGTATGTCGTTCATCCATTAACCCAAGAAAAATTACCAATTTGGGTCGCGAACTTTGTTCTGATGGAATACGGTACAGGCGCAGTGATGGCCGTTCCAGCTCATGACCAACGTGACTGGGAATTTGCTCATAAATACAATCTGCCAATCAAAGCAGTGATTGCAGATGCTGAAGGCAACACGCCTGACTTATCTCAAGAAGCGATGACTGAGAAAAATGCCCTTATCAACTCAGGTGAGTTTACTGGTTTAAGCAACGAAGCTGGCTTCAATGCTATTGCAGATAAACTAGTTTCGCTTGGTGCGGGTCAACGCAAAGTCAATTATCGTTTACGTGACTGGGGTGTTTCCCGTCAACGTTACTGGGGCGCGCCAATTCCAATGGCGACCTTAGAAGACGGTACCGTTGTTCCTGTTCCTGAAGATCAATTACCGGTTATTTTACCGGAAGATGTCACCATGAACGGCATCACTAGCCCGATTAAAGCGGATCCTGAGTGGGCAAAAACGACGATTAATGGTCAACCAGCGCTGCGTGAAACCGATACGTTCGATACCTTTATGGAATCATCTTGGTACTACGCTCGTTACACTTGCCCACAATACGATGATGGCATGTTGAACCCAGAAGCAGCAAACTACTGGCTGCCAGTGGATCAATACATCGGCGGTATTGAACACGCCATCATGCACTTAATGTATTTCCGCTTCTTCCACAAATTAATGCGTGATGCAGGTCTGGTGAACTCTGATGAGCCAGCAAAACGTTTACTGTGCCAAGGTATGGTGCTGGCTGATGCCTTCTACTACACCGGTAGCGATGGTCAGCGCGTGTGGGTTTCTCCTGCGGATGCAATTGTTGAACGTGATGACAAAAACCGTATTACTAAAGCGGTAGACCGCGAAGGCCATGAACTGGTTTATACTGGTATGAGCAAGATGTCTAAATCTAAGAACAACGGTATCGACCCGCAATTAATGGTCGAAAAATACGGTGCTGATACCGTCCGTCTGTTCATGATGTTTGCAGCGCCACCAGAATTAACCCTTGAATGGCAAGAATCTAGCGTTGAAGGAGCTAACCGTTTCGTTCGTCGTGTATGGCGTTTAGTCCACGAGCACGCACAAAAAGGTGCTACTCAGCCATTAGACATCAGTGCATTAACGGCAGAACAAAAAGATTTACGTCGTGATCTCCATAAGACTATCGCGAAAGTGACTGACGATGTGGGTCGCCGTTATGCTTTCAACACGGCTATCGCGGCTATTATGGAGTTTATGAACAAATTAGTTCGTGCTCCACAAGATACAGAGCAAGATCGCGCTTTAGTTCAAGAGTCTTTAGATGCGATTACCCTGATGTTATCACCAATCATTCCACACGCTTGTTTCGAAATGTGGAAAGCATTAGGTCACAACGAAGATATCGACTTTGCAAACTGGCCTGTAGCAGATGAAAAAGCCATGATTGACGATACAAAACTGGTCGTTGTTCAAGTTAACGGTAAAGTGCGTGGTCGTATTACGGTTCCTGCGGATGCTAACCAAGAATTCGTTCAGGAAATGGCATCACAAGAAGCAAGCGTCACTAAATACCTTGAAGGCGTGAGCATCCGTAAAGTCATTTATGTACCAGGTAAATTACTGAACTTAGTTGTTGGCTGATAAGGAGCCCAAGTGCGCTATCTGATAACTCTATTTCTCAGCCTGTCGGTGCTTGTCACCGCAGGTTGCGGTTTTCGTCTTCAAGGGACAACTCAACTTCCTGAAGAATTGAAAACGTTACAATTAAGTTCTGGCGACCCATACAGTTACCAAACGCGTGTGGTCAGAGAACAGCTTCGACTCAATAACGTAACCTTGTTAGATTCCGGTCGTGCTGATGTGCCTATTTTAAAACTGGTAGGCTCAACAGAAAGCACGGATACCGTTTCGATTTACCAAGATGGTAAAGCGGCGGAAAAACAACTGACATTGGTCATGAAGGCACAAGTATTAATGCCTGATGGCGCTATTTATCCGCTGGAAACCAAAGTTGTGCGGACTTTCTTTGATAACCCGTTAGAAGCGCTCGCTAAAGATGCTGAGAACGAGATTGTGAAGCAAGAGATGCAACAACAAGCAGCACGTAACATTGTGCGCAAATTGCTTCTGGTTCACAGCGCTGAGTTAGAAAAAGCGAAAGCAAAAGCGGCTGAGAAACCTGTTGCCGAATAATGATACGCATTTATCCTGAACAGCTGGCCTCTTCGTTACAAGAGTCTCTAAGAGGCCGCTATCTCATTTGGGGCTCCGAGCCCCTTCTTATTCAAGAAAGCCAAGATGCTATTCGCCTAGCTGCTCGCCAGCAAGGATTTGAAGAGCATTTTACTTTCGCGTTAGAGCAAAATACCGATTGGGACGAGATTTTTAGTCTCTGTCAGGCGCTAAGCCTTTTCGCTAGCCGGCAAATGCTCACCTTATTTTTACCTGAAAATGGTCCCAATGCCGCAATGGCGGATAAACTCGCTCAGCTGGCAAGTTTGCTTCACCCAGATCTACTGTTAGTCCTGCGAGGACATAAACTGACTAAAGCACAAGAAAACAGTGCTTGGTTCAAAGCGATTAGCCAAGATAGTGTCTATGTCAGTTGCTTAACACCTGAGTACCAACGCTTACCTCAGTGGGTATCTAAGCGTGCTAGTCAGATGAGACTCGCATTAGAAACAGAGGCAAATCAGCTACTGTGTTACTGTTATGAAGGGAACTTACTGGGGCTTGCTCAAGCGTTAGAACGCTTATCACTGCTCTACCCTGACGGTAAACTGACCTACCCTCGCGTCGAAAGCGCAGTTAATGATTCTGCGCATTTTACGCCCTATCATTGGGTTGATGCGATTTTAGCGGGAAAACCTCGCCGTTCATGGCATATCCTTGAGCAGCTCAAGCAAGAAGATGTTGAACCCGTGATTTTGCTGCGCGCTATTCAACGTGAACTCATGTTATTGATTACGTTAAAACGTCAGTCTACGAGCACGCCATTGAAAACCTTATTCGACCAGCATAAAGTCTGGCAAAACCGCCGAGGTTTGTTAGGTGAAGCACTCCAACGTTTGAGCCTACATCAATTACAATCTGCCTTGATGTTACTCACTCAAGCGGAAATTCATACTAAGCAAGATTTCTCTCACTCTTCATGGCCAGACTTACAGTCTCTCTCCATGGTGTTGTGTGGTAAAACGGATGCGGAACATTTTATTCAGCATCCATAATGCACGATGTATAGATAAGTCACCTGATATCAATAGGTAACGAACAATGAACGCGAAACCACAAGGTCTACAAGCACTCTTTGGCGGAACATTTGACCCGATTCATTATGGACACCTGCGCCCTGTTGAAGCACTCGCAAAACAAGTCGGATTGCAAAAAGTAATTTTGCTTCCCAATCACGTTCCTCCGCATCGACCTCAACCTGAAGCAAGCCCTGCCCAGCGTTTAGAAATGGTAAAACTCGCAATTCAAGATAACCCATTGTTCTCTGTTGATACCCGTGAACTACGACGTGATACGCCTTCTTTTACGCTTGAAACACTGAGTGAATTACGCCAAGAGTTAGGAGAGCAGCAACCTCTTGCGTTCATTATTGGGCAAGATTCTCTTCTATCCATCAACACGTGGCATGGTTGGACTCAGCTATTAGATAAATGCCATTTACTCGTTTGTGCAAGACCCGGTTATGCAACGCATTTCGATGACCCCGATATGCAGCAATGGCTGCAACAGCATCAAGTCACAGAACCGCAAATATTGAGCGAGACACCGAGTGGTTCAATTTTCATTGGTGACACTCCACTGGTGAATATTTCTGCCACTGAAATCCGGGAACAACTGGGTTTAGGACAGGCTTGTGATGATTTATTGCCGCGCGCTGTTTACCACTATATTCAGCAGCAGAATTTGTATCAAAAATAAGCAGCTTTATTTCGACTATTCGAATGGAAATATCAATAAATAATTGATTCTCTTTTATTCGCTTATTTTCAATTTAATTAATTGCACAACCCCACGCATATTCTAGAATATGGGTACGCGAGAGGTAGCGATATTTTGTTTGTAAAGTTACGATAATTATCTTGCCGAATGGATAAGATATCCCTATAAATTGCCCTCTTACATCAATAAAAAATAATTTAGCCGATTTTTCCGAAAATCTGGGGTAAAATAGCGGCGCTTTATTGGGGGATATCTCCCCTGAAAGTACAGCGATAAATCGTGTTTAACAAGAGATTCTCTCAATTTGAATAAAGGTGAACCTTTTGCAAGGAACTGAACTCCAAAAATTTATTATCGATCAACTTGAAGATGCGAAAGCAGAAGATATTACATCGATCGATGTCCATGGGAAATCAAGTGTTACCGACCAAATGATTATCTGCACAGGGACTTCAAGCCGTCATCTCATGTCCGTTGCTGATCGTTTAATCGATGCATGCCGTAAACAGGGTTTGATGCCTTTAGGTGTAGAAGGCCAAGGTATTTCAGACTGGATTGTTGTCGACCTTGGTGATGCCATTGTGCATATCATGCAAGATGAAAGTCGCCGCATGTACGAACTAGAAAAACTCTGGAGCTGAGTTTGAAATTACAGCTCATCGCCGTCGGTACAAAAATGCCGGACTGGGTACAGACCGGCTTTATGGATTATCTTCACCGTTTTCCTAAAGATATGCCTTTCGAGTTAACCGAAATTCCCGCAGGAAAACGAGGAAAAAATGCAGACATCAAGCGTATTCTCGAAAAAGAAGGCGAATTGATGCTTGCTGCTGTTGGTAAAGGCAATCGCATCGTGACATTGGATATTCCAGGGGATCGTTGGGACACACCTAAACTTGCCGTTCAGCTGGATAAATGGAAACAAGATGGTCGTAATGTCAGTTTATTAATCGGTGGACCGGAAGGACTTGCACCTGCGTGTAAAGATGCTGCAGAGCAAAGCTGGTCGCTATCACCGTTAACACTACCCCATCCGCTCGTTCGCGTCCTTGTTGCCGAAAGTCTTTATCGGGCATGGAGTATTACGACTAATCATCCGTATCATCGGGAATAGTTAGGAATTAATTTGTACACAATGGCAATGGGATGAAACAACAACGCACCCCTTTTCGCGACCATACCGCAGAATCAGTTTTGTTTATTCGCCGAGCATTAATTGCTTTCGGCGTCATTGTCATACTTACCTCAATCCTCGTGACCAATTTGTATCATTTACAAATTGTCCGTCATGAAGATTACCAAACTCGCTCCAATGATAACCGCATTAAATTGGTGCCAATTGCCCCTAGCCGCGGCATTATTTATGATCGTAAAGGTACTCAGTTAGCCCTTAACAGCACTTTTTATCAGTTAGAAATCGTGCCTGAGAAAGTGGAAAACTTGCAGGAAACCCTCGACAAATTACGCGATGTGGTCGACCTCACAGACGAAGACATCACAAACTTCGAAAAAGAGCGTAAACGCTCCCGCCGCTTTACCTCAATTGCACTGAAAACTCAGCTGAACGAAGTTCAGGTAGCGCGTTTTGCGGTCAATCAGTACCGCTTTCCGGGATTAGAAGTCAAAAGCTATCAACGCCGTTCATATCCATACGGTTCAGCATTAACCCATGTCATTGGCTATGTTGCAAAAATTAACGATAAAGACGTTGAGCGCCTCGATAAAGATGGCTTGCTACCAAACTATGCCGCCAGTCATGATATCGGAAAATTAGGTATTGAGCGTTATTACGAAGACGTGTTGCACGGCAAAACAGGCTACGAAGAAGTTGAGGTGAATAGCCGAGGTAGAGTTATTCGTCAACTTCACGAACAACCACCTCAAGCAGGTCGCGATGTCTATTTAACTATCGACCTTGAATTACAGACCTACATCGAAAAAATTCTGACCACCAGCCGTGCTGCGGTCGTGGTTACCGACCCTCGTAATGGCGAAATCCTCGCTTTGGTATCAACACCTAGTTACGATTCAAACTTGTTTGTGAACGGAATTTCCAGCAAAGATTATCAAGAGCTACTAAATAACCCTAATAGACCGCTGATCAACCGAGCAACTCAGGGCTTATATCCACCCGCATCCACGGTGAAACCATTCATTTCAGTGGCAGCCTTGAGTGAAAAAGTGATTACACCGAATACCACTATCTATGATCCAGGTTGGTGGCAGCTCCCCGGCTCTGAAAAACGTTATCGTGACTGGAAGCGTTGGGGACACGGCAAACTGAATGTGGTCAAATCCATCATTGAATCTGCCGATACCTTCTTCTATCAAGTGGCTTATGACATGGGGATTGATCGCCTGTCTGATTGGATGACTCGTTTTGGTTATGGCGAATACACTGGTATCGACCTTTCCGAAGAGCGTCAAGGTATTATGCCAACTCGTGAGTGGAAGCAAAAACGCTATAAAAAACCTTGGTATCAAGGGGATACTATCCCTGTTGGGATCGGTCAAGGCTATTGGACATCAACGCCAATTCAAATGTCTAAGGCGCTGATGACATTAATCAATGATGGTAAAGTGAAAACGCCACATTTGCTGTATGGAACTAAACTCGGCAATGCCATGGTACCTTATGAAGATAAAGAAACCCGCCAGATTGGTGATATCCACTCAGGTTATTGGGAGCTAGCTAAGACGGGTATGTATGGTGTCGCCAATGCGCCGAATGGTACGGGTAAACGCAGCTTTGTTGGCACACCATATAAAGTGGCAGCGAAATCAGGAACAGCCCAAGTATTTAGCTACGAAACCTATAACGCAAGCAAATTAGCGGAACACCTGCGCGACCATAAACTCATGATTGCGTATGCCCCTTACGATAACCCCACAATTGCCGTTGCGATTATTTTAGAGAACGGTGGTGCAGGTCCTGCGGTCGGTGATATTGTTCGCCAAATCTTTGACCATGTCCTGTTAGGTGATAACAAGACCCAAGTTGAAACCTCGGGTGCCAGCGCAGAGGAAGATCGTTAATCATGACAGACGATAAACGAAAACTATCACTATCAACACGTCTGCACATTGATGTGCCAATGTTATTGATTATCATAGCATTGCTCGCGTATAGCGCATTTATTATGTGGAGTGCTAGCGGGCTAGACCCAGATATGATGGAAAGAAAATTAGGGCAAATTTTTTCTGGCTTCGTAGTCATGATCGTGATGGCGCAAATCCCCCCACGAATGTATGAAAGCCTTGCGCCACATCTGTTTATTTTCTGTGTCATATTATTGGTTTTTGTCGATGTATTTGGGCAAATCAGTAAAGGGGCTCAACGTTGGCTCGACCTAGGTTTTGTGCGTTTCCAACCATCGGAAATTGCTAAAATTGCCGTCCCCTTAATGGTGGCTCGCTTTATGAACCGAGATACATGCCCGCC
Source organism: Providencia sp. PROV208 (assembly GCF_028479465.1). Taxonomy (NCBI): domain Bacteria; kingdom Pseudomonadati; phylum Pseudomonadota; class Gammaproteobacteria; order Enterobacterales; family Morganellaceae; genus Providencia; species Providencia sp. PROV208. The sequence continues at coordinate 23,009 of NZ_JAMPNS010000019.1, read as the reverse complement.
TTCATTTAAAAACACCTGTATTGCACTTGTCTTTATCTTCGTTCCAACGTTGCTCGTCGCAGCACAACCGGATCTCGGTACTTCAATTCTCGTTGCCGCATCAGGTCTATTTGTTCTATTCCTAGCAGGAATGAGCTGGCGATTGATTGCCGTTGCTGCCGTTGCGCTCGCCGCCTTTATCCCAATGCTTTGGTTCTTCTTAATGCATGATTACCAACGTGCACGAGTCATGATGTTACTTGACCCAGAAAGCGACCCACTCGGTAAGGGATACCATATTATCCAGTCCAAAATTGCCATTGGCTCCGGTGGGTTAATGGGAAAAGGCTGGCTGGAAGGCACTCAATCCCAGCTAGAATTCTTACCTGAACGACACACTGATTTTATCTTCGCTGTATTAGCCGAAGAACTCGGACTCATTGGTGTATTAGTCTTACTGGCGCTCTACATTTTGCTCATCATTCGTGGGCTCTATATCGCCGCGAGTGCGCAAAACACCTTCGGGCGAGTCATGGTCGGTGGATTAATCCTAATCCTATTTGTGTATGTGTTTGTTAATATTGGCATGGTCAGCGGCATCTTGCCTGTCGTTGGTGTTCCCCTTCCCTTAGTCAGTTATGGTGGCTCCGCCTTAATTGTTTTAATGGCTGGATTCGGTATTATCATGTCTATCCATACCCACAGAAAATTTCTATCTAAGAGTTTATAACATGAGGCTTAGTATGCGTTTACAATGGATTATGCTCGCCATGGCAACCACATTGCTCAGTGGTTGTATTAACGAAGACGTTAAGCAGCAGCCAACAGTACCAACCAATATCCCAACACAAGATGTCTTGGGTGCTGAGCCACATTATGAACCTTATCACCCAACGGCGAATAATGATTACCAACGTAATGGTAAACAGTATCAAATCGTGCGTGATCCGGCGCAGTACTCTCAAGTTGGTTACGCATCAATTTATGGACAAGAAGCCTCTGGTCAACTGACAGCCATTGGTGAACGAGCGAACCCAGTAGAGTTAACAGCTGCTCACCCAACCCTGCCAATTCCAAGTTATGCACGTATTACCAATATGATGAATGGTCGCATGATGGTGGTGCGTATTAATGACCGGGGTCCATATACACCGGGTAAAAGCATTGCCGTATCTCGTGCGGTTGCAGATCGCTTAAATCTGATGACAACGACAAAGATTAAAATTGATGCTATTCAAGTTGCACCCGATGGCAGCTTATCGGGTCCCGGTACAGTAGGTTCAAACTTTGTTAAGCAAAGTTATGCGCTCCCCGACCGCCCACAGTTAGGGTCTGGTCCATTAGGCACGCCAGTGATGCAAGAATCCCCAGCACCAACAAATTCACTGCCCGTCCAACAACCTGTTGAACCTATGCAACCGACAATGCCTGATATGAACATCAAGCCGCAGGAACCGCAAGCTGCGCCACAAGCAACCGCAACAGAATCGGTCCCTGAGCGTGGATTTTTAGTCCAAGCTGGTGCTATCAGTAGTAAAGCGAATGCACAAAGCATGTTAGACAATTTAAAAAACCAGTTTAAGGTTCCAGGACGCCTGCAACCCTACAATGGCATCTACCGTGTTCAATTAGGACCTTTTGCAACCAGACAACAAGCCGTAGAGATTCAATCTCGCTTACAGTCCGAGCGTAATCAACAATCTATGGTTGTCGCGCCTTAGTCTCCCAATAGCCGAATAATTTACGTTGTAAGGGGAAATAAATCCTTATTTCCCCTGCAACTTGAAGTAGAACGGGTATAAACTAGCGTAAATTTACCTGCACAGCGCAAGAGCTTCTTTTATCTGCCTTTGAACTTTTGCTAAACTGCGCTTTCTTGTGTTAACCGAATGCCGGATATAATGATACAACCATGAAAAATGTCTTCCCATCACGCTATGTCTTTCTGTCACGCATTGCGCGCCAGACTGCCTTGGCTTCTGCACTGATCGTTTCTACTGCTAATTTTGCAAATGCAGATGAAGCATTTCCAAATACATCAATTCCCGCAGTGCCAGACATTGATGCGGCTGCCTATATCTTAATTGATTACAATTCAGGTAAAGTCCTTGCCGAAAGCAATGCAGACCAACGCCGCGATCCTGCCAGTTTGACCAAAATGATGACCAGCTACGTTATCGGTCAAGCCATTAAATCAGGCAAAATCGGTGCGAATGATATGGTTACGGTTGGCGATGATGCATGGGCGACAGGTAATCCAATCTTCAAAGGCTCATCATTAATGTTCTTAAAACCAGGGGATCGCGTGAGTGTTTCTCAGCTGACCCGTGGTATTAACTTACAGTCAGGTAACGATGCTTGTGTAGCAATGGCGGATTATGTTGCTGGTGATCAAGCTAACTTCGTTAACTTGATGAACACCTACGTAACTAAACTGGGTCTGCAAAATACCCACTTCCAAACGGTTCATGGTTTGGATGCCGCGGGTCAATACAGTTCTGCTCGCGATATGGCGTTGATTGGTCAAGCACTGATCCGTGATGTACCGGAAGAGTACGAAATTTACAAAGAAAAAGAGTTTACGTTTAATAATATCCGCCAAACTAACCGTAATGGTCTACTATGGGATAAAAGCCTCGCCGTTGATGGGATTAAAACCGGTCATACTGATGCAGCGGGTTATAACTTAGTGGCATCAGCGAAAGATGGCGATATGCGCCTGATCTCTGTTGTTATGGGTGGAAAAAGCAGTAAAGGTCGTGATGCAGAAAGCAAAAAACTGCTCACTTATGGCTTCCGCTTCTATGAAACAGTTAAGCCACTGCAAGCCGATGTTGAGTTCGCAACTGCTCCCGTTTGGTTTGGTGATGACAGCGAAGTTAAATTAGGCGTCGTTGAAGACCTTTACCTCACCATTCCTCGTGGTCGTTTAAAAGACTTGAAAGCAAGCTACGAATTAACCACAACTGAAATTGAAGCACCGCTGAAAAAAGGTCAGCAAGTCGGAACGATTAGCTTCCAATTAGACGGCAAAACAATTGAACAACGTCCTTTAACGGTATTAAAAGATGTTGAAGAAGGTGGCTTCTTCAGCCGCTTGATCGACTACATCAAACTATTATTCCATCGTTGGTTTAGTTAATACTTGAAATCGAAATAAGTTAACCCCATATAGTTTGTATCTGAAAGCCTGTAGTGAAATACAAACCCTAGTGGGGTCATGAATTGGCTGGCGAAATCTATTTTCTTCCAGCCAATTTTTATACAGGCGCTAATTAATCTTTTAGGAGTGCCCATGAAAACGAAATTAGGTGAACTGCTTGAGTTCCCATGTCCATTGACCTACAAAGTGATGGGCCTAGCGCAGCCAGAATTAGTTGACCAAGTCATTGAAGTTGTTCAACGCCATGCTCCGGGTGACTATGCACCGGATGTGAAACCGAGCAGCAAAGGTAACTACCACTCAGTTTCTATTACGATTAACGCGACTCACATTGAGCAAGTTGAAACGCTCTACACTGAGTTAGGCGCATTAGAATTAGTCAAAGTTGTCCTGTAATGAACAACGCAAAAAGCCGAGCCATGTGCTCGGTTTTTTATTGCTCGTAATGTTGAAATATACTGCAAAATAACACGTTTATAACAAGCTAAACTGGTGGTAAAGCTTTCACAGCGTTATACTGCCATTCATCTTTACAGCCTGTGGACACCGAATTTTGTCGAAGAATAGCATCATCATCCGCGACTTAGGTCTGGCTCCCTACGAGAGCACATCTGAGGCAATGCATCAATTTACTGAATCCCGTACTTCTGATACCTGCGACGAAATTTGGCTGGTACAGCACCCTTCTGTATTTACTCAAGGGCAAGCAGGTAAAGCTGAGCATGTTCTCGCGCCAGGAAACATTCCTGTCATCCAAAGCGATCGAGGTGGACAAGTGACGTATCATGGTCCCGGTCAGCAAGTGATGTATGTTATGGTGGATTTAAAGCGTAGCCATATTGGTGTCCGTGAACTGGTTAGTGCTCTAGAAACCTGCGTGGTGAATACCCTCGCTCATTTTAATATCAGTGCGTACCCACGCCCTGATGCCCCCGGAGTGTATGTCAATGGAGACAAAATCTGCTCCCTTGGTTTACGCATCCGCAAAGGCTGTTCGTTCCATGGATTGGCACTGAATGTTGATATGGATTTAGAGCCTTTTAATCGCATTAACCCCTGTGGTTATAGTGAGTTGAAAATGACACAAGTGCGAGCACTGTCGCCAAATATTACATTAAGCGATGTTCAACCAGTGCTTATTAGTCAGTTCTGTGACACACTTGGATTTCATATTGTTCAATAATAATGCTATAATTTTTTAACATTATTCAAAAAAATTTTAATGGCAAACAGATAACTGGAACCGGCACATTATGAGTAAACCAATTCAGATCGAGCGTGGAATTAAATATCGTGACGCCGATAAAATGGCACTGATCCCTGTTAAAAACGTGGTGACGGAACGTGAAGAAATTCTACGTAAACCTGACTGGATGAAAATCAGATTGCCAGCTGACTCTACGCGAATTCAAGGCATCAAAGCCGCAATGCGTAAAAATGGCCTGCACTCCGTCTGCGAAGAAGCGTCATGCCCTAACCTCTCTGAATGTTTTAACCACGGAACTGCCACCTTTATGATTTTAGGTGCAATCTGTACTCGCCGTTGCCCATTCTGTGATGTTGCCCACGGCCGCCCAAATGCCCCTGATGCCAATGAGCCTGAAAAATTAGCCCAAACTATCAAAGATATGGCTCTACGCTATGTGGTTATTACTTCCGTAGACCGTGATGATTTACGTGATGGCGGCGCACAGCATTTCGCTGACTGCATCAGTGCAATCAGAGAAAAAAACCCATCGATTAAAATTGAAACGCTTGTACCTGATTTCCGCGGCCGTATGGATCGCGCATTAGAAATCCTTACCGCTACGCCACCGGATGTGTTTAACCATAACCTTGAAAACGTTCCACGCATTTACCGCCAAGTTCGCCCTGGCGCTAACTATGAATGGTCCTTGAAATTGCTGGAAAAATTCAAAGAAGCACATCCAGAAATCCCAACAAAATCAGGTTTAATGGTTGGCTTAGGCGAAACCAATGAAGAAATTATCGAAGTTATGCGTGACTTACGTCGTCATGGCGTGACGATGTTAACATTGGGACAATACTTGCAGCCAAGCCGCCACCATTTACCCGTTAAGCGTTACGTCAGCCCTGCTGAGTTCGATGAAATGAAAGAAGCGGCTATGGATATGGGCTTCACACATGCAGCATGTGGTCCATTTGTGCGCTCTTCTTACCATGCTGACCTACAAGCAAAAGGCGAAGAAGTTAAATAATATTTACCATTTCACCCAACGATGCTTGCAGAGAAACCCTGATGATGCATATTGCACATTGGGGTTTTTTATTAATTATCTAATTTATCACCAATACAAATTATTATTCGATGAGTTTGACCCATAAAAAAACTCGCGCTAGCAATGCTAGTGCGAGTTTAGTGCTGTTCGTTTCTAAGTATTTAATTACAAAGAGACAACGTTAGCAGCTGATGGACCTTTCGCGCCTTCAGTGATTTCGAATTCGACTTTTTGGCCTTCTGCTAAGGTTTTGAAACCGTCGCCAGAAATCGCAGAGAAGTGAACAAAAACATCTTTGCTACCATCTTCTGGAGTGATGAAACCAAAACCTTTAGATTCATTGAACCACTTAACGTTACCTTTAACTTTAGACATCAAATTATTACCTTTAAAATAAAATAGACACACCATCTGTATCAAGCTCAGTACATCAGATATGTAACTTACTTGTCTACAACCTAGATCACGAAAATTGATTTAAATGATAAAAAAATATTATTTATCCACACTTTTCCCCAAAAAAACGGGAATAATTCTTATCAATAGTAATTAACGCAAAGATAAGTATTACTAATAGTTAATTTTTCAGCGTTTACTTCTCGTGAATAAGTAGCCAATCTTTAATATCCAAGCCCCCTGTGTAACCCACCAATTTTCCATCATGCCCCAACACACGATGACAAGGTACAATCAATGAAATAGGATTACGGGAATTTGCCATTCCTACAGCTCGGCAGTAGTTAACAGAACCTAATTTTAAGGCGAGATCTTTATAACTCCAGCGCTCACCATAAGGAATTTCGCACAAATGCTTCCAGACTTTTTTCTGAAACTCAGTACCTTGCGGATTCAGTGCGACAGAAAACACTTTCCGCTTATGATTGAAATATTCTTTTAACTCTTTAGCACACTGCTTTGAGAATTCGTTCTTCGACTCTTTCTCCGTTTTTTCATCAACAAAATAGATACTCGTCACACCTTCATCATCAGCCGTAATATGGATCCACGGTTTCGGAAAGTTTTCTGGGGCTACTAAATATTGATGGTACATAACATCTCCTCAAAAGGATTCACTTACCTGATTGTATATACAGTTATAAGGTAAATTATTTCTACTTTGCAATGATATTTTTTCTCAGTGTAGCTAACTGAATCATCTCCCCCTGAATTTTTTTATTTCCAATGTTAATAACAGCATAGCCAATAATTTGAATGATTATCATTCAAAATAAGAAATCACTATATATTGTGTGGTTGAAATATTTTTTATCAATATATAGGATCAAGCCATCTTAGATACACCACTATCACGTAACTACCACGTTCTGAAAATATTAAGGTGAAAAAAATGACTGAGATTACCATTTATAGTAAGCCTAACTGCGTCCAGTGTAATGCCACCTACCAAGCTTTTGAACGCAAGCAACTTCAATATAAAGTCATCGACCTATCTGAAGATAATCAAGCCATTGAATTTATAAAAGAACTAGGTTACCAACAACTTCCCGTTGTTATCGTGGGAGAGCAACATTGGTCAGGATTTCGCCCTGACAAAATCAATGCTTTGATTGAGTAAGTGAGGCTGATATGACCACACAGCCACTGATTTATTTTTCAAGCCATTCGGGCAGCTGCCACCGGTTTGTCGAAAAATTACAATTGCCAGCAACCCGCATCCCCATCGGTCATTTACCTGAGAATGCCATTTTAGCAACTCAGCCTTATGTACTGCTGCTACCGACCTATGGTGGAGGCTCTTCCCACGGTGCAGTACCTAAAGAAGTTGTGCATTTTCTCAATATCCCAACTAATCGTGCGTTGATTCGCGGTGTTATTGCGGCAGGTAATACTAATTTTGGGGAAGCTTACGCGCTCGCCGGTAGCATTATTGCTCAAAAATGTGCCATTCCCTTCCTCTATCGCTTCGAATTATTAGGTACTGAGCGAGATGTACAGTCCGTAAAACAAGGATTGAAAACATTCTGGGAAAGCGCTCATACAAAGGAACCAATCAATGGATAACCCACAAAACAGCCGCAATGCGGATTATCATGCGCTAAATGCGATGTTGAACCTCTATGATAGTGAAGGTCGTTTACAGTTAGATAAAGACAAGCAAGCAGCATATCTCTACTTTCGCCAGCATGTGAATCAAAACACCGTCTTTTTTCATGATTTAAAAGAGAAACTTGATTTTTTAGTGAATGAAAAATACTACGAAGAAGAGGTCCTCGCACAGTACGATTTTCCGTTCATTAAACAACTTTTCAAGCAAGCCTATGCTCATAAGTTTCGTTTTCAAACGTTCTTAGGCGCTTTTAAGTATTACACCAGCTACACACTTAAAACCTTCGATGGAAAACGCTATCTTGAACGTTACGAAGACCGCGTTTGCATGGTGGCACTCACCCTTGCACAGGGTTCTAAATCTCTCGCCTCCCTCTTCGTAGATGAAATCATCACTGGGCGCTTCCAACCTGCAACGCCAACGTTTCTCAATTGTGGGAAGAAACAGCGCGGGGAGCTAATATCCTGCTTTTTACTGCGAATTGAAGACAACATGGAGTCTATCGGGCGCTCAGTGAATTCAGCACTACAACTGTCTAAGCGCGGGGGTGGTGTTGCTTTCTTGATGAGTAATTTACGCGAACAAGGCGCCCCGATAAAACAGATCAAGAACCAATCCTCTGGCGTCGTACCTGTCATGAAAATGCTGGAAGATGCATTTTCCTATGCAAATCAATTAGGGGCGAGACAAGGTGCAGGTGCCGTTTATCTTCATGCTCACCATCCTGATATTCTGCGCTTTTTAGATACTAAACGAGAAAATGCGGATGAAAAAATTCGCATTAAAACACTCTCTCTTGGAGTCGTGATCCCTGACATTACATTCCAGCTCGCGAAAAATAATGAAGACATGTACCTATTTTCCCCTTATGACATTCAAAAAATCTACGGGGTACCCATGTCAGAAATCAGTGTTACAGAAAAATACCACGAAATGGTGAACAACAAAGCCATCAAAAAATTCAAAATTAATGCGCGGGAATTTTTCCAAACTATCGCTGAAATCCAATTTGAATCAGGCTATCCGTATATTTTATTTGAAGATACCGCGAATCGTGCCAACCCCATTGCTGGGCGTATCAACATGAGTAATTTATGCTCTGAAATTCTACAAGTAAACCAAGCCAGCCAATATGAAGATGATTTAAGTTACCAAGAAATTGGTAAAGATATTAGTTGCAACTTAGGCTCTATGAATATCGCAAATACCATGGATTCACCAGACTTTGCATTGTCGATAGAAACCGCTATTCGCGCTCTAACTGCGGTTTCAGATATGAGCAATATTGGCTCAGTTCCTTCTATTGCTAAAGGTAACCGACAATCCCATGCTATTGGTCTTGGTCAAATGAACTTGCATGGTTTTTTAGCCCGAGAACATATCCACTATGGATCTGAAGAAGGATTAGATTTTACTAATATTTATTTCTATACCGTGGCTTACCATGCCTTAAAAACATCAAACCAATTAGCCATTGAACGCCAACAAACCTTTGATGGCTTTGAATCATCCTCCTACGCTAGCGGCGAGTATTTTGATAAATATATCAACAACACATGGTTACCAAAGACTCAAACCGTTCAGGAATTATTCCGACGCTCGGGCATCGAAATACCCACACAAGCAAACTGGCCAGCCTTAAAGCAGTCAGTGATGACCAATGGAATATATAACCAAAACTTGCAAGCGATCCCACCAACAGGATCTATTTCCTATATCAACAATTCGACTTCCAGCATTCACCCTGTAGTTGCTCCTATCGAAATTCGTAAAGAAGGCAAAATTGGGCGTGTTTACTATCCCGCACCATTTATGACCAATGAAAATCTTCAGTTCTACCAAGATGCCTATCAAATTGGTCCAGAAAAAATCATCGATACCTATGCAGAAGCGACCCAGCACGTTGACCAAGGTTTGTCGCTAACACTGTTTTTTGATGGTAATGCAACCACCCGCGATATCAATAAAGCGCAAATCTATGCCTGGCGAAAAGGAATAAAAACCTTGTATTACATTCGATTACGCCAAACTGCTCTCGAAGGTACCGAAGTAGAAGGCTGTGTTTCCTGCTCACTGTAAAAGGATAAATAATATGACCACCAGCACGCCTAATCGCCCAATTCAAGCAATAAACTGGAACCGTATTCAGGATGATAAAGACCTCGAAGTATGGAATCGGCTAACCAGTAACTTTTGGTTGCCAGAAAAAATTCCACTATCAAACGATACTGTTTCATGGAATACACTAAAAACAGACGAGCAACAGCTCACCATTCGTGTATTTACGGGATTAACACTTCTGGACACCATCCAAAATACTGTTGGAGCGCCTTGCTTAATGGAAGATGCACAAACGCCCCATGAAGAAGCCGTTCTCTCCAATATCAGCTTTATGGAAGCGGTACATGCACGTTCCTATAGCTCGATTTTTTCTACATTATGCTCCACCGTAGATGTTGATGAAGCCTATCGCTGGAGTGAAGAAAACACTGCATTACAAAATAAAGCTAAAATTATTCTTTCTTACTATTGCGATTCCCATCCACTCAAGAAGAAAGTCGCCAGCGTTTTTTTGGAGTCCTTTCTATTTTACTCTGGCTTTTATTTGCCAATGTACTGGTCAAGCCGTGGGAAACTGACCAATACCGCAGATTTAATTCGGCTGATCATTCGCGATGAAGCCATTCATGGCTACTACATCGGTTATAAATTCCAAAAAGCGCTAGCTCATTACTCAGAACAAGAACGTAATGAAATTAAAGATTTCACTTTCTCATTGCTACTTGATTTATATGAAAATGAAATCAAATATACACAAGAGTTGTATGATGGTGTTGGCTGGAGCGAAGACGTCAAAAGTTTCCTACACTATAACGCCAATAAAGCGTTGATGAACTTGGGCTATGAAGCACTATTCCCAGACTCAATTACACAAGTGAGCCCTGAAATTTTGTCCGCACTTTCACCTGACGCCAATGAAAACCATGACTTTTTCTCTGGCTCTGGCTCATCCTATGTCATTGGCAAAGCGGTGAGTACTGAAGATGATGATTGGCTTTTTTGAATAACATCAACAAAAATATCACGCATCAATATTCTGAAAAAAATAATAAAATAACCTCATGCATTAACTCATTGAACAATAATGGTGGGTTAGGCTTAAAGCCTGCCCACTGAATAATAAATTAACACTTATATTCGAAGCATAATGAGCATAAAAACACCACAAGCGGAACTGACTACGGGCTTAACGCTCTTAATGGCAATTGCCACCGGACTCGTCGTTGCCAGTAACTATTACGCGCAACCTCTACTCGATACCATCGCACTCCAATTTAACCTCACCACTAACATGGCTGGGTTTATTGTGACGGCAGCTCAATTAGGTTATGCCGTTGGGTTACTATTTTTAGTTCCTCTCGGTGATCTTTTCGAACGAAAAAAGTTGATCATCGTCATGACGACATTGTCAGCGAGTGGTTTATTAATCACGGCGCTTTCTGACAATATTTGGCAAATTTTGCTCGGTACGGCGTTAACCGGATTATTCTCCGTTGTCGCGCAAGTCCTTGTTCCTATGGCTGCCTCTATTGCGAAACCGCATCAAAGAGGGAAAGCCGTCGGAACGATTATGAGTGGGCTACTTTTAGGTATTTTACTTGCCAGAACTATCTCTGGCGGGGTTGCCATGATCGGGGGATGGAGAGCCATTTACTGGGTCGCCTTTGGATTGATGATGATCCTCGTCCTTGTTTTAGCGCTCAAACTACCCCGCTATCACCAAAAAACTGATCTTAACTATTTTCAGCTCATCTGCTCCATTGGACGCCTGTTTTTTACAACCCCCGTGTTAGGAACTCGAGCTTTACTTGGAGCCTTAACTTTTGCAAATTTTGCACTGTTATGGACTGCCATGGCATTCTTGCTTGCTAGCCCCCCATTCAATTATTCGGAAGGGACTATCGGACTATTTGGTCTTGTTGGTGCGGCAGGAGCATTAATGGCAACTCAAGCGGGTCGCTTAGTTGATAAAGGCAAAGGTAAATTAATCACGACCCTTGGCTTAGTGTTACTACTGTTATCTTGGATCCCCATTGGCATGGCGAAGTATTCGTTAATTGCCTTTATTATCGGCGTATTAGTCCTTGATTTGGCGGTTCAAGCCGTGCATGTCACAAACCAAAGTACCCTTTATCGTATTATGCCTGAAGCACGTAACCGCTTAACCGCAGGTTATATGACCAGTTATTTTATTGGTGGTGCATTAGGTTCATTACTTTCAGGATATGCATATGAACATGCGGGCTGGCTAGGCGTTGCAATTTCAGGGGCGGTCTTGACCGGAATAAGCTTAATCATTTGGGCTATTGGTGCTCGATTTGATCCAAAAATTACTTCAGAGCAATAAATACATTTAATTCTCTCAATGCATAGCCGCTAAATAGATTGCGGTTATGCATATCCAGCTCACTTAATATCAATCACATTCTTTCCTGGTCCATTATTTAACCTATTATTATGTGGCTATGATAATAATCATCTTATCAAATAGCTAACAATGATAAATAATTAGTGCAAGGTATAATTTACTTAGAAAAAGTTAATTAGTGACACAGTTAAGCAAAAAGTATACCTTCATCAAATGGTATACTTCTTGCCCATAAAATATTAACCCAGTATCACTCAGTACCCTAGGCTCCTTCTCTTGGTATTTACCCCCAAAAAGAGAGATCCTTCTATCTTGTAATTATTGAGTAATAAAAAAAATGGTATTGAGTTAATGCGATGTGATTATATATTGTTTTATATGATTTTATTTGTCGTATAAAACGCAATTATACTTTGATCTATTTATCTGCACGATAGTAAGAAAGCAGTGATTGTTAATTGAACTATACTAAATGCGTTAAAACACATTCATAAAATTTATGAATGATGTATCATTGTCAAAATAAAATGGATGAAATTAATTAAGTATAATTGCTAATTCTATCTTTTAATATACCATTCACATGGTTGATTGCAGTTGAAACATTACCAACTGAAACTAATAAGGTATCCAAATAATGGAAAGTTCATTTACACCGACAGAAGAATTACTTAACGCCCGTGTCGCGCAACAAGTTTCACTGGAAAATACCATTCCTTACCAAGAAATTTTATTAACGCGCCTGTGCATGCACGTGCATGGAAAACTGTTGGAATCACGTAACAATATGCTAAGAGCTCAAGGAGTCAACGAAACGCTGTTCATGGCGTTAATGATCCTTGATACCAAAGATTCTCATAGCATTCAGCCATCTGAACTTAGTGCAGCATTGGGATCTTCACGCACTAACGCTACGCGTATCGCAGATGAATTAGAAAAGAATGGCTGGATTGAACGTAAAGAAAGTCATAATGACCGTCGTTGCTTACACCTGCATTTAACTGAAAAAGGCTCTGAGTTTTTAAGCGGATTATTGCCACCACAACATAAAGCCTTAATCGATATTTGGTCGGCATTAGACACTGATGAAAAGCAGCAGCTTGATAAATTAATGCGTAAGTTACTCATCAAGCTTGATAGTATCAAAGAGTGATTATATTAACCACAATAAATTAATGGTTAATGTTTTTGAGGCATTCTGTGGTTTAAACTGAAAAAAAACCTTTTCACTCACTTATATTTCATTATCCTTTCAGTGATATATTGCTACATCCCATCGAGCAACGAAATCATTTGTCGTCTTAGTTTCCAGTAGTTAATACTAACTGCTGGAAACAGCCGTTATTTTTATCCATTGAATATGGGGAACCATCAGTATGAGCGCCCGCGAGGATCTACCGGAAACGCAAACACCGCCATTAAACAAAAAAAGACAGCGCAGAAATGCTCTCATGTTCTTAACCTTTATTTTTGTCGCTATTGGCATCGGGTGGACGGCATACTGGTATATTGTCCTACGCCATTACGAGTCCACAGATAATGCTTATGTAGCCGGAAATCAGGTTCAAATCCAAGCTCAAATATCAGGCAGCGTCATGACGGTCAATGTCGACAATACCGATTTTGTTAAAAGCGGAACGGTATTGGTGGAACTCGACCCTCGAGATGCTGAATTAGCTCTCGAAAAAGCAAAAACTGAACTTGCTAACAGTGTTAGACAATCCCAGCAGCACATAATCAATAGTCGACAATTTCAAGCTAATATTGATGTTAAACGCTCTGAACTATCCCGTTTGCAAAATGATTTAAAACGTCGTGAAGTTCTAGGAAATAGTAATCTGATTGGAAAAGAAGAACTACAACACGCGAGAGAAGCGGTCGTCAGCGCTAAAAGTGCTTTGGATGTGGCAATTGAGCAATATAATGCCAACCAAGCCATCGTGCTCAATACTGCCCTAGAAAAACAACCTCTCGTTGAACAAGCGGCAACACAAGTGAGAAATGCGTGGCTTGCACTACAACGAACCAAAATTGTCAGCCCTGTGGATGGTTACGTGTCGCGCCGCAGCGTACAAGTCGGCTCGCAAATCACGCCAAATACCCCATTAATGGCAATCGTGCCATCTAGCGGTATGTGGATTGATGCCAACTTTAAAGAAACACAACTTTCCAGCATGCGGATTGGTCAGCCCGCAAAAGTCACGACCGATTTCTATGGTAAAAATGTGGTATTCAACGGTACGGTCGTTGGATTAGATATGGGTACAGGTAGCGCATTTTCATTATTACCTGCGCAAAATGCCAGCGGTAACTGGATTAAAGTAGTACAACGCCTCCCGGTACGTATTGCTCTTGACGAGGCTCAGTTAGATGAATACCCATTACGTATTGGGCTTTCTACGGAAGTTGAAGTGGATACCGCCAACAAAGACGGGAAAGTGTTATCAAAAGGTCTACGTGATGCACCGGCTTACCACACGACGGCTTTAGCTGTAGATATGTCTCCTGCTGACAAGATTGTTGCTGAGATTATTCAGAATAATGCCGGCAATAAGTAAACGGAGACACTGACGTGACAAATGCACCGTTAACTGGCTCAAAATTGGCTTGGATGACGATTGCCTTATCTTTGGCAACTTTCATGCAGGTATTGGATTCGACCATTGCTAACGTCGCTATCCCCACTATTGCGGGTAATCTGGGTGCATCTAACTCACAAGGCACATGGGTGATTACGTCGTTTGGCGTAGCGAATGCTATCTCTATCCCTGTCACTGGTTGGCTAGCTCGCCGTATTGGTGAAGTTCGACTCTTTTTATGGTCTACAGGGCTTTTCGCACTCACCTCATGGTTATGTGGAATCTCTAACAGCTTAGAAATGCTCATCTTATTCCGCGTATTACAAGGTTTAGTTGCAGGTCCTCTGATTCCGCTTTCCCAAAGTTTATTGCTAAACAACTATCCTCCAGCCAAACGCAGTATGGCGCTTGCATTATGGTCAATGACCATTGTTGTCGCCCCTATCTGTGGACCTATTCTTGGCGGATATATCAGTGATAACTATCACTGGGGATGGATTTTCTTTATTAACGTGCCATTTAGTATCGCCATTATTTTTGCCATCATGCGAACCTTAAAAGGACGTGAAACAAAAATATCCATCAAACCAATTGATACTGTTGGACTTGTCTTACTGGTCGTCGGTATTGGCGCACTCCAAATTATGCTCGACCAAGGGAAAGAGCTTGATTGGTTTAATTCAACAGAGATTATTGTTCTGACAGTGATTGCAGTTGTCGCAATTGCCTTCTTGATTGTTTGGGAGTTAACAGATGAACATCCTGTAATCGACCTTTCACTCTTCAAAGAACGCAATTTTACCATTGGCTGCTTAGCGCTCAGTTTGGCATATATGCTCTATTTCGGCACTATCGTTCTATTGCCTCAATTACTCCAAGAGGTATACGGCTATACGGCAACTTGGGCAGGCTTAGCATCGGCACCGGTCGGTCTATTGCCTCTTTTAATCACACCTATTATTGGTCGCTTCGGTAACCGTATCGATATGCGTTACTTAGTTACCTTCAGCTTTATTATGTATGCAGTGTGTTATTACTGGCGAGCTTATACCTTCGAACCAGGAATGGGATTCGCGGCGGCTGCATGGCCTCAGTTTGTTCAAGGCTTAGCGATTGCCTGCTTCTTTATGCCACTAACAACCATTACGTTATCAGGCTTACCACCTGAAAGAATGGCGTCAGCATCTAGCTTATCTAACTTTACGCGAACATTAGCAGGGGCAATTGGTACCTCGATCACAACCACTCTGTGGACACAACGTGAAGCGATGCACCATGAAAACTTAACGGAATTTGTTAATCCATATAATCCTAATGCTCAACATATGTACAGTGAGCTCGCGCAAATAGGCATGAATGAGCAGCAAAGCGCCGCTTATATTGCACGCTCAATCACAGAGCAAGGGCTAATTATTTCGGCGAATGAGATTTTTTGGATGTCCGCGGGGGTCTTTATTCTACTAATGATCATAGTTTGGTTTGCGAAACCACCATTCGGCGCAGGATCGAAAGAGGGTGGAGGCGGCGCTCACTAACCCCTATTCTCGCTATCATGTTGAAACGAAAAAAAACCATACACAATTTTGTGTATGGTTTTTTCTTTAAGCTCATGCTAATGCACGATTACTTAACTTTGTTTTGTGACCACCACTGAGATAGCATAATACCGGTTGCCACAGAAACGTTCAGGCTTTCAACTTTACCTGTTCCGCCAATGTACAAACTCATATCGCCCTGATCCCAAGTGCTATCACTTAATCCATCACTCTCTTGACCTAACACCAGCACCATTTTCTTCGGTAATTGAACTTTAGCAATATCCTGACTACCTTTATGGCTTGATGTGGTGACAATGGTATAGCCCGCTTGACGGAACTTATCCAATGTTGTCGTGAAGCCATCCGCGTCAATCGCTTTAATATGCTCAGCACCACCTTCAGCAGTACGAATTGCCGCACCAGACTCTAACATTCCGGCATCTTGTAAAATTACGCCTTTCACGCCAAAGTGAGCACAACTACGCATGATCCCGCCAAGGTTATGTGGATTACCCACATCTTCCAATGCTAAAACACAATCGGTATCTACCGCATTTTCTAAGTAAACCTCAGCCGCCATACCACCACGTTTTTTAATGATGAAGCACACACCACCATGGTGTTCAGTACCAGATGCTTTCGCAAGCTCTTCTTCATCAACAACATGGTATGCTTTACGGTTTGCCGCCATCCATTTTAATGCATCACGAAAACGGGGAGTCACTGACTGTAAGAACCACGCACGAACAATGCCGTCTGGACGGTTTTTAAACATCGCTTGGCAAGCATTTTCACCATAAATGCGCGTCTCTTCTTGACGCTGTTTACGCAGTTGTTCAGGGTCAATTTGGCTTTTCCCTGAAATACCACCATGGTCATTTTCTAATTCATCACTACCTGGTTTTGATACAGTACGCCATGGTGACTGCTCGCGAGGTGCGCTATCACGTGGGCTGGAACGTCTATCGCTGTCGGAACGTCTTTCTGAACGACCACCTTCTGGGCGGTTTGAACGACCTGAACGATCGTTGCGATCATTACGATCGTTACGCCCACCAGAACGTTTGTCACCGCGTCTATCATCGCGCTTATCATCACGACCGCCGCGGCGCTTATCATTACCTTTATTATTGTCCTGCTCTTCGCTACGGACATACATCACTTTTACTTTGCCGTTTTTACCACTAAAATCATTCGTGTCGTTCATCGCTATCCCCTACTAAGCTATGGCGCGAAGATTACATGAAGTTGCAAAGCTACGCTACCGATCCTCACTATTATCTCACCGAAAAGTTGTTGAATATACTTCTATCGTATGCAAATCGTTTTGCGTACAATATGCCCCTTATTTTGTTGCAATGAAAAGTACCCTATCAACCATGAGTCAGAACGCTGTCTATCTCCTGCGCCAACAACGCTTAGCTCTTTCAACAAAACCTTTTAAAGCAAGAGGTTGTCGAGTAAAACGTTGCCATTTTTGCCTACTACCTGTTCCACAATGTTTATGTGAAGAGACTGTTTCTGCGCAAGCAAAAAGCCAATTTTGTCTCATTATGTTTGATGGTGAGGTTTTTAAACCTAGCAATACAGGAAAACTGATTGCGGATGTACTTCCTGATACGCAAGCTTACCAATGGTCCAGAACAGATCCTGATAGCCAGTTATTAGCGATACTGCAAGATCAGACTAGACAACCTTATCTGATTTTCCCAGAAAGCTACGCACAAAATGATCGTATTGTTGTTAACCAACCGACGCTTTCCCACAAACCTGCATTGTTCATCTTATTAGACGGAACTTGGCCGGAAGCCCGTAAAATGTTTCGAAAAAGTCCTTACTTGGACCAAATTCCCATGCTATCCATTAACACCAAAGCGAGAACAGATTACCTCCTACGTATCCCATCAAGGGAAGAGCAACACTGTACGGCTGAAGTCGCCGCCACTGTATTGGAACAAGCTGGGGACATCGATGCATCTCAAAAGTTATTTGCTCATTTTAATCTGTTTCGCCACAAATACTTGGAAGGAAAACCCCACCACCCGACCGCTCAAATGCTCCTATCTCAGCCCTTAAAATAACGCTTATTAGGTATTCTTTACGTTATTTATACATTGCGCTTTCCAGCAATTTATATTTTGAAAATCACCTTCACAACAAAACGTGAGGGTGCTTGTATTATTCAATAAAATTCCCTCTATAAACTGGCGCTTCTCCCAATATACGGCATAGTATTGCTTACGAACTCAAGATCAATTGGGCGGTATTTACGCTCACCACATAAAAGGTTTGCCAGCATGGGGTTAGTGAGTCAACTAGAGTCATTATTTAGGCCAAAATCCATCGTTGTCGTAGGCGCTTCAGAAGATCCTAGCCGAGCAGGTTCCGTCATGATGAAGAACTTACTGAGCAGTGGCTTTAAAGGTCCTATTCTGCCCGTTAATCCGAATAGAAACTCTATTCTTGGCGTCCTCGCTTACCCGTCAATTGATAAACTGCCATTAAAACCTGATCTTGCCGTCATCTGTACCCACTATTCTCGTAACACCGAATGCTTACGGCAACTTGGAGAAGCTGGCTGTAATGTTGTGATCATACTGTCATCCCCTTCTATTCAGTTTAACGAACTGAAAAAAGTGGCGCAGCAATACCAAATTCGCTTGCTAGGTCCCAATAGTTTAGGCTTCTTTGCCCCATGGCAAGGACTCAATGCCAGCTTTTCCCCTATTCCTATTTTAAAAGGCAAATTAGCGTTTATTTCACAATCTGCCGCAGTTTCAAATACCGTATTGGATTGGGCGCGTCACCGAGATATCGGTTTTTCGTATTTTATTGCTCTAGGAGATAGCATCGATATTGATATCGATGATCTGCTGGACTACCTAGCCCGAGATAGCAAAACCAGCGCAATTTTGCTGTATTTAGAAAATATCAGTGATGCAAGGCGCTTTTTATCTTCATCTCGTAGTGCATCACGTAATAAACCAATTTTGGTTATCAAAAGCGGTCGCACTCGAAAAGCACAAGAATTACTTGGTGAAAAACCAAGTTTAGATGCCGCCTATGATGCGGCTATCCAACGCGCGGGTTTACTGCGAGTACAAGATACCCATGAAATGTTTTCGGCAGTCGAAACTCTAAGCTATATGACCCCACTGCGAGGGGAACGTTTATCAATAATGAGTAATGGCTCCGCACCTGCTGCGATGGCACTTGATGAGCTACTACTGAGAAATGGAAAACTCGCGAAACTTGGCGTAGAAACAGAAAACGAATTAAGCTCCTTGCTCCCTCTCGATTTATCAACGCAAAATCCAATTGATCTCGGCGATGATTCCACGGTAGATAGATACCTTAACGTATTGAACAAAATGCTCGATAGCCACGATCATGATGCATTGCTTTTGATCCACACACCCAGTGCCATAACCCAAAGCAAATCTATGGCAGAAAAAGTGATTAAAGCAATTAAACAGCATCCACGAGGAAAATGGCTAACGATATTAACAAATTGGTGTGGGGAATATACATCCCAAGAGGCAAGAAGGCTCTTTAGCGAAGCAGGTATTCCAACTTATCGAACACCTGAAGGTGCTATTACTGCCTATATGCATATGGTGGAATATCGTCGTAACCAAAAACAATTAAAAGAAACCCCTGCCCTTCCTATCGGGATTACTGCGAATACTCAGCAAGCCCATACATGCATTATGCAGGCAATTGAAAATAACAAATTACATTTGGATACCCATGAAGTTCAGCCTATTTTAAAAGCTTATGGATTAAATAGCCTACCAACATGGATAGCGCATTCTAGTGAACAAGCTGTTGAAATTGCTGAAAAGATTGGTTATCCCGTTGCATTGAAATTACGGTCCCCTGATATTGTGCACAAATCAGAAGTTCAAGGGGTTATGCTCTATTTAAGGAATGCCAAAGAAGTTGCAGAGGCGGCTGATGCGATCATAGAACGCGTTTCTACCAACTTCCCTCAAGCACGGATTGAAGGCTTATTAGTACAAAGTATGGCGAATAGAGCCGGTGCTCAAGAGCTCCGTATTGCGGTAGAATTGGATCCCGTATTTGGTCTACTAATCATGCTTGGTGAAGGTGGTATTGAATGGCAGCAAGAGAGCCAAGCTGCCGTCGCACTTCCTCCACTGAATTTAGCTCTGGCGCGTTATTTGGTCATCAATGCCATTAAAGGACATAAAATTAAAGCCCGTAGTGCTTTAGAACCATTAGATATTCCAGGGCTAGCTAGCTTACTGGTTCGGGTCTCTAATTTAATTATTGATTGCCCTAATATCAGCCGATTGGATATACACCCGCTGCTAGCCGCAGGCGATGAATTCACATTGCTTGATGTTTCAATGACATTAAGCTCTACAACTGATAGCCCAAATACTCGACTTGCCATTCGCCCATATCCAAATGAATTAGAAGAGACAATCCACCTAAAAGATGATCTGACTTGCTTGCTAAGACCGATTCTTCCGGAAGATGAGCCTTTACTGAAATCCTTTATTGAACAAGTCACCAAAGAAGATCTGTATTACCGCTATTTTAGTGAAATCAGTGAGTTTACTCATGATGATCTCGCCAATATGACTCAAATAGACTATGACCGAGAAATGGCATTTGTCGCCGTTAAAAATAGCAAGACACAACCTGAAATTATTGGCGTTACCCGTGCGATGGCGGATCCAGACAATCAAGAAGCAGAATTTGCAGTGTTAGTTCGTTCAGATATGAAAGGGCAAACTCTAGGCTATCAATTGATGCAAAAGCTTCTGAATTACACCCGCGCACATGGTATTAAAAAATTGACCGCAATCACCATGCCAGAAAATCGCAATATGATCAGCTTGGCAAAAAAACTAGGGTTTCAAATTGATGTTCAATTTGAGGATGGTGTCGTGAATCTGACCCTGCATCTATAATAAAATTTAGGAATACACTGTAATCTGCATGGTAAGCAAACCAATTACCAATTTATTCCTAATGAACGATGTAAATATGATATCATCAACAGATCATTCGCTTAAATATTTGTATAAAGCGATTTGCTATTAGACTAACAAGAGAAAATTCACACTGTGATGTTGTCAAAATTAAAACAAGCAAAACATCAACAACACTTGGCAAATATGCCTAAATTGTCTCAGTCAGTTGATGATGTTAAAACGCTCTATAAGACGGAAGATTTTCGTGGTGCTCTGCTTGAACAAATCTCGCAAGCTAAAAATACAGTCTACATTACGGCGCTGTATTTAGAAAAAGATGATGCGGGTAAAGACATCCTTCATGCTTTATATGCTGCTAAGCAAGCAAATCCTAATCTAGATATTAAAATTTTAGTTGATTGGCACCGAGCTCAACGAGGGCGTATTGGTGCAGCAGCTAATCTCACTAATGCCGATTGGTATTATGAAGTCTCCCAACAATACCCTCATATTGAGATTCCTGTTTTTGGGATTCCTGTTAATACACGGGAGGCATTGGGCGTACTACATTTAAAAGGCTTCTTATTTGATGATACATTGCTATATAGCGGTGCAAGTATCAACGATGTGTATTTACATCGTCATGAAAAATATCGCTATGATAGATATCACCTGATCAAAAATAGCCATCTCACCGCGACGATGAAGAAATTCATTGATGACTCTCTTCTATCATCAGATGCTATTCATCTACTCAATACTCCTAATCGACCAAAAACTGCGGAATTCAAAGGGTTAATCAAACAATTTCGTTTATCATTACGTGGGATAAACTACCAATTCGTAGGAAATGCTAGTAATGATGAGCTCGCTGTTATCCCCTTTGTTGGTCTAGGTAAAAAGAATGAGTTAAACCGTACGATCACACATTTAATGAGCTCAACCTCTGAAAAGCTGACCATCTGTACACCATACTTTAATTTACCTGCCGTTTTGGTCAGGATTATCAGTAAATTACTGCGTGATGGAAAAAAAGTTGAAATTATTATTGGTGATAAAACGGCTAACGATTTTTATATCCCGCCAGAAGAACCATTTAAGATTATTGGTGCATTACCTTATCTCTATGAAATAAACTTGCGCCGTTTTGTCAGCCGCTTACAACGCTTCATTGACAGTGGGCAACTGACTGTTCGTTTATGGAAAGATGGTGATAATACCTACCATCTCAAAGGAATGTGGGTTGATAATCAGTGGCAATTGATTACAGGTAATAACTTGAATCCACGAGCTTGGGGATTAGATCTGGAAAATGCTGTTTTGATCCACGATCCGAAACAGCAACTCCAAGAACAACGCCAACATGAGTTAGATTGTATTCGCACTCATACTAAAGTTGTTCATCACTACCGTGAATTGGACAGCATTCAAACTTACCCGGTTAAAGTGAAAAAGCTGATCCGCCGATTACGACGGATCCGCGTCGACCGCCTAATTAGTCGAATACTTTAATTATTATATCTTTAAAGCGCCACTCATGTGGCGCTTTTTATTATCTATTGAACTCTAACTCACGAGTTGTTGTAGAGGCTCAAGATATGTCATCTATCACATATAAACCATTAGCTTTAATTTTTTCATTAATAATCATCACTGGCTGCTCAGGGTTTCATTGGTCAAATGATAACTGGAAAGGTAAGGATAAAGCACAACATTTCGCCTTTTCAGCTGCGATGGCAGCTGCAGGAAACGCTTATGCCGATAGACAAAACATGCAACATAGACAAGCAGCTCAATTCGGCATGGTATTCTCTATTTCTCTAGGGGCAGCAAAAGAATTCTATGATAGCCGCCCATCGGGTACTGGCTGGAGTTTGCATGATTTTGCTTATGATATCGCTGGGGCTGTTGCAGGTTATACGCTCTACCAAAACTTTAAATAGTATTCATAAGATTTAAAATCTGACGCAGCAGGTAAGAAATAGGTACAGGTACAGGAAGTGATCTTTGAAATAGCATGTTACTGAAAAACAAAAACCCCGTGATTTTCATCACGGGGCTTGCTAT
>NZ_JAMPNS010000018.1:0-105706 GCF_028479465.1 Providencia sp. PROV208 | reverse complement strand
TGGCCTCTCGACCGCCAGTTGCAGAAAGATCATCATCCGTTGATGTGCTAGCATCCTCATACCCTTTCGTTACCAGAGGATCGTTTCCATTGGTGTTATTAGTGGTCGTAATATCATGACTATCATAATGATAGCTACGATTATCAATACTAATCCCACCAACATTAATGGTTATCCCTCTGTCTAATGGGTCTGTAGGACCAGTAGGGGCATTGGGATCAGCTGGCCCAGCAGGCTCAGCATCTCTCGGTTGTCGTGGTATTGTTGCATCAACTTCATCGGGTAATAAATCTTTAGGGATAGTTGCCAATATATTTCTTAAAAGCAAAGGCATCATCCCGATAGTCTCAAGGTCACGAGCCTGTTTACCAACCCCCATACCTTGTTCATCTATCAAGTCAAGATAGCGGTGACGGATAGCTTCTAAAGCCTGCATTGCCGCTTTGTCAACTAATTGCACTATTTGCTGAGCTGATTCGTCACTGAGCCCACAACCAAATTGGTCTTGTAAGCAAGATAAGATAAATGGCAAAACTTCTTTTTGTGCAAAGTGATTACCCAACGCCAGACCATCACCTTGAGTACATTCACAGACTAAACTAGCTAATCTATGTTCTAATTCTTGGCGTTTTTTAAAATCCTTTTGATTCGATCCATTCCATGGACCAAATGCAGATTTACTGCCTAAACCATCCGCGATAATTTTTTCAGCATATTGTTCTGCAAGCTCTAAAAGAAGACCTTGTTGAGCTGGGGTAAGGTCTGGATTTTGCTTTAATTGACGAAAAACGGTAGCGAATCGCTCAACTTCATGCTTAGCTGAAGCATTAGGCGATTGAGTTAAGATATCACGTAACTTCTGCTGAGCAGATTCAGATTTAACAGTATCAATTAAGGCATCCAAATTCGCTTTACGCTGAAATGCAGCGAAAAGCTCAAGCTTTCCTCCCGACAAATCTGGACAGGAGTGACTCCGCTGTATTCGACTCCCTTCAACCCCGCGAACACTGCCCCCTAATGGCGTTTGAATGTTATTTACATTGCTCATATCTGGAGCCAGATTACCTAGCGATACCGCACTCGACAAACCAGCAGGATTCATGATATCACTCTCCTAAAAACTTAACCTTGTAAAAAACTTTTTGCTGTTTCTAAACAACTACTTATTGTACTACTTAAAACCTTAACTAAATTATCGTATAGTGAATTTGCATTACTGTATTTTTGCGTCAATGTCTGAAGCGTCGTTTTTAAATTTTCTTCCTGAGATTTAAACCCGGCTTGCCAAGCTTGATATTTTGCGTTGTCAAGCTCTAATACAGAGCCATTACTCGAAGCCTGCTTAAGCTCCTCAAGTTCATTTAGCATCGTTTCTAAAGGCGTCAGATCCGGAAGAACAACATAACCGCCATTTCTTGGTTGAACACAACTGGATGGCAAACCCAATTCAGCAGCCCACATTTTTGCCTCATCTTCAGTAAACGTCTCAACAGGTGAACCACCTGATTGAGGAGGAAGTAGCACATATGAAGGATCTTCAGTGCCCTTCTCCCCCTTACAAGCATTAAGAATACCCCATAGTGTATCTGTTATAGCTCTTGCTGAGAGCTTTACTGAATTACCATCTTTACCCGGCTGAACCCATGAGCCCATTTGAGCCAATATTTTTTCACTAAACTTTTGATAAAAGTAGGTATATCCCGCCACCGTACTTTCATACATTTTTAAATAGCTGTCATTGATATCACCGATACTCTCAGAAATTTTTTCCCATAATTCAGCATCAGACATCATGACTTGCCCGGAGATAGTATTATCACCGGCGTTCAACATCAGTAATTTAGGTAAATTCTCTCCAAACCCTTGCTGTAATTGTTGCTTTTGTTCTTCAGTCAATACTACATGGCTACTTGCTAAACTTTTTAATGCCCCCTCAACATGCTGTCTTGTTAAAACCCGCTCATTAATTTTTTCATTCATTGTCTCTAATGTCGGTCGCTCACCATTTAGGCTTAACAGTTGTTTTACTTTTAAGTCAGCATATTGCAAAGCAGAAAAGTGCAAACCATGATGTCCTACCTCTTTTTTTTCGGTCCCTGCTTCTTGCTTTACCTCTGTCGATACATTGGTTTGGGATTGTTCGGTAGGATTTAGCTGAGAAGTTCGAGGAGTAGAAGTATTAGAAATGCTAAACATAAAATTCCCCTATAATCCCCACGACGTTAACGACATCATGGGGAAATGAAAATAACCAATAAGGTGAAGTGATGAAGAAATTACCAATCGAGATTAAGCGCGGATGTTTCCTGCGATAGCAGAAGCTGTTGCACTCTTCGATTGATTGATCTCATTCATAAGACGCAATAATTCCTGCAATAATTCTTTGGATTTTTTAGCCGCATCTTTGGTATTATCTGAAGCTTCACCGGACAGACGGCTACTTGCTGTACTAATTTGTTGCTCAGAACGTTCCATCGTTGCAGCATACTGTCCACCAGATGCAGCAACGCCGCCCACACTCGCCCCCGAATTCATAATAGCCCCACCGACCATTTGCTTATTTCTGGCCTTGAGTTTATTATCACCTAATGCAAGTTCTTCGTTGGCAACATCGTGATTAACTGATTCTAATCTTTTTTGTAAAACAGCCTTATGCTCAGCAGATAAAGTCTTATTGCTTGCGCCTAATTCAATCGAGCTTGAAGCAGCACCATCAACAACATCTACCCCTGATAATCCCGCATTCACTCTTGGATTCGGAGAATTTAAATTTAATGATGTTAAACCATCAACATTATCAGCCCCTAACTGAACTCGGTGGTGCTCAGTCAACGTGCGTTGAATACCGGTTGCTTCAGATGATAACTTATTAATCTTTGCCGCATTATTCTTTAATGCACCACGCTCATGTTGAATACCAGAATGCTCTTTTTTAGCACCAACAGCTGTAATACCTAACTGCAAGGCCGATTGTGAAATCGCCCCCGAAAGCATATCCATACCTTCTCTAACCAAAGAAGCCGCCGTCATTTTTGTTGCTTCAAAGCTCACTAATGATAACTTAGAGCTCAAGTGAGTTTCTGCTTGACTTAATGACAACATCAAAATATTTGCAGCCACTAACAACGACACCGCCCTTGAAGAAAAGCCTGAAATGTCGAGGAATTTTCCTTCTTCAAGTCCAGTTTCTTTCATTTTACTTTGAATCAGCTCATCAACCTGAGTAGACAGTTTTGAATGGAGCTTACTGATATCACCTGAAAATTCAGGGTCTTCCGCTTTACCTTGTAAAAACAAGACTAGCTCACTTAATACCTCTGGTGAAGGCGCTTTTCCTGGTGCGGCTAACTCAGGACCAGTAAAAAAAGATTGAATTGCGATATCATTCTTTCCAACACTAGCTAAAATCGGTAATAAATCAGCCGCGCTGATCCCCACTTTAGCACCAGTAACTGGAGTATCTTGTGTTGCGTAATTAGTCAAACCTGCAGGTTGAACATGAGTACTATTAACTGGTAACATATTATTCTCCCTATTAAATAAAATTTATGCACGACTTTGGCGTAATATTGCACGAGCAGTTTCAGCACTGTTCTGTGCTGCCGCTGATAACATTTGTTGTAATTCTTGTGTCACTTTTAAGTCATTACTGAATTTCTCAACAGCCTCACGTAACCACATTTGAATTTGTTCATTCGATGCTTTTGCTACTGTAAAGTCGGCAAGTGCCTCAGTGGAGTTCTTTAAAAATACCCCTTGAGTAATATTACCTGTGGACTGAGCACCGGTATGGGCAACTTCCAGACCTAAAACTGTTTTGTTAATTGTATTACCAATCAGCTCTTTAGATAATGCATCAGCCTTTAATCCCGCCTTAGCGCCGAGCTCCCCTAACCCATTCGTTAGGCGCTGCATTCCTTGCGATAATACTTTACTACCATTACTAGCAAGCTGACGTAAAACCGTTGGCATGAGTTTTTTGATTGACTCTCCCAACAACTTACTCATCATATCGCCAAGCTTTGACGCAGCCCCTTTACCGACAACCGCAACGACGGCAATCACGGCAACCATCGCAACAGCAGCCAATACAGCCCCTAAAATACTTCCGACTAAGTCAGCCGTTTTCTTATCTACCCCTAAAGCACCCAATACGTCTGAAAGTGCCTTACCTATGGCCTGCATCAATGGCTTCAATATATTTTCCATTATCGGATTAAGCGCCTGCTGTATAAACGAGGTACCAGTAGCAGCTTTCGTAACTTCATCAGCCACCATTAACGCCACACCAGCCGCGGCCAATGCTAAACTAGCCCCCCCAGAGAATACCGCACCAACTATGCTAGCAATCGTTAATAATGCACCAACAATTTTCCCCACACAGCCCATGATCCTATTAACTTCTTCGGCTTTTTGGACTTCTTTTGCATACTCAGCCGCTTTAGTTTCCATTTCTTTTTGGCGACCTTCTTGCAAAGCTTTAAAGATGTCTAAATCAGCTTTTAAAGATTCTTCACTATTTTTACCCACTAATTGAACAAACATTGACATCAGCATCGTCATCCTGGCAACACTTGTCAGGTTATCCTCAGCATTTTGTTCATTTTGGCTACGGGGAAGGTTTAAACCTTGAGATTGCGTTAAAATTTTATCCGCTTTTTCTGCTTTCTCAGTCGCATCCGCATGGGCGCTCATGGCTTTTTGTTCAGCAGCCTCGGATTGTTTTTGTAGCGACTCAGCCTCTTTAGACGCTTGTTCAACACTAGCCAAAGCCTCTTGATAACCTGAATCACCTGGTTTTAGCTTTGACAACTTCTCTTGGGCACTTTGTAAAACTTTGGACTGAGCTTCTTGCTTTTGTTTAATATTTCTTAATTCCTCAAGAGCATCCTGGTAGGAATCCATCGCTTTCTCAGCATCAGCTGCTGCAGATTGAAAGTCAGATGAGATTTTGTCACTCAAGGCTTTATTAGCCTCTACCATCGCTTTCCATGCATCTAAACGGGCTTCCAACTGAGAGATAGAAACCTCGCCCATCAATGCCATCAATTGCCCTAATAGAAACGTTAGAGTCCCTTCGGAATTTAATGCCTCTTTCGCCTCTGCTGAAGGCGGTGTTAATGGAACAGACTTTAAACCATTAGCATCTATCTTCGTGGGTGATACAGCATCGGTTTCACTTGCTTTTGACGCCAAAACAGCTTTTAATGCCTCATCTGCTGCCTGAACAAAATTATCGCCCTTACGAACATGCTCAAACGCAGCTCTCGCTAATGATGGGTCAATGCGCCCCCCAAGACCACCAGTGATACCTGAGTTATTCATACCTATTCCTCTTTTGGTTTATTGGATGAATTATCTGCAACCTCCTTAAGTGTTTCCAAATAAATGAAGGCTTTTGATTTTAAAGATTCATCCTCTGATCGTTCATACACTAATTCAAAACACTGTTTTGCTTTCGCGGCTTTACTCATCATTAACTGACACTGCCCCGTAAAAAAAACAGGTCTATAATCATTTTTTAATAAGGCGAAAGCCACGGCATAAAGATCGCAAGCTTTTTGATATTGTTTTTTCAACTGGCAAACAGCCGCCAATCCCATGGTGTAATTTGGATTGTAAAAATCATAAAGACATAAAAAACGGAAAAATGTTTCGGCTTCATCCAAGCGCCCTTTATTATAGAAATCATAAGCGTGTGCATATAACCCCTCCATCATATTTTCAGGTATGCCATGCACATCTTTCAATGTGGCGCCATTACTTATGGCATCCCATAGCATCTCAATAACACGCTCTTCATCATTTACGCTTTTATCAACACTCATAATAAATCTCCGTTTTTATATCGCTGAGTCACATTTACGAAAATGACTGACTCAGCTTTATGGTTATATTTAAACTTAAGACTAAACTGACTACATTCAAAAATCGCTCACACAAAAATGCAGTATTCTATTTAAATAGCTATCACTCACTTTTATTTACTGACTCCCCTATTCCTGCATTCTCAACTTCCTCTAACCACACCAAGAGACGCAATACCTCATCAATCTCTTCAAGACAAACAAAATCATAACGACGGTGAGTTTTGTATATCCGTCTAGCTAATTTAATATCAGTAATAACAGGAACTCCGACTTTTTCAGCATAAGCACGAACAGCTAATGCTTTTTGATTAGTTTCTCGAACTGAAATTAAAGGAATTGGTGATAAATCCGGCCTGAAGTAAATACCGATAGCAATATGTGTTGGGTTAGCAACAATAAGTCGAGAGTTTTCAATATCAGATTTAACTTGCTCTGATAATATTTCCATATGAATTTCGCGTCGACGAGCCTTAATTTCTGGATTTCCCTCAGACTCTTTCATTTCTCGTTTAACTTCTTCTTTATCCATTTTCATATCTTTCATGGTAAGAAAGTATTCAGCGAGTGCATCTAATAATAATATAATAAGAGAACAACCAAGGCATATAATGACTAAAGAAAATAATAACTTTTCCCAAACAATTGCCACACCGAATAAATCACCATTAACTTGAGAAAATAATAATTCTTTATTATTTTTCCAGACGATAGTAATAGCGATAATGAAACAAGAAAGATAGAGCAAAGTTTTAATCGTATCTTTAATAGTTCTAAGGCTAAACAGCTTCTTAACACCTTGAACAGGATTCAATGCTGATAAATTAAGTTTCAGTGCTTCGGTAGCTAAAACAAACCCGACTTGCAATAATGCAGGTAATGCCGATATAAAAACACACAATGCAATGAAAGGAAGAAGAAACTTCATTCCTAACATGAACACAGCTTTAGAATAGTCCGTAATACTCTGGGGGTTTTCAGACTGAAGAAATATCCTAATCATCCCCATAAATTCATCAAAAGAACTAAAAGAAACGAGATATAAAATACCACCCAGCGTCAAACATGCGACAATAAAGTCTTTACTCTTAAATGACTGTCCTTTTTTTTTCGCTTCTTCTAGTCTTTTCCGTGTAGGCTGTTCTGTTTTGTTCGATGACATAAGATCACTTAATATCTGAAATCCAAGTATCTAGTAAAGCAGGCGTAAATGATAATTTTAATATATTATCTGGAAAAACAGGTGAAAAATAAAACAACATAATAAGTACAGCAAGACCACTTTTAATCGTTAACGAAATTGCAAAAGCATTCATTTGTGGTGCAAATCTAGAAAGTAAACCTAAAACAACCTCTGATAATAATAAAACTGCCAAAATAGGACTCGCTAAAACAAATGATTGCGCTGTAATTGTATTAATAAAACTGAGTACAGGCGGTAAAGAAGGAAAGCATGACTCCGTAGGATTACATAATTGATAACTTTCATAGAAAGTCTCTACCATCATCTGTAATCCTCCATTTTGTAAAAAAATCACAGCAGTAAATAGATTTAAAAAATTTGCCATTTCAGAAGTATCAATACCATTAGCTGGGTCAATTGTGCTACTTAATGTTGCACCTCTTTGGTTATCAACAATATTACCTAATGCATGCATAACCCAAAAAGGCCACGCAACGAGAAAACCAAGAATAAGGCCAATGATGACTTCTTGAGCGATTACGGCTATTGCTGGAAGTGTGTTCGGTAATTCTGTTGAAGACACTTCATACGGCCATACACTAACAGCAACAATAACGATTACTGAATTACGAACAACGCCAGTTAGCACATTATTATTTAAAAATGGTAGCATAAAGAAGACTGGAGACACCCGAGCAAGCCCCAATGATGCCGTATAAACCCATGCATGAGCTTCAAAAAATAGGTCAAATGACATTCATCATCCCTTAATAAGAGCTAAATTTAATACCTCTCGACTGAAGGAAAGAAGCACATCACCATACCAACCTGAAAGTAATAGAAAACACAAACAAACCCCAAGTAATTTGAGACCAAATGGTAATGTTTGTTCTTGTAATTGAGTTACCGTCTGAAATAAACCAACGAGTAAACCAATTACTGTCGCAATAATAATTGGCCAACTAGATAAAATTAAAACTAAATACAGTGATTTATTTCCAGCAAAAACTAAATCATTCATATATACACCATTTCACCTATATTCCATCATCCTCACTTAGCTAATTCCATATATTGCATAACGAGTCCCTCAGATAATAAGGTCCATCCATCAAATGCAACAAATAATATCAATTTAATTGGTGTTGATATGGTGACAGGGCTCATCATCATCATACCCAACGCGAGTAAAACACTCGACACAACAAGGTCAATAACAACAAAAGGCAAATAAATATAAAATCCTATTTTAAATGCACTCTTTATTTCACTCAAAGCATATGCTGGTAACAAAGAAAAAATAGAGGGTTCATCTAAATCATCATCTGTCACTGTCGTTTCATTACCTTCTTGAATACGATTTAATTGTATTTTTTCAAAAAACTTAACTAATTCTTTATCAGAATATTTAGTTAAATACTCACGATAACCAACTAACCCATTATCAACAAACTGACTCAGCGATGTTGCATCATTAAAATTGACATTTTCATCATTATAATAATCATAAGCTTCTTGTGTAATCGGTAACATAACAAACAAAGAAAGTAATAATGCTATTCCATTGAGCACCATATTAGATGGAACTTGCTGTAAGCCCAATGCGTTCCGTACCATAATAAAAACAATTGAAATCTTTAAAAAACAAGTACCCGCAGCAATAATAAATGGTAATAATGTAAAAAATGCTAATATAGCAATCAACGAAATATCATTAGTCATTATTACTTACTCTCATTTAACCACTTAGTTATTTCAACGCCTAATGAATCATCCAGTTGAACTAATTCACCATATCCCAATAAAACATCATTGACACGAACTTCAATACGAGATTCGGAGTCATTTGGTAACGGAAAAACATGACCCTCATATAAACATTGTAGTTCCAATAAACTTAAATGTTTACGATGTAAAATAAACTCCATCTTAACTGGGATTGCATCCATCTTCTGAATAGAGTCAACACTTGAGGCATCACTATGCATCTCCTCGGTATTATTAAGATCTTGTACTTCCATAATCACCCCCTCATCAACATACTGAAAAAGACCTAATTTTTTTGTATAACAAAATACTTCAGATAATTTTGTCTGAATGAGTAATACATCCCCAAGTTCAATCTGTTCTAACACCTTCAATTGAACCTTGCTATATCCTAGACTTAACGATATTGGCCAAGATAAATTAGAGGGCACAATGGATACTTTTTTTGGTCCAATTTTGGGGACTTTTTCAAGCCATATAGGCCCATGACTACTCAATATGCGTAACAATGCTTTATCAGGTAAATGTTCTCCAGATATCACATCACTAAACCATAGCCGTTGATAGCCTAATTCATGCATAGGACATTCAAATGGTCGCTCTTTAGAGACCAACCAATGAATAATCTGATTTTCTGCTTTTGCAGAGACAGCCAATTTTGCTAACTCAGGAGAAATCGCTTCAAGCCAATCAGTTAATAATATCCAACCTTCCCAAAGACGTTGAGAATCACCACACTTAACCCATTTACCATGTTTGGGGGGGAAACCAATCGAGGCCACCTCACCTTGTCGCTGCCAAATAGCCGCAGCACTGGAAAGAAGAAGCTCATTTTGAGCTATTTTTTTTAACCGAAATGACATTAATCCTCCTCATCATCAGTCATGTGCTGATTTTGAGACTGGTGCCCATCTCTATTGTCCTCTTGGACTAAATGCCAACGATGAGGATTTCCGGATTGCCAATTATCATTTAATTTCTGTTCAACAAGCGCATCTGAAGGAGATAGCATCATTGAGCCACTTTGAGCTTGAATATTCACTGAATACTCGCCTCCCCAACGCTGAAAGCGATATGTCAATGAATTTGAGTCCATACTTGAAGTATCCAACGTTTTTCTATTTTCTACCGCAGCCTGGATCTTGGCTTCTAAAGTCGAACTATGTAATAAACTCGCGTTCATTTTTGCATCGACGACAGATGAAGATGATAATGTTGATGCCGATAACATTGTCATAGACAACGCACCGCCTTCAGCACTTTTGAATGTTGAAACATTATCTTTTTTCAATGATGATAGAAGACTATCTTCGCCATCCGTTGATATTTCTTCACTGCTAATTAATTTTTGCCTAATAACATCAAGGGGTTCAGAATTTTTAACCGATGCAGATTCTCCTCTAGCTAAAGCTTTGCCTTCCCCTACATTCAGTATTGATTTCGTGTTATTTAATTTCAATGAAAGCAAATTGTCATTACGGAAATTCCCCATTCCATTTTTATTCTTTTGCTCTTGAGACTGAACACCGCGTTGATATTTAGTAGATATTGTTGATAACATCGCTAATGGAGCCCCCAGGAATCCTTCCATAGAAAGCATCTCATCTTCACGCTCCTCTGAGTTAGAGTTAGACTTATCCTCAACTTTAGAACGTAAAATTTCATCAAGACTTTCCACATTTTCCTGCAAAACGATATCCGTTTTTTCACCAATGTTAGAAAATGCTATAGATTCCATTGTATTCTTTCCTCTTGTTCAATTTCATCTTGACGTAAATTAAATAAATAGATTTGTTGCTTTTGCTTTGATAACCAACGGTTATAGTTTTCTTCTTTTCGCAACCAATATTGTCGTTTTTGTTGTAACGCTACCCGTTTTTCTTCTAACTCTTTACACTGCTCGATAATTTGACTTATCAACGTATTACACTCGTATATCTTACGCCTAAGTACAGATTGCTTACGCAACATGGCATTTAATTGCTCTCGATTTAACGTTTCGGCATTTACTCGTTGTGTTTTTAATAACTGCCTTAATCCCTCAATTTGAACCTGGATAGACTCTTTTGATGACATCAATTCTTGGATTTCACGAGATAATCCCGCAATCTGAACATCACAACGTGATTGTGATAGTTGGCAACGATGAATCAATGTCCTAATTTTCTTACGAAAGGGCATACATTCCCCGTAACGTATCTGAGAACGACGAATATTGATTTATTGGCTGACATAACCATCGTTTCAATGGCTCTCTCATATTCATAGCAAAATCATTTTCAGAGTTTTCGCCGTGTTTATATTCACCAAGATCAATAAAAATCTGCAACTCATCAAGCTTCGTAATTAGCTTTCGAACATTGAAGGCGACCGATTGATGTTCTTCCGTCGTTATTTGACCAAAGACCCGGCTAACGCTTTTGAGAACATCGATAGCAGGATAATGACCTTGTCCTGCTAATTTTCGGCTCAAATAAAAATGCCCATCAAGAATCGAACGAATTTCATCCGCCATTGGATCGGGCTCATCTTCACCTTCTAATAAAACAGTATAAAACGCGGTGATACTTCCTTTGTTTGTTGCGCCAGGACGCTCAAGTATCCGAGGTAAACTGTCAAAAACAGATGCAGGATAACCACGGCGAGCGGGGGCTTCCCCCGCAGCAAGTGCAACATCACGTAACGCACGAGTATAACGAGTCATTGAATCAATAAATAAAACAACTCGCTTTCCTTGATCCCTAAAAAACTCGGCAACTGTGGTTGCTAGTAATGCAGCATTACACCTATCAACAGAGGAAAAATCAGAAGTTGCAAACACCAAAACACAGCGATCTTTTTTTGGTGATCCTTGTAACGTTGACACAAATTCAGTGACCTCACGCCCCCGCTCACCAATTAATCCGATAACAAAAACATCGGCTTCCGTTTGGTCAATAAGCATATGCATCAGCATTGTTTTACCACAGCCAGCAGATGCAAAAATTCCGATACGTTGACCAACACCACAAGTGAGAACACCGTCAATCACCCTGATCCCTGTAACTAATGGTTCATTCACCCCTACACGAGAAAAATATTCCGGAGGAGCAACATCAATCATGCGCTCTTCTTTAGTAGAAGGAATTTCTGATGCAAAACGCTCAACAATTCGTCCCGTAGGATCAATAACTGAGCCTAAAACAAAGTTACCTAATGGGACGGATAATGCTCGTCCTGTCGGTACAATAACCGCGTTACGCGTTAATCCATTAGCATTACCGATTAAACTTAAAACAGTACAGTCACGTTGTAATCCCACAACCTGCGCACGCGCAATCACAGAGTCATCTTGCCAATGAGCTCGAATATTACACAGCTCACCAATTGCAACATCTGGTAACTCTGCTTCTAATATTGGTCCAGATATTCGCTGAGGGTGTGCTAACTTTTGAAGTAAACGAAGTGATTTCATCGTAATAATGACTGACAAAAATGCTCTAATTGATTAAAGAATTCATTTAATGACTCTGCAAATTTTGCACTATCCAATAAATTATCTTGATGAACTAATCCTTGTAATACTAATGCATTATCTTGATTCGTTAACTGTAACTGCCCTGTTCTCATAAATGAGCATCCCGCCATTAATGCGCGTAATAATCCAGAAGCACGTTGATCAAGAACAGAATCAGAATAATCACACAGAGATGCCCATAACCAAACATCCTCATCAACAACGCTAATGTAAATACTTGGTAAATCAAATAAATCAAGAACAATTGTTGAATGATTATCAATATCGCTAATTAATGAGGGATCACAGCCATGAGATTCCAGAGCAGAACGGACTAATTGTGCAATGTCTAACGTATTCATAAATAATTAACCTTGATTTAGATTGTTTTTATAACATTTACAGATTTGCTATCTGTTATCTCCCCAAAAGAGACTACTTCCAAATCTGGAAAACGATTTTCAACTAATTTTTTAATAAATCGGCGAACATCCACAGATGTTAATAACACAATATCTTTATGTGCTATCGGTAACTCATTAAGACCTAAAGAAAATAGATCCATTAAACTGTCCATCGTTTCAGGTTCTAAATTAAGGAATGCACTCCCTGATGTTTGCCTAATTCCTTTACGAATAATATCTTCTACTTCGGATGAGATCATGACTACACGTAACTCACTGCCATACGCAAATTTATGGCAAATATAGCGAGCCATCATTCCTCGAACATGCTCAACAAGGTTGATAACATCTTTCTCTCTCGGAGCCCAAAGTGCGAGAGCTTCCATTATTAATTTCATATTACGAATAGAAATTCTTTCATTTAATAATCGTTGGAACACTTCCGAGATACGCTGAACCGTTGCATGTCGTAAAACCTCTTTGAGCAAGTCAGGATACTTATCTTCGAGTTGGTCCAGCATATGTTTAGTTTCTTGTATGCCAAAATACTCATGGACATTACGAACTAATAACACAGAAATACAATGATACAGTTCATCTGTTGCGGAACGTAATTGATAACCTAGTTTCTCTAATATTTCGCTATGAGACGGATGAACCCATACACAGGTGCTAGCCCCGTAATGACTATAGGTAAGGTCAATCCCAAGAGAGTTCACTTCATCCGAATAATTAATAATACGAACTAAGTCAAAATACAGTTCAAATTGATCAACGCGAATTTCATTAATGAGTAACGAAACCGTATTATCCATCGACTCTTGATTGCTATCACGTAACAGCATATCAGGGAGCCTCACACCATAATCAATAAAAAACTGGCTCTGTAAACGCTCAATAAATTGACTTTTCTCTAATGCAGCACATCGATTTTTGGGTACCAAAAGAATTAATGGAACAGTTTCAGTTGAGACTTTGTCAAGGTTTGTAATTAAACCCAATGACGAATTATCTTGAGCACTCGTATTAGTAGCCGATGTATCTCCTTTGGCGTCCCCAAATCGAGATATAGGTTTATCACTCCCTTTCTTCATTAAAGAATCTGAAGATTTACTTGAGCGCCATTTAAAATAAAACAGAATACCTAATACAGTAGATAAAATAATAAAAACAGGGAAAGGAAAACCAGGTAATGTCCCCATAGCAATCGTCAGTACTGCGGTTACCGCTAGAACAAAAGGATTTCCGAGTAACTGCCCCATAATATTACGACCCATGTTGTCACTATCACCATTAACACGAGTCACAATAAATCCAGCACTGATCGCAATTAATAGAGCAGGGATCTGAGCAACAAGACCGTCACCGATGGTCAACATCGTATAGGTAGAAAGAGCCCCAGAAAAATCCATATTGTGGCGAGTCATTCCAACGGAGATCCCGCCAATAAAGTTAACAAAGATGATAATAATCCCAGCAATAGCATCCCCTTTAATGAATTTCATTGCACCATCAAAAGAACCATATAGCTGGCTTTCTCTTTCCAAAACACTGCGTCGTTCTCGAGCCGCATCAGCATCAATGATCCCAGCTTTCAAATCCGCATCAATACTCATCTGTTTACCCGGCATCCCATCAAGAGAAAATCGAGCTGCAACCTCAGCCACACGTTCAGAACCTTTGGTAATAACAATAAACTGAACAATAGTGACGATTGAGAACACAACAAAACCAACAGCTAAGCTATCTCCTATGACAAACTGCCCAAACGTAGCAATAATCTCCCCGGCGTCTGCTTCAATTAGAATCAGACGACTCGTACTAATTGAAAGAGCTAAACGAAAAAGCGTGGTGATTAATAGTACCGCTGGAAAGGTAGAAAAACTTAAAATCCGATCAATATAGAAAGAGCCCATGAACACTAATATGGCTAAAACCATATTTAATGCGAGCAAAAAGTCTACTAAATACGTGGGTAATGGAATGATAAACATTGCAATTATCATTACCATTAATAACAAAATTATTAATTCAGGACGAAGCCTGACACCATTAAGCAGAGAGTTAAACACTATGAATTATCCTGATAGAATAGGTAAAATATCATTAATTAGTTCGACGGCGTTGCTCAATTAATTCATTTCGATAAGCGATATCAGCCATATTCCGTAAAGAATCTAGTAAATCCTCTCGCCAACTTGGGTCAAAAAATAACGTTGACGGTAATGTTTTACTGGCGATATATAATTCATATAGCAACACACTATGTTCTTTATGACTTTTTAATAAAATCTCATCCCCAAGAATATCGGATAATATTGCATCAACCGCATGGGGTTCTTTTAATAGCGAAAACATCAACAATAACCAAACTGATTCTGCGACGTTAAAACTCGATATAGAAGAGCTTGATACTAGCTTCCCTATAAAAGAAAGATCCGCAGAACGTAGTGATTTAAGCTGACTTAATCGACCTAATAAATATCCAAACTCTAAATGAGAACAACTTGGATCTAAAGAATCAATGTCGCTTAATAATGCACCTTCAATATAATCCAAAACAATTAAACGTCTTTGATAACCATAACTACTTACCCAATCACTATACGTATCTATTTCGTCAGACTCACTTTGAATAAAATGCCTATAACTAGCCCTTAATAACCCAGGTTGTAGGTTCATCGACTTACCAAACAAACGCGCTTTAAGAGCACAGTTAATCCCTGCTTTAAGCATTTTAGGATCAGCTTGAGCTTCAACCTCTTTCAATAAAACTTGTAATTTCTTACGTACAGCTTCACTTAACTTAGTTCGTTTTAGCAATTCTCTTAAAACTAAAACTAAATCACTCGGATCAGGAAACAGTTTTTGAGCTTGTCGTAATAATTCATCCGCAGTAACATTCTGAAGCTTGGCTGTTTGCAGTATTTTCTGGGCTTTAGGAAGAATATCCTCATCTAAAACCCGTTCAAAACTACTCGATAATTCTCCCGCTTTTTTATCGTAATCGCGTCGATTTCGAAATTGCGCCATCGCTGCAGACATTTCATCTGTAGATTGAACAAATCTTTGTATCTCAGCGCCGGGAGAAGTATCCTCTGTCTGCAAAGCCTCAGCTTGACGAGCATCATTATGTCGATTAACCTCTTGCTGCGCAGCCTGCCTTGCAAGAACTTTCGCAGAAATTAATCCGCCAGGGGAAACATTAATTGCCATTATTCAGCTCTAATTCAGTGTCGCGATTTAAAAAACTAATAACCCATTTATGTAACGGATCATCGGTAATATCAGCTCCGCCTTCTTTCGTAACCTTTAATGCAACATCGTTCGCATCAAACATTAATGGTTCAACAATCTCTTTAGGTTGAATTAAAAAAACGCGAACAGTATTACTCTTATTCTGATTGTTATAACGAAATAATCCGCCAACAAAAGGAAGATCACCTAGAAATGGAACTTTCTGTAAATCTTGAGAATTTGCATCACGCGTATACCCTCCAATTAATAAACTTTTACCTTGTGGGACACGAGCAATCGTACTGATATGGGTTCTTCCAACTTCAGGTAAAACATCAACATTCTCTTCATTGCTATAATCAGCCGTCCTCGCTTCATTACCGTCTTCAATATCCAGTAACATTTCGATTTGTCCATCTGCAGCAAATCGAGGAAGAACACTAATCAAAGTCCCATAAGTAACATCGGCTAAGCTGGAAGTCCGCTCGCCAATGAGCTTGGTATAGAATGTTCGGTTATTATCGAAAATCGCTGGAATATTTTCCTGCGTCATAATAACGGGTCGGGAAACAACGGTTGCTTGTTTTTTTTGCTCAAGCGCATACACAGAAGCAATAAACTTCCCGCCATCCAACGTACTTATTGGTGTGGACTGGTTAAAAGACATACTTAATTTGTCGCCTAAATTGATCCCTCCGCTCCATACCACACCTAATTGATCCAAATCACTTTTATTTAAATCAATAATCCAAAGAGATAATTCAACATGACGTTTGGTAATATCTAACGTTCTAACTAATAACTCAATAAAATCAACTTGTTCTGCAGTTCCCTTAACTAATAAGCTATTTGTTCCAGGATAAGCAATAACTTTAATATCACCGGCAGCTGCGGTTTGCTTTAAAGCCTCTGGTAAACTAACGTTAGAGTTATAATTCAATGGACCAGATGATGTTCCGTTCATTTCAGAAACAAAATCAGGCATTTCAGTAATTTGTTTATTCAGAATATTATTAGCTAAAGGTTGCTTTTCTCCCTCTAATAAATTCTCAATAACTGTCGCCATTCCAGGAATGGCAATTTCCTGACCGCGTAATTTATATACACGATCATTAACAAAAGTATTATTTAATCTAATAACACCTATTTTTTGTTTTCCGAGTTGAATACCTTCATCTTTTTTATCAATTAAGGTAGCCGTATTAACAATTAACTCAACAAAAACAGGAGGACCTGAAACATAAAACGTATTACTATTGTTATCACCTCTTAAAGGATAA
Source organism: Providencia sp. PROV208 (assembly GCF_028479465.1). Lineage (NCBI taxonomy): Bacteria > Pseudomonadati > Pseudomonadota > Gammaproteobacteria > Enterobacterales > Morganellaceae > Providencia > Providencia sp. PROV208. Next base: position 88,472 of record NZ_JAMPNS010000018.1, on the reverse strand, counting down.
CGCTGGTCATACAGCCCTGACTTACGAAGAAAATCATTAAATGACGTCAATGAGATATTTTGTAATGAAATTACAGCATTTCGAATTTCGCTCGCATCATAAATGTAAATAGCTTGCCCATCAAAATACCAAAGCAATCCTAATTGGAAAGAAAGCTTATCTAATAGCTCTTTTGGTCGACTGAAATCAAAAGTCCCTGTGATTTTTTTTCTTGCAGCAAGTTTACTAACAATCACGGGCTCATTAAGCTTGGCAGCCATAGCTTCAAAAAAGCTACGTAAGCTATCATCTTTTGCAACGTAACCATGATCACCTTTCGCATTTAACTCCACAGATAATTCGGCGGCTTGAGGCGCAGTAATCCCATATGACACCAGACACAAAAACAACGCTGAAAAAATAACTTTAGTTTTCATTTTGAATAGAAGCCAATCTAATAATATTTGATAAATCACGAGGAGATACCCCCATCATTTCTCTAATCTCATTAGAGAAATGAGATGATGAGGCATAACCATTATTAAGGGCTAATTGAGTTAAGTTGCCTTCTTTTTCTATGTTTTCAAGCAACGACTGAGCCATCCGCCAGATCCTCAATTCATTTTTTACTTTACCGCCCAATGCATGATTACATAATCGACGAAAATGCGAGTAAGAAACACCATAATTCTCACCTAACTCAATCAAAGTATTACCACTTTTTGATTGGTTAAAAAGAAATTGAATGACACAATAACTTTCCATTTGACGTAACATAGAAATAAAAAAAGTGAACTCTTCTGTTGGAGTCATATATTGTTTTAAAAACCAACGCTCACAGCTTTTGATATCCTCACATATCTCAGGATTACTTAACTCAAGCACCATCCAGTGAGGAGGCTTCACTTTGGCTAAATTTTTCCCAAAAGCCATATCCATAAATGCAAGAAGTTTACTTAAACGCGCTAATTTTAATGACCTAAAAATAACACTTTCGCTTTTTATATGGACAGAGACACGATTTAAAATCAATAAAGAACTCTTTACAATTTCGCACTGTTCATATGCTTTATCTTGATGAATATCAAAAACAAAACGCTCTCCTTGATTTGGCGTTAATAACCAAACCTCTGAGTTATATACCTTTATAACATCCTCTTTTTTTAAACATTCAACAGGATTTAGCATATGATTAAACTCAACGTAATTATAATTAGGTAATAAGGATCACCTAATTACCCAAAAAAAACATGATGGAAAAATGATGACTACACCTACAATTATTACTAATTAAAATCATAAGTATTTTTAACAAATAACTTTTATTCGGTTTACTTTTTTGAAAATCCCATATCACATTAATATAATTGATAAGATATCAATACCAAAACAGTGGGTAGTTAAAAAATAAGAATAGAATAACGTTAAATTAACAATCCAATAAAAATTAATAAAATCACACAAAAAATCTCATTATTATAATCCGCAAAAAACAAAACTCTTCCATAAACCAAATCATGAAAAAATGTATCACACTAAAATACCCTATCTCACCACAAAATTTAAGAATAAAAAACATCTAATCGGATGATAGAATAACAACATCATAAAAAATTTAATTAAGTTTGAAATTAAATCCCCACTTCCTATCAATAAATTAGCAAAAAAAATTGCAGCAAGTTATGAATAAAATAAATAATAAAATTATTTTAGATGACTAAAAAACTATCCAAAAAAAATGAGACAACTATAATTAGATTTTCTGCTGTAACAGTTGCAGAAGTCATGATGAAAAATCCCATCTTACTGAAACTCAGATCGATAATATTTTCAATATTCACTGATTCAGGGATGAAAGTAGAAGATATTTGCCGTCAAAATGGGATAAGTAATGCCACTTATTATAATTGGAAATCAAAGTATGGTGGTAGGGAAGCTAATGATGTTAAACGATTAAAAGAGCTTGAAGAGGAAAACATAAAACTGAAAAAGCTCTTTGCGGAAGTTAGCCTTGAAAATCATGCGATGAAGGAGCTTTTCGCAAAAAAGAGTTGGTAGTGGCTGAAAAGAGAGCCTGTACTCAATCATTAAAAGAGGCTGGTTTATCAGTCACTAAGGCTTGTGAGCTGACGTCATTGGCACGCGCCACATTTTACCGTCAGCTAATAGATTGGCGCAAAAAGACCGTGTGGTAATAATCTGTGTTAGCTAAATCGCCACAATCGGGATTTTGGAAATGCTATTTCCGACTGAGATTTCAAGGCTATCCTTTTAATCATAAACGAGTTTATTGTCAATTAGGATTGAACCTGAAACAACGGGTTAAAAAAGTGCTTCCGAAACGTGAAAAAATCATTAGTGATAGAAAAAGTCCCGAATATTCAATGAGCATTGGATTTTATGCACGATAGTTTATATTGCGGTAAGCCCTTCAGAACTCTCAATCTTATTGATGAAGGAACGCGTGAATGCTTGGAGATTGAGATTGATACGTCATTACCGGCTGAACGCGTCATCAGGGTGCTTGAACGTTTAAAAGCCGAAAGAGGGTTGCCGAAACAGATCCGAGTCGATAATGGCTCTGAACTCATTTCAGTTAACTTATTGAATTATGGTGAAGATAATCAAATTTCGTTGTGCCATATTCAACCGGAAAAACCGCAACAAAATGGATTTATCGAGCGTTTTAATGGTTCGTTCCGTCGTGAATTTTTAAATGAGTATTTATTTGAATCGTTGAGCCAAGTTCGAGAATTAGCATGGTTTTGGCTGCAAGATTATAACCACAATCGAACTCACGAAAGTTTAAATAATCTCCCACCGGAGACATATCGAAAACAGTTAGAAAACTCTAAGTTGGTGTGTCTCAATTAAAGGGAAGTGGACAAGATCGTTAATATTTTCAATACTCACTGATTCTAGTATGAAAACTAATGATATTAAATAATTAAAAGAGCTTGAGGATGAAAATACTAAGCTAAAAAATGTTTGCTGAAGTCAATCTTAAAAATCATGCAATGAAGGAGCTTTTCGCCAAAAGGGTTGGTAATGACCTGAGAAAAAACGATGAGCTCAATCATTAAAAGAGACCAGTTTATCAGTCAACCCCGAACTACGTTTTACGCCTTGTTTCCCCTACTTGTAGGCTCCTGAATATTTTGTAAACACCCAGTGGCGATTTAGTCATGCAGCAATCGAGAGTTAGCCAGGAGAAGCCTATGGTATCCTGTTGTTAGCAAATGAGTAATAACCATGCATAGGATCCCGCCACTCCTGTAATCTGCAGTGAGCTGGCTTGACGATCATATTTTTGTGGCATTTAGGGTATTCCATTGTCAACCCATTCTGAGTACAAAGAAGATGGCATTCATAGCAGGAATAACTATCATCGTAGTCAATGATGCATCCCAAAGCTTATCGCTGATTTGCCATTTATTATCTGACAATCCCGCTTGGGATAAGAGCTAAACACTAAAGGTCAAACAATTTAGTTCCCCCTCCCCCAGAAAAATCTTTATATACATATCAATTTTTATACTGGCATTCATAAATAAATGCATACTGAGTCACGCAACTCACACCGACTAAAAAATAAATAGTATTATATCAACATACTATTTAATTTGACCGAAGCGAGTAATGAAATAAATCCCATAATGCACAGGAAACATCCTATTAATTGAAAGCGACTAAATTAATCACTTTCAATTAAAAAGGTGCAGAATACCGTTTTAATTGAGTCTCTACTTCTCGAGTAGCATCCTTCCTTAACTGTTCTACACTCACCCCTCCGAATTTATCTTCAAAGACAATATCAGTTAATTTACTTGTAACAATATTTTTTATTTCATTTTTTTCGTGGCTACTCATATCTCTACTAGATACTAAATTCTCAAGCTTATTAGTAACATATGAGTTATTTCTTAATATGTGCCCAATTGAACTCTGTGTACACCTAGAATCTAATTTAACCCCAGAGCCCAATCTATTCGAGAGGTGAGCAAAAATACGATCTTTTTGAATGTTACTTATATTTTTCGCTTGTTGGTGACAGATACGATCAATAGTTTTATTAACCTCAGCAGATAGATGAGTTACTGTTTCTTGACAGACCCAAGAAGGCTTATATACACCAGAACGTAAGATGGCCTTATCGACTTCTTTATTTACCTTTGTTAAACTTATACATGTAATCCGATTATTTACCTGAACAGATAGCGACTCTCTTCTCACTCCGAATAATCGGTCCAACATTCCCCCGCTATTTCTTTCCTGCTTAAAAGAGATCTCTGCTGCTGCTCTAATGCACGGATTATTAACCATTCTACATGTTGACTGCCCAATAGAACTAAACATAATCAATACCCTCACAACTCCATATAAAAACATGCGTAAATCTAAAATAAAAAAATCAAAATGTAAATAATACCAGCGCACAAAAAAAATTGATAATGCCTCCACCAATGCAGATAACAAAAAACAAACAATTAAATCACATATCAACCACTTCCCCCTATAATCCTTATCATCAATGAATAAAGCGTATCCTTACCTTATTCTAATACTTTATTCCAACAATATTTACCCTCTATAGTGCTAAACTAAAATTGACCACGGTTTTTAGAGATTTCCCAATACAATCGTTCTGACTCACTGGGCGTTACCCTGCTGTTATTCTGATGCAACCTGAACTGGCTATAATATCCAATAATGTAGCGGATGATTTCTTGTTAAGCCTTTACAAAACAACGCTCACCTACAAACGGCAATACATTGAACAACAGTACACACTAAGTTAGTTGGAAAATCACGCCTTATATCCCCGTCCTGAAGAACATGGTTTTACGGTACATCTGATAAAAAGCATGAAGACAACCTATTGTAATAACACCAAACAGGTAGGATGAGCATTTTTTGATATTATTTATCACTCAATACATGAATCATATATAAAATTTATGAATTTAATTCATAATTAAAAACTATATAAACTAAATTTTAAATTATCGAAATAAAAATGATAAATAATCACTTTTATAGCAAAAAAATAACGTTATATCACAATAAAATACCATTTTAAAATTAAAATTTTATTTCCACTACCAATCTGAATCAAAAATATCTAGAATCAAAGATTTCAACCTTATATATTTAAATATAAATAGCAAGATAACAATCCAAGCGAAATAAAAAATTAAAACACACATAATAACATTTAAAATAAAAACAAAAGTAGAATAGATTTTTTATGAAAATAACATTAAAAGACTATTAAAACAGATTTCACAATAACATAGAAAGCACTCCAACAAAAAACATATGCAGGATAAGCAAAAGAGTTCATCGGATAACAATTAAAATACATTCCTGCCAGTATTATACTATAACCAGATAATATTAAAGGTATAAAAATGAAATCACACCAAAATATTTTAAATTCTATCGGTAATAAATTAGGTATCCCACTATCCTTTGATGATAATAAACAATGTATGTTATTGCTTGATGATGACTTATTAGTATCTATACAGGCTAATGAACATTATTGGTTATTAAATGGATTGATATCAAAGATAAAGCAAGAAAATTGCAGTCTTTGGTGCGATCTCATGATTTTAAATAGGGTTCTTGCCGAAAAAAATTTGGGAACAATCGGCTATGAACCCACATCAGAAGCTCTACTTTATTTAGATTCAATTACAAATTTAAGTGAGGATAATATCCTTAATAAAATAGAATCATTTGTAAATAAGTTAGATGATTTTAAAGAAAGATTAACCTAAGTAATCAACATTAATTGCGAGGATGTTTTATGCAACATATTAGTTTATCCCATTTTTCGCAAGTATCTGGAAGTCAAGATGCTCGTCTAGTTATCAGTAACACCTCCAACGAATCAACCATTACCACTGCAAGTGAAGGATTTTGTGGTCGAATTTTAAGTTTCTTAGGTCAATTTCCACTCTTTAAAAACATAAGTGCAGTAAAAACCCATATTGAAAATATCAAAACAGCAAATCAAGCCACCGTAGCGGTATTTGCAGAGGCTTTATCAAATTCCTATGGTGCCAACACTGCGGATAAAGTTATTTCAGCTTATAACTTAAGTTCTGGTGATACACCTTTAACACAACGTAAAATTCAAACAATTCTTCTTCCTGCAGCGCAAATGATGCAAGCTAAAGAGTCATTTGTCCACGAATTAGAGCAAAAATATGGTCCGAATGTTGCTCAACAAGCTTTAACAATGAGTAACTTTATCTCTGCAGGCTCCAATAAAAATAATCTAAAAGCAAGTATTATTGTTACTGAAGGTACGATCCCGCCAGATTATAATACCGTTGAAGCGCTGGCAAAAAACATACAACAAGCCGCTCTTGCATCAGCCTTAACTAGCTTGACTCGAATAGAAGAATTACAAAAGCTCTCAGGTCAAGAATTACAAACAAAGTATTCTAAACTATCAGAAGGTAGCGGGGCATTGAGAACATTACAAACATTACTAACCAATTTATCTAACTTGTCCGGTATTCCTGGAATGGAGGAGTTTCAGAATACACTAAAAAGTGTTTTAGTTGGTAATAGTCCTTTTTCTCAATGGGGAACTACTGGTAGTTCCGTAGAAGCATGGGTAAATTCAGCCTCTCATAATGACCTATCATTAGCGGCAGAACGAATCCAAGGAATAACAAAAGATGTGATGGCATTAAAAGAAAAACTGCTAGCTCATCAAAGTGGTCGTCCGGTTAAGATAGAACTACCGAAATTAAACTTGCCTCGATTCGGTAATATTCCTGTGAATCCTAATACCCAAATTCATTTACAGGATAAAACCCCTATGCCGGCTAATCTTATGTCAACAGGTGGAGTTCCTGTCGCTATAGCTTGCTCATACCCAAAAGGAACGCTAAGTGGTATAGAATCACATCTGCGAATGATACTCGAACAAAAGCCTTCCTGCCTCGTTATATTAACTGGGGATGATCAAATAAGAGCTAAAAAACTCCCTGATTACTTCAGGCAACCGGGTACCGTTGGCTCTATAAATATTCAAGTAACCCAAGAAGCTGGTGTTCTAACGCCAAGTGGAGTTGAAATTGATAATTATCACTTAAAAATAAGCTCTGAGACTGATGCCTATACTCTCCCCGTCATGCATGTTCAAAGTTGGAAAGATCATCAGGCTCTACAAAGTACATCTCAATTACTGGAATTAGCGCAAATAACTCTAGAAACGTCCAATGCAATTGAACCTATTTATGAAAATACGAGAGCAACTACAAGCGTACCAATGGTTCACTGTTTTGGCGGGGTTGGTCGTACAGGAACGTTAATTACAGCAATGGAATTAATCAAAAATCCAAGCTTATCTAGTGAGAAAATCATTACAGACTTAAGGGAGACTCGTAACAAAAAAATGGTAGAAGACAGACCCCAACAGCTGCAACTGCGCCAATTAGAACATATGTTAGTTTCGAAAAATTTCGTAAGCACTCTATTATAAAATATTTTAAATAAAAAAGTTAAATTTAGCTAAAAAGCACCTATTTGGATAGGTGCTTTTATTCAAAAAATAGAAGAGCAAAGTGAACTAAACGATGAATATAACAAGCATAAATACCACGAACAATTTAACTCCACAAACTATCTTAGACGCGGCAACGATTACATCTAGTAATGGTAAAAAATCATGGTCTAGTATGACTTTTGCAGAAAAAGCACTACAAATTCTGTCTTTTGGTATATGGTTTCCTAAGTACTCACAAGAACAGCAAGCTCAAGCCAGAGATATAATAAGTAAAATGACCCCTGTTCAGCCGATGGCAAGTGAAAAAGCACGAGTAGAGGGTACATTTGAAGATTTAACAAAACTATCTATATCTCTTAGCCCCGGAGAAGATATCACTGCAAGTATAATCTATGGTTCGGGCAAAGAAGAAGTCCATCATTTTGATGGAGAAAAATCCGAAATAATAAAACACAATTTACCATTTAGTATTCATAAGCCTTATCTTATGAAACACCATGCACCTCATGATATGGAAATAACAAATCCAAACTCTATGAGAAATTTACTCAAAATAGCTACTCAACATTCAACCTCAATTGTGACGCCTCACTCTTCAGAAAGAGATCTGCTCGCAGGCACATCACCATTTAATAGTGTATTTATCGATGCCCATCGAGCATTCGGGAATGTAAGTATTCATGTCGATGGAATGGCACTTCCAACTGAAGCCCAGAACGAATTATCACAAATTTTAAAGCTAGACTCTAAAAAATCAAACGATATAGTAAGTGCATTAACGCCCAGTGAAGCTATGCGAGTTGTAAATCTATGTGATGGAACCGACCAACAAACCAATAATCTGTATGAGCTGCTTACATGTTCATCAGGGATTACAGCACTGTGTTCCGCTTTCTTTCAGTTATATCCATTGCCCGTTTTAGTCTTAAATCAAGAACAGGTTAATAAGGCACTTATGCATTCGGCTGAACATGGAATGAATTTACCTAATTCATGTATGAGTGTAAACATTTCTACAACGAGTCAAGATGGGTCTTTCCTTATCACCAATAATACAGGCTTACCCACAATGTCACCAAACCATCCAAATAAACTCGGGTTATTAATTTGTCGAACAGAATATACTATACCTAATAATATGCTATGCGATATTTCCTCGATGCAGGCTTGTATTCATCCTGAATATAGTGGTTCAACTATATTTACAGATTAACCCCCTCCCCCTAAAGTGAAGTGCACCCTAAACGTTGGACTCTTTTAGTCTAATTTGAAGGGTGCTTTTTTTATACTCTAGTGTTTAAAGTTAATCATGCTATGCTCCGCCCATGAATTGAATTATCAATTACATGGGATAGAGAGTCTAAAAGCTAAAACATCAAAACCTGTTTATGCTCCTGAATTCAAATTTAATACGGTTCAAATACTCCTCAATGAGACATATATACATGAATGAAGTTCACTGGCAAACTTGATATCAGTGACAGGTCAATGCTTAGAAGCTAGTTATGTCAATACAAAGAACACGTAAGAGAAGGGGGAAAACCTCAATTTTGTCATACTATTGTCATTCTAACCCAATAAAAAAGTACAGAAAAAGCACACTATCTTTGGTACATGCATACATGAGATTGCTCCACTAAATCCCACGCAATTTATAAAATTAATAATCTCAATAATAATCCTGCATACATAATATCCATTTCTTTCATTGATTGGTTAAATTTCTCATTGATATACGTACACCAAGCATCTTCATAGGCATAGATTTTTTCAGCTTAATTCAGAAAAGTAAGCCTAATATTAATTCCGGGCACTTTCCCTCATATTTTGAGTAATTAATAATATAGTTTTCAATTATTGACAAGATACTTTTGAATATAGAAAACTATATCCTCCTTAGTTATTAGCTTAGAGGATAAAATTAAATCATCGATACTATAACGGATTATTTTATATTCACTATTTATAAATAAGAGCTGAGGATACAAACTAGTTAACATATTAATGGGTACTGTCATTATCATCTAAAAATACCATTTCAGACAAAAGTTAAATAATATCAAACACATACACCAAATCTCTATTCTTTATATTGATTGAATTATCAATATAAAAATCATACTGAATTTAGTCAAGGTAATATATGAGAGTTAATACAATCCCCCTTCCCTCACAACAAGAAAGAAATCCAGTAGAAAAAACAAATATACCTAATTCTATTAATAGAAACAACGAGGAAAAAATAACACATGAACCGTTCATCAATAGAATAACAAAGGTTAAAAATACTTCAACTGATGAAGTCATAGCCATTGGTAAATTAATTCAAGAGGAAATAAGAAAAACAATTAACCCTTCAAGCCCGCCTCCTGTTTCGACCACTGGAAATTGGAAATCAGCGATTATACATCGTATAGGATTATTAATGTCTGGTGATTCTTCTCAAATATCCTTGAGTGATAGCAATCAATAAAAATTCACATCAGTTATTCCTCAAGCATCTAGTCTACCATTTTCGGTAGACGTACATTATCCTTATAATGAACAAAGCTCAAAAACATCTATTTCATCAGTTCAATATGTAAAAGTAAAAAAAAGAAGCCTTGATAATATTGAAAAAAATAACGTGGAAACAAATAATAACAATAATGTAAAATATTCTTTATCTAAAGATAATATTGAAGATAAAGTATTTCGTAATAGTCAACCCCCAAAAAAACCATACCATTTATTGCTTAAACCATTAAAAGAAAGCATAAATAACTATAATAGTTTAAGTGAAAAAAACAGTAGAAAAGGAATAGAATTATTAAAAGAACAAGCTAATTTGCTTGAGAAACTCCATGAGAAATTAAATGAAAAAAGTAATGGTGAAAACTATTCAAATGAAAGAAGTAATATTTTAAACTTAATCCATGAGATTCAAAATGAATATATGTCCCATAAAGTTGAAATAGAAAAACTCATTCATGTAGTTTGGGTTGCTGGTGCTCCACCTGAAAGTATTACAAAATATGCACACGCATATAAAAATGCATATCCTGAGTTTACTTTTAATTTATGGATAGACCCAAATGCTATGCTTGCTTATTTGTTTAATAAAGAGATTAAAGAAATAGCTTTTGAAAATGCTAAAAGTGAGGTGATTAACCTATTAACCGAAAAAGAGTTGAAAACATTACAAACAACAACTGATTTAACGCCGGAATTCAATATAAAATTAAAAGATAATTTTGAACATTATCTATTTAAATCAACATTACAACTTCAAGACGCTGTAATGAATTATGCATATACAAAGGGATTGCTAACATTTAATGATAATAACCGCATCTCTTTTTTAAAAGAGGTCTGCACTATGATGAGGAAAAAATTCAATCCTTTGAAAAAAAATTAAAATATAATAAAGATAAGCTAGAAGAAACAAAGAATAAATTAATTGCTATTTTCGGACCAGATAAATTAAATATAAATAGCGTAACAGAATTACCAGAAATGAAACAAGTGCATAGCAAACAATACTACCAAAGAGAGCTTATTCTTAGAGGAAACTATGCAGCAGCAACTGACATGTTACGCGCAATCATATTAAAAAATCATGGTGGCATTTATTCAGATTATGATATAGCCCCTGCCTATACGTCAAACGTTTATCAGATCCTTCAAGATAATAGTAAAAACTTTGACTTTTTAGAACAGGAACCACTTCGTCGTGCAATGACTGATGAACTACTATCATTAGTGAGTGAAGAACCAAGTGCTGGAACTAAAAATCAATTATCTATAGAAGATAAACAACGATTAGAGCTTATTCTCAATGAGATAAAGAAAGAAAAAAAATATTTTCTCCAGTACAAACTAAAGTAATACGAGATTCACTTCTTATGTCTAAACGCCATCAATGGTGGGGGAATAGAAAAGGTTGGAATGAAAGAGGTAATAATAACTTCCTTGTTACTCATAAAGGAAGCAAAGTTCTGGATTTTATTATTTCAGATCAAGAAAAAACATATCGAGAACTTCTTGGAATAAGAGAACAATTAAGATTTGAAGGAATAGGAGAACAACGTTATTACTACAACCAAGATAATACTAAACACCACGAACCATTGCGTGGACGTGAAAAGGTTGAAGCAAAATTATTTGTATCAGGATTAGATAGCAATAATCAAAAAAACAGAAAAAAAGAAGAGTTAAAAAAAATAGAGAAATATCTTAAAGAATATGGAGAGCTACTTAAAGCTGATACAACAGGACCAGTCGTCAAAGATATTAGGACCTCCAATGATTTTCTACAAGGATATAGCGATGCAGATGCAATCCGCAACATTACTGGATTCAAAAGTGAAATGAATATAAAAGAAATTGTTGAGCTCATGAAAAAAAACAGATCGCAACTTAATGATAAACAAATGGGAGAATTAGCGTATGAAGTTGAACGTCGAGCTTTATCTATAACGTTTCAACCTATGCTAGAAAAATATCATCAACTTTTCGATAAAGTTACATCAAGTGGTAATATTGATAAATTCGCAACAGAAAAATTGATGCCTCAATTATTAATATTAAATCTATCTGGAGATGGGTTTGGTGGTCGATGTGACCCATTGTCGATGTTAATTCTGGCAGAAAAACATTTACAGAGTACCAATCAACAAAAAGCGCCTGGAAAATTATTTGAGAATTTATATTCAGCGGCGTCAGTATTAAGTGAGCCGATTCATTATACTGAAATAGAGATAGCAAATGCTAAGCAATTACTATTGACGTTATCTAAATTGCATGCCAAAAACCCCATGCATTCAACATACAATATTGTGTGGAAGAATAAAAAAGAAAATATACCTTTAAACGAAGTTCTAAGTATGTTGAATAACAAGAGTACTGAACCCGTTCTGCTAAAATTGGAGGCTCCCGGTCATGCTATGGCTGCATGGTCTATTAATAACGGAGATATTCGTATCCATGGATTTTATGATGCAAATGGAGGCGTTGTTGAGTTTTCAGATGAAAATAAATTTAGAGAATACTTCCTAAGTGTATTTAACAAAGAAGGTTTAGACAAAGGGAATAAATACAAACTAAAAATAGATAGTAAAAATAATGAATTAATGTTTAATCGCGTTATTTCTATAAATGGTGATGCATTGGCAAAGTATAAAATAAGCCATAAAGATAAGTCATTACAAGATATATTAAACGTTGAAATATTTGAGTCAAAACCTAAACCAATAAAAAAACAAAATAAAATAAAAAAATAAAATTTGACCCCAATAAATATAAGAGTGGTTCATTATTTTCTCATTATAGAATGGATGGAATAATTCCTCAAAAGGATAGCTACAAAGTTTGGAGGTGCAACAGGAAGTTTATTGACCAAAGCTGCAACCGTGATAAAGCTACCACTCCTTGATACTGCTCTTAACCTATGGTCATTAGGAGATGCTGTCCAAACTTACTTAAATCCAAATATCAGCAGTAAGGAACGACTCTTGGCTGGTATTGACATTGGTTTTGCAACTACTTATACCTCTTTGGCCTTATTAGGTACCGTTTTTCCCCCGTTAGCATTGTCTACAATTCCTATTTATTTTTTCAACAGGAAGTGAAAAATCTATTAAGACATAATCATCATATTGATATGAGAAGAAAGGCGTGGTTGTCTTTAGAGCATTATTTAAACGAGTCTTCCAAATTAACTATCTTAGCAAAGCCAGAAAAAAAATTACTTGATTTATCACCTAATAAATTGTTAGGCGGAGTAACTATTGATTTGAGTGTCTCTCCACCTACATTCAATGCCTATCGCTCTTACAATGATGGGAGAGACTTTGGCAATCATGCACATTTGAGTGATCAATAAGTTAAAGAGAGTAGTGGGTATGCAAAAGCTTGCACAAGTACACTCGATATCCCAGAAATTCATTTGGTTGGAAGCATAGATAAAGTTATTTGTAATGATAACGCAAAGCATGAGTATCAATTAGCTAAAGGGTATGCGAATCGTTTGTGGCAGCCAACATTTCCAGTGATCCCTAAAGGGGATTATACAACAGTGATTCTCGGATATAGTGCTCGTATTATAGCTTATACAGAAGCTAAAAGAATGAATGACGGAACCTATAAAGAGTTAGCGAGAACAGATCATGTATTAATGCATAAGGATCATAAATCAACAATCATAACTTGTTCGGATAACTTTACTACATTTGCTATTCCTCCATTAGAAAAAGAACTATTTTTACTTAAAAATCAAGATATTTTACATGCGATGAAAGAATCTTGGTTTACTTTGAAAGGAGGAAAAAATGGTATGATTTTACAAACAAATGGTATAGGAAACGTAGACTTTCAAGGTCAACCTCATACTCAAAACATTTTATCATTTAAAAATCTTGGACAAGGATTTTCTGTTCACGTTAATCTAAATCAAAATAGCCGACAAACTGTAGTGCGTTCGTTACTGCCATATCTTACCCATCATTCCTCAAAAATGATGGATTTGATACAGAATAACATTAATACTTTAATAGGTTCTGACTATGGATACGATACCTTTATAGGAAATCAATATGATAACCATTTCACTCTTGGGGCTATTGGTGGAACTGTTCATCTAGGGGGAGGCAATAATGTTGTTGAAATACCTGTCCCAGATACAAAAACTAAAGTATATAGAACAAGTATACATTTATCACCTAATTCTGGCATGCAATATTTTAAATACAAAGGTGGAATCAATGATATAGACCATATAACATATAATGATGATAGTATTTATCTGTTTTTTGATAAAAATAGAAATCTAGATGCAAAAAGAATCGAAATTCATGCACATAAAGATGGTGATATTTCAGAGTATGTTAATAAATTAGTATTTTCAACTGAAGATGGATTGAATTTAAAACTAACGGAAGATAAAAAAACTTTCACATTGGAAAGTGCGAATATGAAATCCTGGAAAAACATCATAAAAACAATGAGTTGGATTATGAGTTAATTATCAACTCTCTCTATGAATCATATTGCAAAAAAACACTTGCATTTTCTTTGATTAATTAATGAAAATATTTGTAACTAATAAAAATATTGAGTGCATTATCAATAAACCTGATATTTCATTTAATGTTCCAACAAATTATTCTAGTATAACATATGGTGAATCAGGGGTTCACTATATATAAAATGCTATTAACAGCGAACCAACAACCATCATTTTAAAAAATTCAGCATCTAAAATAGAACATATAGATATATCTCCATTATTAGTTCCAGTGAGTGGTGAAAAAATAGCTGTATATGCTAAAGTTTCAGGAAGTAAATTAATAATTACTGTACATAAAGGGAGTCATCAAAAAGAGTATACGTTGTTGAGTTCTGACTCATCTAAATTGGATTCGTCTTTATCAAGACTAGAGTTCTCTAACTCAACATATTTAACATTATTGGATATTTATAAATTAGTAAGTACATCTCAAGGAAATGTATTAATATTTGAATGTAATTAAACACTAAGTTCGAACTGTAAATTGTTAATGCATTGATGGGGCTGAAAATGCTTTTTAAATCCCTTTAAACACGCTAAGCCGCATGAAACTTATACCTTCATGCGGCTTAAATAGCAGAATCAATGAGAAAGAATAAGATACAGATTAATTAGCGAACGATAAAGCAAAGAGGAATGATTGACAGGAAACGACATACTTTTAAGATGTATGAGATTGCTGAGTAGTTCACTGTGCTCATCCATCGCCTCAAGGGTAACTATAACATTTTCATTGTTTAGTGTGCATATGATATCCCTTTGCACTTTTGCGGTAGAATAATTTCACCATTGTTTTCCTTTTTGCATAATGATGAACAATTTGAGTCAATAGGTGATTGAGATGAATATTGGTAGTGGGATTAGCTTGACAGGGAATGTTCCAGGAACTAATGATGAATCGAGTACAAATCGGATTCAATCTGTGTGGACATCCTTATCTGAAGAGGAGTTACTTGATCAATTAAAGAACCACTTCCCATTAGCTTTAGCCATTAAAAATATAACAACTAGCAGTCAGTCCGTTAGCCTTCTTTCTACTGCAGAGATAGTAGCAGTGAAACTTTATTCAGGAGAGGCGTATAAACCACTGAATCGTAAATTAAGGTCAGGGCAAACTATGACGTCTGCGGAACAATTACTTGATATTGCTTTATCAAAAGCGCTGGCAAAATCCTCATTGAATATTTTGACAAAAACCTATAGAGGCTCACAAGTAACAGATGCATTGGGTTCGATTGCTGAGGGCAAAGTTGGGCAGGATCCAGCTTATTTATCTACCTCACGAGATCCCAATATCGCACGTGAATTTGCAGAAGAGAATAAATATTCTCTTTGGAGCGTCATATTTGGGTGTTCAGGTTTTGATATGGTACCTGTGAACAAAGATACAATTGAAGCTGAAGTTCTGTATCCCAAAAACACGGCAATGCGTTTATTGCTGCGTCATACGGTTCAAAAACGAGAGTACCGAGTGTTAGAAGAAGCCTCGGTATCAGAAGGCTGCGGGCATATCCCTCTTTTAGTTGATGCACTAGATTTAGCAAATCAATCCCGTTAAATCAATATTACTTTTTAGTGTGGACGACTGTCGGTCTGGTATCAGCAAGAGTTTGAGAAAGAAATGGGGTGGGCTTGCCTTACATACAAAATGACTCTTGTAAAATTACACTTCTTAATATCCTCTATGAGCCCCCTAAAGAAAAAATTAGCGTGATACGTTGATGCATATAAATTGACTAATGTACTCATATAACAATTACGACAATTTTGCTGTGGATGCTTGCTCCTCTTTGCTTCAAGCATTTAGTGAGAGCCAGAAATAAGAAAGCCCCGATATAGTTATTTATTACCATAATCCAGATTGCCATTCTTTACTTAGTACTAGAAATTGTGTACCTCTAATAAATAAAGTGTCAAGGAAACCCTAAATCTTTGAGCTGTTCAGTCTCGGAAGTGAAACAAAACAAATCATGTTGGTGCACAATATCATTGCAACAGGCACGTCAATCATTCGATGTTTAACCAAAGTAAATAAGTCACTCAACATCCCCCCGTTGAAAATGTTTTTGTTTCAGCGTGGTTTGTAAATAGATTCTCCGATTGGACGTTTAGAGCCGCCTTATCCTCTCTACGCCAGTTTAAGAGCTACTACGTCAGCAAACAGAATGTACCGAACCAATGATTTTTTCTTAAATCAAAATGAGGATATGAAGTTGTTATCATATTGTTCGTTATTGTTTAGCCCATTTTTGAACGGTGTTTTAACGTGTCAGTCACATTGAATTTGTAATTAAATCATCCGCTTAACTGTCGCCCTTAGCATAATCGTGATCCGGTATGTTACACGGTGGCTTATGGAAGCAAGACAATATTTGATTTAGGGAAAATCGAATGGTGGTACTTTTGAGAGGAGATTCGGTTTGTGCTGGGTATTGACCACCACAGATTTACGACGAGAATAAATTACCTGCGATGGATTTTTTCAATTTTTTTCTGAGTCAGTTGTTTTCAGGTCTATGTTTACATTCCATATAATGCGGACTTCCAGATTATGTTTCTTCTCAATGTATTAATACCAGATTATCACGAAATTTCACCGAAATCACCCGCCCGTAGGGCTGTAGACGGCAAAAGCTGTTTCAGAGAATACCATTAGGTGAGGGCCGTCGAGACCCGCGCTAGCGGTGGCGGACGGATAAATACCCCAATCCCTCCCCCGCCCTGGTTAAGCCTAGAGGAATTAAAACAATTGTATAGTTTTTTGTCCCTTTGAAAAACGCAGTGAGACGGGCGAGAGGCGTAGCCTCGATGAACGGCTGTAGCTGCGCGTTAAGGTGACCGAAGGTCAGCTTTACGGGGGCAATCGCACGGTCTTTTCACCTTCTTCTGAGCGACCGCCATTTATGGCGTGTAAGCGAAGGCTTTATTGTTTTTATCTCTTTAGAGTGGCGGCTTGAAAAAGCAGAGCCGCAACTCCTTATTTATAAGGTCGTTTAGTTCAGAACCTAAGAACGAATTTAACGCTAAAACGCCAATACGATTCGAAGTTAATTGATGAGAATAAAATCATTCGAAGTTAATAGTCTAAATAAAGAACGAACATGTTCGTCCCCCCCCCTCGCAGCAAAGAACGGAGGGACTGGGATAAGCATTTTTCGCTAAAAAAACAGGCTATCCAAGTTTAGGGCAAACGAAACTACCGCCAGTCAAGGCGGTTATTTAAAATAACAGGATTAAGAGTCAGGCAGGTGCTCAAGGTAATGCAAATAGAGTGCTTGCCCTTGAACACTTGGATACAAGGTTTTCATTTTACGCTCAAAGGCCATTACAACCGCTAATGGCTGAGTCGCCTTCCAGGCTTCAAAACGACGCCATGCCGCCCGCTCTGAACTTTCAGGTACGCGCAAGCTTTGGGCTAACGCTTTCTTTTCCTTCAAAGCCTTGACTAAATGTTTCTTCTCTTGTTTTAGCGTCTCATCCTCCCCAATCACTAATGTTTTCAGATTGTTGAGCAGTTTTCGAAGTTTATGTTTATCATCCAGCGATGCCACATTCGCTCGAGCGAGACGTAACACATGTTGTGCATAGCGCTTTTGGTAGCTTTCTTTTAAGCCACGTTTTTCCATCCAACGGCTGAAACTGGTCACAACATCACGCAATTCCTGTTTCGAAAAACCTAGCCCATGAAAAAACTCAGGGCGTATCCAGATACGCATCGCTTTGTATTGTTTCGCTTCAACATCAAAATCGCGGTCAATGATAATCAGATTGGCGTGTTCCCAATCACGCAGCGCATGCAATATGGGATCGTAACTTTTACGACCACTTTCATAGCGGTACAGTTGACCACACAGCTCAGCCAACTTTTCCACCGAGCACATCACTTCAAAGAGGGTGTCACTTTCCGGGTTATAATCCGCATACGCAATCATCGCCATCGCGAGAGTATCAAAAGTTTCTCGACGCTCTGAACGCACGGAGATCCTCTGCTTTCGGGCGTAACGCAGTTGGTAAATATACGGGTTTCGGTTCCAATCGTGACATTTTAACGCCGCAGCAAAGCGACGCACAGGCACCAATTTCGGTAATTGACCTAAAAATTTTGGTACATAATGACGATGAACTTTTCTTGGAAAACAAGATGTTGTGGGTAAGGTTTCAGCATTAGCCATAAGGTTCCGTACTTATGTTGTACGGAAGGAGTTGAATTTTTTTACACATAATTCTATACTCCCTGATAGGAACTCAACAATATCCTAACAGAATTGCCAGTTACCCCCCTGTTTATCTTTCGCATCCGCCAAGATTAGAAAAGATAGCAGGGGGTTTTGCATTTCCAGAGATAAAATAATTCATCTCTAGCCCCAGATGTATCATGCTATTCACATGTTTTCATAAAAACTTGTCAGAATTTCATTAATTTTAGAATCAAGTAGCTCTTGTAACTCTTTAGGGACGCGATTAAATTCATAACTAAACCCTCGCCCTTTCATTCGTTTTCTCGCATATGTGTTTTTATCTTCAAAAGCCCATAGCGGACTGACTGTTGCAAGGTTGTGTTGATTTTTGGCACTCAAATTATCAGTAATATCTTTTAGTGCATATAAAATTTCTTTTTTTAGCTCATCAGAGGCTATCTGATTAGTGCTAATTAGGTGAGCAACATGCTCATTGACATATTCGAATATGTCATTTCTGAGTAAATTGTGGGTTTGAATGATCTGCTCGATGTTTAATAGTAACTTATAATCACTGTAATTCAATTCTGCTTGAACGGGGAACAATGCAACCAGATCATCCGGCGCGGAAGCCGCCTGTATTGCTCGCGTTACTTTTGATTCTGATAGATTTTCAATTTTTGCGATATCTTTTTGAGAATAGCCTTTTTCTCGTAATTGTAATAAACGTAAACCGACTTCTCTTAAATTATGTTCTTTCGCAGTTTGAATATCCGCCGCTAATTGTCTTGCATCCTCACTGCTAATTTCGGATTCAGTAACAAGGATCATGAGTCCAACATGACAAATTAGCGCAGCAGCTCTTCGTCTCGAACCATCTAATATTTCAATTTTTCCATTTGCTCTGAAACCGATAACCGGGAAAAATTGCTGTAATTTAATTGTGCGAGTGATATCAATTAATGATTCCGGCGTCAATGCACGTTGATCTCGACCGTTAACAGCAAATCGAACAAATGTTTTTTCTTCTATCTCATCTGCAGCAATGTGTTCCAAATGGAAAACAGCAGACTTTCCTGATTTAAGAATAAATCGCTGAGTATGCTCTTGGTTATTTGCTAAATGAGAAAATGAAGTCGCACTTAACGTTCTGCCAATTGTTTTTCTTTTAGCTTGCATAATAACCTCGATTTATTCGAAGAAACTCTACACGATCAAAGACCGCTTTTGCGAAATCTTCCGCTGCGCTTTTAGCATTTTTTAAAGCCTCAGCACTTCCTATATACGTTGCAGGATTTGCAGAAATCACGGTATCAAATGATTCTCCACAACGTTCAAATCCATCCAAGCGAGGCAATGCAACATCGAGCATATCACCACCAAAAATTTCCTTCGCTAAACTATGACATAGTTTGTGATCTGTTTTACTTGCAAGTTTAGACATAAACCCAATATTACTAATCAATTTAACATTCTCGCCTGTAGACTGGATTAAGTCGATAAGCTCAGGTAAACGCGTTAAATATTTCAGCGTAGAATGAAAATCAACTTGTGCAGGAGGTACTGGCGTCATTAAAATATCAGCTGCAGCAATCGCATTCGATAAAAATGCATCTAAATGAGGTCCACTATCAATAAAAATAAAATCATAGTCATGCTTAATTTTATTGATAATGTTATCGCGAAGAACCGTATAGAAATTATGATTGGGTAAATATTCCGCACATAAAATTTCCCACTGTGAAGCAATAAAGGCATCTTCAATCGATGCAGGTATGACATCAACACCTTGAACCACAGACGGTAAGATAAACTCACTAAGCAACTCGTCTCGAGTCACATTTTGAAGCATAGCCTGAGCGGCCGTTGTTTCAACAGAGCCAATGGACTGCATATGGTCTAAAAACATCGTTGCTGATGCTTGAGGATCGAGATCGATAACAAGGATCCTTAAATCTTCAAATATAAGATGCGGATGTGTTCTCAATGCATGCGCAAGAGATACCGTACTTACCGTTTTCGATACCCCCCCCTTTAAATTACCAATAAAAAAAGTAAACGCTTCGGAATATCGGTCTCGATATTTTGGGATCCCACGATGGTGATAAATATCAACAATATTTTGGATAGTCATCGCATATTTCGATGATGTCCCCGCCTGTCTTTTTTCAAACTCATAGCCAAGCGCCTCCATCTCATTCACCGCATAATCGACGCTGGCACGAGTCAATTTTGGTAATTTAGCGACTGCCGCTTTGGAGAATACTTGATAATATGTCGTTTCATTCAACTCTTCTTTTTGAGATTGGATCTGAGTAGTTAAAGACTGCAGTAATTTTATAGAACGGCCAGCAATTTTATTAAATTGATTATTTTGCTTAATCACCTAGAGTTCCTTTTTATGCAGCATTTTAGATTTAACCTAATATTCCTACATACTGAACGCCTTGTAAACATTATTTATGAAAAATTTATTCACCACCGCACAAAAACAACATACATAGTTGATTTTTAAGGAGAAATAAGATCGTTCACCTTGGGTTTCACGTTGAAATCACCAATATTTAAGAATGAAATAATCATCAGTCAATTGAAAGATTAAATGTTTTCTTTTCGATTATTCTACCTTAAAAAACAATAGGCAAATAATTATATTAATATCTATTGATGAATAAGAAGTCACGCAGAGAAAGGCATTTCATGACGAGAATAAATATATTTTTTTATTTTAACAGGTAGGTTATCTCTTTTCAGGAAACCTAAAGTAAAAAAAAATGGTTCTAAAAAAATTGACATACTGTAATATTGAGACTAGCCACCGCACATCTCGATGAATCATTCGCTCCCCTCTCCTCCCCTCCGTTTAACAAAATTAATTTTTGTTGTCACTAAAAAATAAATTCAGATAAAAATGGAATATAGGCATCCTTGTCACAAAATAGGCGCGTAATAGTAATACTCCCAAAAACCGGATAAACGCTGAGAAGAATATGATCAGGTCACAGGAGGACCGAGAGAAGATAGAAGATAGAAGATAGAAGATAGAAGATAGAAGATAGAAGACAGTTAAACTAAAAACGGACACATGACATCAGTAATTTCACCATTTAATAAATTCAGTAACCAACTGAATTAAAAGAGGTTAATGATTAAACATGGATTAATTTCAACTTGAAATCACCATCATGATAAACACTTAACGTCTTCTTGATCTTATCTACCTAAATGAAATATCAAAATGCAGCATTGCATCCAAGGTGAAAATTTTGGTGTAAACATCCGTTGAGCTGGATTTTTTATGCCCCAAATACGCCTGAATAACTTTAAGGGGGACCCCATTAAAAATAAGGTGCATAGCAAAACTGTGTCGAAAGGTTTTGCACGTGATCGGCTCAACAACATACGAAATCCCCTTGGCTTCCGCCTGCTCAACCGCAGCGCGCAACCAATTACGAACCGTATTATCACTTTGGATCGGCCAAATCTGGCTTTGGTTTTTTAACCTCATCGTCGCAAAATAGCTTTTCATTAACTGCACATAGTCGGGATCAAACAAAGCCACCACGCGTTTAGCTCGTGGTTTGACTTTATTTTTTGTAATGATATTTTTGGGTTCACGTTGTTTTAACGTACGTAACACCACAAATGGCGTGTCCTCATCAAGATAAAAATCCCCTTTCGTCAATGCCAATGCTTCATGAATGCGCGCTCCCGTATTCCATAAAGTCTCAATTAACGTACGCTGATGCAGATCCGGAATAAATTGCAACAGTTGATTGATTTCTGGTGCCAATAAATATTTAGGGCAATCGAGCTCTGCCGCAATCGCCAAATTTCGTAATTGCCGCGCACGCTCTAAATGCCCCTTTTGTAAAAGGGCTTGAGATTGGCGCTGCAAAATTGATTTACCACTTTCAGGACTGACAGGAAAAAAAGCAGACATAATACATCACCTTAATAATCACCACTCTAATAATTACAATTAATATTATCACCCATTAAAACCAAATGAGACGCGGTAACAAAAGATCGCGCACTCGCGCCTGACGCTCATCAGATCCTTTCATCTTTTGGGCCGATTTTTGCCTCTGCTGAATTTAGGTATTATTGTCTTTTTTCCCTTAAACCGCAATAAGTTACACAACATGGAAAATATCGCCCATTCAAATAAACAAGATATAGTGAAGATCCTTACAACGATTACACTAAATAAGGGAAAATATGCGAAACACGTTATTTGCGGAGAATGACGGTAAAGCGCAATAATAAAAAATACGAATAATTGATTAAAAAATAGACTTCACAGGACTTATTAAGAGAGGATATCTAACCACCTCTAATGTATTTCATTAAATAATGGCAAAAATGGCTTAAAATCGATTATAGGAAGATTTAGCTATGTAAGACTTCTTTTGAAGAAATTGAGGTGTTAACTTGTGAACAGCCTGATTGTAGTCGAAGAAAAAGACCGGTTGAGATGATTGACAGGAAAAACATGAAAGAACGATTGATATCGCTACCGAGGATTTACCGCCGAAGTAAAAATCGCAATCAATGGCTTAAGATCAAGATAAACACCCGCAATATTTGCATCTATCCAGTGCTGTTGAGAAATGGCAGACCACTTTATGTCATAGCCTAAACAAAAAGCATTTCTTCAAAAAAGAAACGTAATGTCCGCCCATTTCTTTCTCGAAAAGGATGAAGTAGATTAAGCTCACAAAATAAATGGGCTAAATCTTTAATTAAATCAGCAAGATTTGAATGGCATTCTAAATTTGGGATGGTATTAAAAAGCTTTATTGCTTCAGGTTCAATTCTTGAAAAAGTACAAAAACGGGTATTACCCTTTGAAATATCGATATCCCTAACCTTACCTGCCCACGCATATAGGTCTTGAAAGAGATAAAAATGCAAAAACTTTAAATGAGAAAAATCGAATTGTGAAAGGAGCGATAGTTCACTTTGATATGAAAGGAATCGCGCAGTTGTAAAAGCAATTTCAGCTTCTTCAAGAAGCTCTATATCTTGTATATTTAGAACATTGATAAGAATATCTGTGCCAAGATAACAATAGGAATCCTGGCCTATGCCATATTTATCGCGCATATTTGCGTTTTAGCTCTGAAATGGAAAGTTTTTTTTCCTTATTTTTCAAAACAATACCTTCATATGAAAGGCTCACTCGATAGTTTTCCAAAGACGTAGAAAACTTAGCTTTAGTCACAAATGTCGTCGTTCTCATCGCTCACCTCTTCAAAATATTCCTTAGAATTATAAGATAAAGTAAGTATAACATAAAATAGTCATCGCTTTATCTCTAACCCTAGAAAATCTTTCGCCCTATATTTTTCATTAAGAATAATTATAGATAATTTAATTTCTATTTTTTCTATATTTATTCATTTTCAAATAAATCATTTTTCTTGCATCATAACTTATTAATATTGTAATTATTTTTGAAAATAAATAAAAGAGTACTAAAGATAAAAATGCACTGATAAAACCAAAAAACCATCTTTGTTTTTTTATTAAATTATTAATGTAATCTATAGAAGCCTTATCATTAAAAGCATCAAAAACTAAATCTACTGATTTTTTTGAAAACCTCACTGAAAATTCATCTTTATCACATTGTTCTTTGGTAATGTGCCAATCCTTAGCATCATTTTTGATAAAATTATATTCTACCGCCTCATGGCTATTAAACCAAAAGCACCCAGTGTCATCAAACTTGATCAACCCAGCTGGTTTTACTGCTATTGTAGTGCTCGTAGAAAAAAACGCTATTATAATTAATAGAAAAAATATACTGAATGGGATCAGAATGTGTATTTTTTTACCTTTAGATATTCAATAGAAAAACAAAACCTTAGCTTTGAAATAACTTTAAAGTCTAATTCATATATTTTAACCCACGATTCAAATTTATATTTTTGCCTTTTCGATATTGCATTCATATTATAATCATAATTGAATTTTTCAACTTCTTTTATATCAGATAATAAATCATCATTACTTTCAACGTTATGTCCAGTCCAAAATCTAAAAAATCTATCTGATATCGAAAAACCTGATTTTGCTTTGTTTTTTATAAACCAAATAGAACAGTTGCCCGCCTATGGCGGGAGCTAAGACTCTGTCACAGTAGCACTTTATTCAAACAACTTCACTCGCTATAATCCCTCAATGCACATACCACGACCCGCAAAACTTCTCTTTCAGATTGATGATGGCTGGGATCAATTACTCATTAAAAACGGTCATGCCGTTCCCGAGTGGACTAAGCTCGTCATCGAACGGATGCTCGCTTGCGGGACAGGGGCTATGGGCGTTCACCGTTATTGTTGCGCTTCGCCTGCCTGCTCTCATACAAAATATTTCTGCCAAAGCTGCAAAAGTAAAGGATGTAGTGCCTGTGGCATGAAGGCCACAGAACAATGGATTGCCGAGCAACAACACATTCTCCCCGACTGTGAATGGCAACATATTACCTTCACCATGCCCGACAAACTCTGGCCGGCTTTTACCAACAACTGGCCACTACTCAACCAACTTTTCGCCTGCGCCGCCAATACCCTGTTGAAATGGGCAAAAAAACTCGGTATCGAAATCGGCTTGTTTGTCGCCCTTCATACTTACGGTCGTCAACTCAACCAACATCCTCACATTCATTTATCGGTGACTCGCGGGGGACTCTGCCTCAAACACGGCATCTGGCGCCCCATTTTCTTCAAAAAGAAAATCGTTGAGCGTTACTGGCGTCAGGCCATCATTACCTTATTACGGGAAAACTACGCAACATTGAATTTACCAATGACTGGCTTCGAGCACATCCGTGATTACCGCGAATGGTGCCAATTTATTGAAGCTCAGTACCAGCGACGCTGGAAAATTCACTTCGCTAAAAAAAACTCGAAACCCCCGCCAAAACGTCAATTATCTTGGCCGTTACCTGAAACGACCGCCGATAGCCGCTTCAAAATTACGTCATTACACCGGGGGGCGGTCGTTCATCATTATTTTGACCACCGAACTGGGCGCCATCGCACACAACGACTGAGTCAGGAAGAGATGCTATGGCGTTATATCAGTCATATCCAGTCTCGCCATTTTAAAATGGTCCGATATTACGGCTTTCTGGCCTATCGAAAGCGGGGGGCTTTATTACCGAAAGTGTATGAAGCGCAGGGGATGATAGTGAAAGCTAAGCCACAAAAACCGGGCTTTGCATCACTGATGAAGCAATTTACGAATGTGGATCCATACCAATGTGTGTTGTGTGGGAGCCGAATGGTTTTTAATTGTGCAGAGGCGGGGCTTCGAGCCGAAGCGTTATTAGACATGCGTCGTCAACAATTTAAAACTGAGCGATGGTTACAACAAGCGGCATAGGGATGTTCCGCTTAAAATTCAGTTAATCGTATACTAAACATCCAAATAATGAAAATACAGGGAATAACTTATCGATAAAATAGATGATCTGTCATCTGCATAGCGGGCAATGGTTAGGCAAAAGTGACATTCAGTCTCCTAACCATGAACGTGCGGCTGAAGAACTAGGCGTGAGCGTGCGAAGTTACAAACGTTATGAAAAAGCGCAAAACATCGCTAAACTCATTGAGCTAGCGACGTTTGCGTTAAGCACAAAAATGACAAAGGAAATAGGGTGAGACTACTGCAGGGAAATGAGCTCTTCGCGGCTTAAACCGGTACTCTCAATGATAAGATCAAGGCTAACACCGTTCTTGAGCAAGTTACGCGCCATATCCAGTTGACGCTGATGTGCAAGCAGTCGTTCTTCTTCTCTACCTTTCTCGATACCAAGCTCAATGCCTTGCTGCAGGCCTTCTTGACGGCCTTTATCTTGTAAGCGTTGTGCTATATTCACAATAACCTCCTGATGCTTATCTGCCTGTTCACTCAATTGCTGGACAATATGTTCAAAGTTGGGGGAGTCCAGTGCAAT
Source organism: Providencia sp. PROV208 (assembly GCF_028479465.1). Lineage (NCBI taxonomy): Bacteria > Pseudomonadati > Pseudomonadota > Gammaproteobacteria > Enterobacterales > Morganellaceae > Providencia > Providencia sp. PROV208. Next base: position 61,773 of record NZ_JAMPNS010000018.1, on the reverse strand, counting down.
GAACAGATAATTGAGGATAGTGACGATGTCGTTATCATCATTATACTGTTGATTGAGCGCTTGTGCCAATAGGGGGATAACCTTATCAAATTCATCCCGCAAATATTTGTGCTTCATCGCCAGCTCCATCACGGCCACTTTACGATGATTGACCAACTCATTATCATCAATCACCGTCACATCAACCAACGGGAAAGGTTGGGTATACAATTCATTGGCCATATCTGGTAACGGAAAGCAATCGGTCCACAATTGAGAATAGGGGTAGGGTGAACGACCACCATGATAAAACAGCACCGGCACTACTAACGGTAACGTTTTATGCCCTTGCTGAAGATGTTGGTTCATGGCTAAGAAAGCATAGTGCATAAGTCTCCAGGCCATTAGTTTATCGGGCGTCGACTGGTGCTCGACGAGAAGGTAAATATACCCTTCACCTTCGGTGGTTTGCACCGAATAGAGCACATCGGATAATCGAGATCGCAGCTGTTTGTCTATAAACGAGGAATTTGTGAGTGCCAGCGTACTGAAATCGCATAACGCTTTAATATGCTCAGGCAGATGAATGTCAAAAAAATCTTTTGCGCTGTCAACCTGCGTCATAAACCCTTTAAAAGCCGCATCATGTGCCGTCGGCGTGTGCTTAGGTTTCATTATTCTATCACTCACTCCTCACTAAAGACTGTACATCATAACGCAGAATCGATTTTCAGTCCGTTTTTCGACGCTCAATGTTCACGTTAAGCCCAATTTGCCTTTTCGCCCATACATTTAATGAATTTAATCATACGATTTCAATGAATTAGTAAGTTCATGGACGATAAATAATAAATCACATTCCTTTTCGTCCAGGTCATCATGTCAATCAAATCACGTAAAATGTTAACCTTATTCACCAAACGGTCAGGTGATTCAACAAAATTGACACTTATTCATGTCTAAGTGATAAACCATTCAGCAGACTGGCTTTACATTTCATTCCATAATCGGGGAGCTGGCGATTGCATGATAATCAGTGTCACGGTTAATAAAATAAAACAAAAGACCAACGTGTTTAGATATTTATCCGACCCGCCATGAAGACGTGAATGCAGATACACAAATAACATCAAGCAAAACACAATAACTTGCGTCGTCATCAAAATAATAAACACACTTAACTCCTCTGACGGATGTACATTATCGGAGCTAACATTCATTTTCTACCGAGATAGCAACAACGTATAGTGTGGTAAATTTTCATCGAACTGGCCGCAAAGATGGTGTTGTTTGATGACCTCGCTAAATTGTTCTTTATCACCCAGCACCCAAAAATTCACCGAGTTAACCTGTTTTCCATCATCACTAAACCCTGCGGTTAAGGCAGTCTGAGTGACATAGAAGGTGGTGGTTCCGGTTAGCATCGGTTTTTTCGTGATCAGTTTTTGCCAACGGTCATCACTGAGTACTACACTATTCCACCCTAAATCTTTGAGCAGCTCAGTCGCGTAGGTTAAGCGAAATAAATCACTTTGGCAGGCAATATCACAACAACACGAACGCCACAGATATTCTAACCGCGATTTCAGTTTTGAGGTCATTAACCGTTGTTGACCAAGGTTGATAAGCCATTCAAAATCATGGACGACACAGCGATGAAACCGTTTTTGTTTCAGGGCTGTTTGTAGCCAACGAAGCAGAAAAAGATTTTCAGATTGGGCGTTTCGAGCCGCTTTTCCATCCCATTGGGCCAGTTTAAGCGCGACTAAAGCGGCAAAGGCTAATTTACCCAGCCAACGATTCTTTTCTTCAACGGTAATCGGGGAATTAGAAGTCTTGGTCATACGATTCGTGATTGTTGTTTAGCCAGTTTTTGAATACGTTTCAACGTATCGGCGACATCCAACTCGGTGACAGTGCCATTCGGTTGACCGTCTTTATCATAACGTGCCGCGCCAGGCATAATCGTGGTGCGGTATTTCACACTGTGGCTAATGGTCGCAAGGCTGCGTTTCAGCTTTTTAGTTGAAATCGGCAACTCACGAGCTTTTTTATCCGCAAATAAGGCTTCACGTGTGCCAACCGCCATCGGTCGAAGTTGTCCATTGGGAAAAAGCTGTGGCCAATAGGCTGAGAGATTCGAAATAGCTTCCTCTAAAGGGAGATGTTTTTTTGGCGGCGTCGGCGGGATCACTTTTTTTTCTAACCGGATGACAACCGCTTTCTGTTTTTTCGCCGGCGGAGGGGGCACTTTTTTAGACGGTTGCGGTTGCACTGTTTTGGCGGGTTTATGGGGTTTACGCTGTGTATTGACCACGACCTGTTTACGGCGACGTTGAATAACCAGTTCAGTACTTTCCGACTCTTTTTCTATCGTCGGACGTTTTAACGTCAGTGTTTTGCGTTCCATTTCAACCTCACACCAAAATCGCTTTTATCATCAATGTATTACTAGCAGATTATCATGAAATTTCACCAAAATCACCCAGCCCGAAGGGCTGTAGACGGCAAATAGAGTGACAGAGAACAGATTAAGGTCAGGGCCGTCGAGACCCGCGTTAGCGGTTACGCACTGTTTAATGCCCCAATCCGCCCCTCGTCCTGGTTGAGCCAATTAAAATTAACACCGTTATTTTGTTTATTTGACCCTTTGGAAAACGCAGTGAGACGGGCGAGAGGCGTAGCCTCGATGAACGGCTGTAGCTGCGCGTTAAGGTGGCCATAGGCCAGCTTTACGGGGGCAATGGCACTATGCTGACACCATTATCTGAGCGACCGCCATGTATGGCGTGTAAGCGAAGGCTTTATTGGGTTTGTCTCTTTAGAGTGTGCGGCTTGAAAAAGCAGAGCCGCAACTCCTTTTATTTAAAAGGACGTTTAGTTCAGAATCTAAAAACGAATTTAACGATAAAACACCAAACTGATTCGAAGTTAATTGCAGAGAATAAATGCATTCGAAGTTAATAGGGTAAATATCACACAAAAATAGTCGAGCTATCATCGTTGAGATGAATGCAGAGATTGAATCAACGAATTTTCTGTTCAAAAAACAAGCTCTACAGATTTGGGGCGAACGAGACCACCGCCAGTCAAGGCGGTAAATTTAAAGGGGTGAATTAGGAGTCCGGCAGGTGTTCCAAGTAATGCAGATAGATAGCCTGCCCTTGAATACTTGGATACAAGGCTTTCATTTTCCGCTCAAAGGCCATGACCGCCGCAATAGGCTGCGTCACCTTCCATGATTCGAAACGACGCCATGCAGCATGTTCGGCGCTTTCTGGCGCTTCCAAACTTTTGGCTAACGCTTTCTTTTCCTTTAGGGCTTTGGCTAAATGTTTCTTCTCTTGTTTGAGCGCTTCATCTTTCCCAACCACGAGCGTTTTGAGCTTGTTGAGCAGGTTGCGAAGTTTATGCTTAGTGTCGAGTGACGCCACGTTCGCGCGGGCAAGCCGCAAAACATGTTGGGCGTAGCGTTTTTGGTAGCTCTCTTTTAATCCCTGTTTTTCCATCCAGCGGCTAAAGCTGGATACGACTTCGCGCAGTTCCGATGCAGAAAACCCGAGTCCATGGAAAAACTCCGGACGAATCCAAATGCGCATCGCTTTGTATTGTTTGGCCTCGATATCAAAATCGCGGTCAATCACAATGAGGTTAGCGTGTTCCCAGTCACGCAGCGCATGCAATATCGGATCGTAACTTTTACGACCACTGTCATAGCGATACAGTTGACCGCACAATTCCGCTAACTTCTCCACGGAGCACATCACTTCAAACAGCGCGTCGCTTTCAGGGTTATAATCGGCATAGGCAATCATGGCCATCGCTAACGCGTCAAAGGTTTCCCGACGCTCTGAACGCACGGATATCCGCTGCTTTCGACTATAACGCAGTTGGTAAATATGGGGGTTTCGGTTCCAGTCGTGGCATTTTAACGCGGCTGCAAAGCGACGCACCGGCACTAATTTCGGTAATTGCCCTAAAAATTTGGGTGCATAATGCCGATGAATTTTACCGACGGAACAAGGGACTGCCGAATTTGAGGTAGCATTATTCATGTTTCTCCGCACTTATGTTGTACGGAAGGAGTTGAATTTTGTTGCGCATAATTCTATACTCCCCTCAAGGAGTACAACATACCCCTTGCGGAATTACTCTGATGACCCCTGATAATCTTTTCGTCCCGCCAAGAATGAAGAAGATTACAGGGGTTTTCTATTTGGGTTCACAGCACATTTTTGTGTGTTACATCCCATCTCTTGCCACCTTTCGGCGTGGCGACCACAAAATCCACATCAATTGTCGGCTAATCTAGCATTCTATGCGCATCCAAGCAACGTCTTCACGTCAAGACGCGATTTATTCACAATAATTTATGATAAAACTTGAGGTTCGACGCGAGAGAAAACTAAAAGAAACTGGCGGAAATCGCCGACAATGCGGGTTAAAACAGAAATAACAGAGACTTAATCACCAAACTCACGATCACGAGATTTTTCCATCACGATTTCACGCTCTTGCTGACGCAATGCCTCTCGTTGTTGTTGCTGATGTTGGCGCTCAAACTGTACAGCCTTTTCAATGACACGCTCTTTCGCCTCCATGAAGTCATGTTCGCCTTTGAGTAAGCTGTCACGCTCTTGAGCCATCACCAGTTTCAATTCCTCCTCGTTAAGCTCAGGGGTTTTAGACTCACTACTGGTTTGTTGACGCAGGGCAGCTTCAGCCTCTTTTAAGGCTTTATCCATCGCCTGCTCCTCGGGGGTTTGCAGGGATTTCGGGTCACTGTTTGCTTTATCGGTTTGCGTGGCATTCGGATTCGCATAGGCGTTATCCACTTCCCCTTGCGTGATTTTCTCAATCATGGCCGTGTGTAAACGTTCATCGGGATAGAGTTGTACGACTACACCTTGTTCGGGTTGTTGCGCCATCGCCCCAAAGGCTGAATCCAAACTGTTCACAATCACGGTTTTCCCGTTTTGACTGGGTTTCACCACGATAAATTGTGCCTGTTCGCTCCCCAGTAAACGCCCTTCAGCTCGAAGTCCTTGCAATTTATCACCGTCAAGTTCAATCGCTTGTAACATCGTACCTTGAGCTTTACCGTGGACATCGTAAGCCGGCCACGCGACATGCGGTTCGGGATACTTAGTGGACGGGTAAACAAACTTCCCTTCATGGGTGTCACCCAATCCCATTTGGCGGCTTAATGCACGACCAATCGCTGTCTCATTAAGCGGTTTCGCATGGTCAAACAGTTGATTACCGACTTTGGCGGCGCGGTCTTGTTCAGCCAATAGCACATCATGCGCCGTCTGCCGGTTCCCTGGGTTCTCGATGGCTTTGGTCCATTTATCCAAATCATCACTGTAGGTTTGCACATGCGCTTTCGTACGAGATAACGCCACGTATGCATCGCGCAAGGTCGCCAGAGAGCGTCGGTCTCCTGCCACGCCACCAAGGACGATGACAAACTGACTGCTGGTCCCTTGCGCTTTATGAGCCGTACCGGCATAGCCGTAATCCACGTGTTGGTCAGTCAATGCCCTATTCGGGTCAAGCTCGCGTGACTCATCGCCCTTGGTGATCGTGATTTTCCCATTTTCGCTGACTTCACTGACCGTCCAGTCACTGTTCATCACGCGTCCGCGCTCTTTGTCGGTACGGGTAAAGCTAATTTTCTCGCCAACCGCGATATGACGGCTTTCTTGGCGGTAAATACCGATATCCCGTAAGCTACTTTCAAAAGCCGAGAGTAAATGCCCTTTACCTTCTTCATCAACCAGGGTCACAACCCCCTCACTCACTCCCGTCTCCGTCACCGCAATCCGATAATACTGCTCTTGAATCAGCGCAATCTTACCGACATGTGCCGCCATCCCAACCGTTGAGAGCAAGGCTTCGGTGCGGGTGCTTTCACGCACCAAGATTGGTACGTTTCTCCCGCCTTGCAGTTGCCCTTGTTCGACTAGGATTTGATGAATACCGCGATTAAGTTCATCTTTATCACGGTTGGTTTGCACCACAATCAGTGTCTCTTTTTGCGCTTCAGCCGTTCGCCCGCGATAGTCATCGAGAATATGTGTAATGACCTTGTCACCTGAATTTATCACCGACTGTTCGGGTAATTCCGCCCCCGCTCGACGGGAAACCACATCCGGTGTCACCCGATTCATCGTGTCAATAGCAGTTTGAATATTGCCTGCTATAATGGCTTCAATGGTCGGACGAAGTTCGGGTCTTTGCCGAACAATTTCTTTCATAATGGCGGTATCAAGGACTGAGCGTTCTTGCGCAAGCGCAAAGGGCGTTCCACTGTCCACCGATAATAGCTGGGCCGTATCCCCACTGAGCACGCCTCGCCCCCCTCCATGCGCGATGATCTGCAAAACTTCACTTAAATTTCGGTTGCCGACCATAGAGCTTTCATCGACTAAAAATAGCGTATTTTTAAAATCGAGCGTTTCGCCTTGTTGTTGGCGTTGATTCGCATCCATCAAAAAGGCATGCAAGGTTTGCGATTTCACACCAACATCGGCCATTTCCCCAACGGCACGGTGAGTAGGCGCAAGACCTATCACTTCCGGTCGCTGTGCTGCTGGGAGGGTATCCAACGCCTTGAGAACGGCAGTAAATTGCGTGGTTTTCCCTACCCCAGCATAGCCTTGGATGCCGACAAATTGGTCACGACTGCCTAAAATCAGCTCAGTTGCCGCTTTTTGTCCCGAGGTTAATCCGTCCAGTTGCGCCTCTGGCACAGACGCCATCAACGGTGTTTGTGTACCTTTACCCGCTAAAATCGTTGTGAGAATTTGTTTTTCCATCTCCCACGTACTGGCGGCCACATAATGTTGTTGGGCTGCCCCCTTGCCACTGCTCACGGGGATGATGGCTTTTTGGGAAACTAAGCGGTCAAAAGCGTTTCCCACCGATTGACTGTCGAGCGAGGCGTGTAACGGCAACGCTTTGGCAATCGCATCGATACGCGAGAAAAAAACCTGGCTCTCTTGCGCTAGCCCCATCCCTTGTTGCAAGGCTTTTTCGGGTTTAGACCATAGCGCGTGTGCCGCATTATCAGCGGCTTGCTCAATGGCTTTCGCATCCTGCCCCTCTACTCCAACCAATTGACGCGCTTGCTGATAGACTGGAGAACGCGATAAACGACGCTCGGTTTCCATCTTATCCAGTGGCGTATACACGGTAATATGCTCACCACTGCGTGCCGCCGTATTGAGTAAGGTCGGCTGTGTATCCCGTGCAGATGCGGCCAATAACACCGTCCCTGTATCGTTAGCCTGTTGCCCTGGGGCGGTAACATAACCATAATCGGCTTTGACACCCTCCCGTACATCAATACGATGCGTTTTCCCATTGAAATTAATCATGATGGCGTTTGGCATAAAACCGGAAACCGTGACAGCGTCACGTGCAGAGAGTTTATTTTGCTTCGCCAGTATCGTTAACCGCTCGCCTTGCTTGATGTCCATCGTTTGGCGCTGATAGGCACTCCATTGGCCATCAAATTGCTGTGGCTTCATCACCTGTTTTTGCCCTTGGTCATCGAGCAACGTGACCGAACGGGTTTCAGGCGTCACACGGTCAATGGTGTAGCGTTCAACCTCTTTTTTGTCCGCATTCCAACGCTCCATCACCATGCCTTCACGGTAGCTGTCGATTTGCTTGCGTGAATGGCTGTCGAGCCACACGGGCTTAAGCTGTGTCACCGTCACCGTTTTTTCACTGAGCATGCCGTGCTCGGTGAGCGTTTGCCGAATGGTGTCGGTGACAATTTTTTGCTCACGAACGCCACTGACCTGTGCGACCACGGGTTTCATGTCACTGTGCAGCTGTGCATAATCCGCCGCCAGTGCCGCATAACGATGATTTTTATCGGGAATATGTGCCGTTTTCACCGTTAAGACAGCTGAAGCCTCACCTTGAAAACGTGGCACTCCTGCATCTTGCAACGTCGCCAATACGTTTCCCGTGCCTTTGCGCCCACCACTGTCCATCATGAGCACTTGCACATTGGCAGATTGGGCGCTTTCAAGTAGGGATAAGGCGGATTTCAATGACAGTTTTTCCGCATTGGCAACCAACAAGGTACTGTTGGGTTTAAGCGGTTGACTGTCACTCAGGGTCATTTTCGGCACATAAGCAAAACGCTTATCATTGGCAAAGGCTTGACGACTAGTCGTATCAAGGGTCATCACCGCTACGTCACGCCCCTGTGATTGAGCCATCGTGACACCGTCTAATACCCCGTCTCGTTGCGCTTTACCGAGTCCTTGACTAGCGACAATTGCAATACTGGGTAACGTATCTGCCACTTTTTCCATGACTGGTGCGAGGGTTTCTGTCCGCGCCTGAAAACTGATGGTACGGTTATGTTGCTTCATGTCGGTAGCAATTTGTTGTAGCTTCAGCTCGTCCATCAAATGAATAGACGAGGTAAATAGTCCTTTTTTCTCATCCAGTGGGATAAGTTGACGCTGTTCAATCGCCACATCGATAGCCTCACGCACCTGCGCTATCATGCCCGCACGAGCTTCCAATCCCCCAAGCGATTTAGCGAGCACTTGGCTGTAGTTCATACTGAGCTGCTTATCACTGAGTAGCGCGATGGCATCGGTGACAGCGCGTGTGATATCCGGCAGGATCTCCCGAGGCATGGAACCCGTATCCCCTTTAGCCATGCGCTGCTCTGCGTCGGCATAAAACTTTTTACGTTCTTCAGGACCAAAGCCATTTTTATCCAAGCGGTCAAACCAGTCGGTTAATAACTCACTTTTTTCAGGGGTTGTTTTAGCTTGACGAGTATCGAGCGCCGCTACATCACGGGATTTGAGTGAGGCTTCATGCCCCACCGCATCCATAATTTGAGCATGGCGTTGAGAAAAAGGCACAACGGGCACACCCACGATTTCCCATAACCCATTTTTTCCTGTTTCATGAGTTTGCATACCAAAGCTTTCTACGCGCTCACGTAAAGCATGGCGGTAGATTTGCCCTAATGACACTTGCAATGCATAAACAGCCTCACTGAAGCCGCTTTTTTGCTGTGTATCACTGGATAACGTGCGCCACTCGCCATTGTGTTTGGTCATGTTCATCACAAGGGCATGCGTATGGACTAAAGGGTCGTGCTCGCGGGATGTATCATGGTTAAATGCCACGATAACCAAGTTTTTGGTCATTTCCAGCGAGGTTTTGCCTTCAACCATCACCCGCGTTGACGCGAGGCTCTCCACTTCCTTTAGGGCAACCTCGACCGCATGATTGTGCGCGTCAATCATGCGCTTATCACCTAGCACTAACCCTAATACAGAAACACTTTTGGGTGCCGAAAACGTTAAATCTTGCCCTTCGCGGTGGACGTTTTTACCGTTTTCCCTGCGCTCTAGACTTTGGCCATTGGGTAAGCGCCCCTCCAGGATTTCCCCCAGTTGGTCTTTAGTAACTTCGCCTTCCAGTCCAAGCGATTTCGCACCTTCGCCCATCCAACGGGCTTCAAGGTTGCCAAGGAAATAATAATTGTCTTCATGGGTATAATAATTTGCCGCATTATTGGCAATCGGTGCAACTGTCATCATTACCATTTCCCCCAACCGTTATCGTGTTCACGCTCTAAATCAGGTGAAGAACTCACATTTTTTACATGGGGATCCCCCAAAATTTCCTTTTCTTCCTGTCGCATGCGCGTATAGCTTTCATACAGGTCTTGGGGGTTTTCTTCTGATTCGACGGCGGCACCTAAAACCTCACCCGTTTCAGTATTCACAGTGAGTCCCTCCATCACCACCTCTCTACCACTCGTGCTATTTATATTGGTCAATGGATCGGTTTGTGTCTCGCTGGAGTCCACTTTGGGCGATGACGTGTCTGAGACTGAGGGCATGGCGGGTAAAAGCTCTTCAGGCATCCTGTCGTTCAACACCGCATTTTCTACCGTCGTGGTAGCACTCACTTCGGTAGGAATGTCAACGGGTTTGCCGCTAATGAGACCATCAATAAAACGTCCCACATTGGCGGGTAAAGTGTCGTGCTTCAGTCGCAACTCAATTTCCGTTTCAATTTCTTGGTCTAAACTGTCATTGATGTTACGCGGAGTAAATTCAGCGGCGACTGGCTTAATTTTTTCATAACTCATGGCTTGCCTGACAACGGGGTATTGACCGGGTAATGTCAAATAACACGTCAGATCGGGTAAAGACTGAACATCTGAGTAGTTAACTAAGTCACTGTCTTCTTGTTGTTTACTGAACGAGACCCCATCCCGCACCGTCTCTTTGCCGTAGCTGTATTGCTCATTAAATCGCCTGATCCGCTCTTGCCCGAGTTGATCTCGCACCCATTTCGCGACACTTTCATCCGGTGAACGAAAGAAAAAACGGGTATTGAGCAAATCCATCATGGCATCGGCATAATCCCGACCGTAGGTGTAGTCCAACTGCGGTTTATTCTGAAAACCCAGCGTAAAACACCCACCAAACTTACGGGCCTCTGACAATACTTGCGGTAACTCCGGCAACTTATGCAAAGAGGCCAGCTCGTCATAAATGAACCACACTCGCCGCTCTGGGTTTTCCCCCATTTCTAATAGACAGTTAGCGGCTTGGGCTAACCACATGGAAATCAGCGGTTTTAAGGATTCATGTTGACGGGCATTACTGGTGATCCACAGCCACCCGTGACGTTCTTTTTTCTCATTAACACTTTTCATCCACTCACGGATAGCAAACGGTTGTTTGCCATTACGTTCAATCCCTTGAAGGTAGCGCAGGGCTTTGACGTAGTTCGTCAACACACCTCGGATAGAAATGGCGGTTTTCTCGACCTTCTCTTCCATCAAGTTACTGGCTTCCGTGCCTGCCACATACGCACGTAACGTTTTTAAATCAATGGCTAATAAAGTCCGTAATAATTTGTTATAACTGCGATTCGAATCCCCCCCTAACTTAGCGGCGACGGCGGTAAAAATGGTTCGCGCAGACCCAGTCCAGAAGGGATCTTCGGAGGTGCTTTGAGGGATGAGTGTATTCGCCATACTGTCAAAATCGGGTGTCGTTAAGCATTCACGCCACAGATCCCAATTTTCACAGCGGTCATCCAGGGGATTGAGCAATTTGTCGATATTTTCGTTGTAGTGCTTTTTGACCAACGAACAACCTTTATCAAACACAATCACCATGTCACCGCGTTTACGCAGTTGAATTAACAGCTTATTAATGGCATTGGATTTTCCTGAACCGGGTGTGCCGTGCATTAAGATATTTTGCACTTCACTGTTCAGTTTCAGTGGTAATCCATCAAACGTGATCGGCGAAGCTTCGCGTCGGGCATGCAGCATATTTCGGACCGCTTTAACATCGTCGGTCAGGGTTCGCCCGCCGATAACATCATTATGAGCTTGGCGCTGCCCCAAACGATGTAAAAAACGGTAGACAATAAACGCCAAACCAATGACGAAAATAATGGCCCATAAAACAGATAAGCCCAATTCTTGTAAGACAATATTCCCGGCATAGATCATGTAATCGTCTTTGAGAATGGCCTCGGAGGTAAAACGATAGAGTTGTCCATCAAAACTGACGTCATAAATAGGTGGCACACGATAAAGGGCTTGTTCCCCGCCAGACATAAAATAGAGCCACCAATATAATCCCCCATTTTTCATTTCTTGAATGGGAACTTTAAAATAAAAAATAACAGGGAAAATAAGTAAGAAGAATAGAATAAGCCAAAAGGATATTCGCTTATTCACTTGCATGAACATGCCCAGCATATAGCTAAAGACCTGCCCACCCTGCGTAATATGCTTGGTTGAACTCATAATAAGAATACTCCGTCGAAATAACGAATAGAGAATAAATAAGAAGAGATGAATAAATCGATTTTATTGCATTAATATATCATCGACTGACTGTTTAGATTTAAGCGCGCAAAATATGATCCCTTGCGCTCGACTCAAATTGTTCATTTTAATATATTCAGAAATATCGACCCTTATCTTTTTTGAATCCATTTTATTGAGTTCGTTAAGAATGACATCTAAATTAGGAGAGAGAATACCCATGTGATTTAAATATTGACTCACGTTTTTTTGATTGGATTGACTCGGATTTTGATAACCAACAACATATTGGCTACAGCCAACTATCACATCTCGTTGAGCAAGATAACATAACGATCCGTCATTTTTTCCACTCAACGTGGAAGCAAAAGAAAATTGGGTCGCCAAAAATAAAGATAAAGCAACCCCTACTTTATTCCGTGTTGTTTTTTTCATATAAACCTCAAATTATAAGTCGATGTATAACTTAGGCAGGATTAATTCAATTATTGATTATTTTGTGCGAGACAGCTCTTGTCGTTCAATACAGCCAACACAGTGTTTCACACCTGGTAGTGCAATTCGTCGAGCAAGTGGAATACGCTCACCACATTCCATACAGGCCTCAGCACTTTGACCTTGATACTGAGCACGTTGACTCAGTCGTAAAGACAGCAAAAAATCACTCTCAGCTTGAGAGATATCAATTTCATCAGCCATGGGAACCTCTTGAGAAGAAACGTTCCGTTCCCCTGAAAAATTCATTATTTGGGGGAACGGAATGTTAACAAGCGAAGCGCGTTAGTTTTATAATTGGTTCATAACTTTATTTTTATGTTTTTGTTTTGTTTCGTTAATATCCTTATCTAGTTTTTCTTTGAATTTTTTATCCATATATACAACACTCATATCAAATGACATATGCTTTGCTTGAATCCAAATAAGAACATTATCTTTTTCAAAAATGGCATATTTATCACCTACAAATGGTATACTTTCATCATCTAATGGATATTTACTTCGGAGGATTTCATAAAAAAAACCAAATTTATCTTTAGGTAATGTTAACCACACACCTTTTAGAGTCTCTCCATCAAATGAAACATCAGCTTTTTTAATTTCATCAATCAATATTTCACTTGGAATTAAATCCCATCTCCACTGAGATTCATTGTTTTTTATTGTGTATTTTTCGGAAACCGTTCTTTTGGTATCCTGATTAATTGTTAACCCTATAACATTAACTTCCGAATAGGAAAAAAATGAAACAAAAGTTAATGCAATCACAAAGAAATTTCTCAACATATTAATTCCTTATTTAATACATTTTAATTTTACCCATATTATCAATCACTATTCTTTTTATAATAATCATTAGGTTCCATAATGCCATTGGAGCCAGGCTTTTTTTCCACTGGACTATCATCGACCATAAGTCCTGCTTTTTTCTTTTTATCTTGTTCCTCTATCATTTTTGTTTCTTGTTTTCTAATCTCATCATGATAATTATTTTCCAAATCATCTCTACGCTGATTTACATCATTTTTTCCTTTTTCAATCTTATCTTTAATATTAGCAATATTCTCTTTATTTAACGCTTCTTTTGATTGCACAGTTTGAGCTGTGTCATGTTTTATGTCCGCATCCGTACTCATGGTTTTAATGCGGTTATCATTCGACTGATATTCCGAGATTAAATCACTGGATGATGGAATATGGCCTGTCGACATTGACGCGTCTTTGGCATCAATTTTCTCACGATTTTGAGCATAATCGCTTTCCAACTGCGGCAATAACCGTTCTTTAACGAACGATTGTGCCAAGGCGTCACGCTCTTTTGCAACCCGCATATCACTGGTGTTACCCAGAATTTCATCCGCGTCACTCGGGGCCTTTTGCCTCACGTAGCTAGCAAATTCTTGGTCTAAGTTACGGTCAATCTGCGCACTGTTGTTTTGTGCAAAGCTGGCCATATCGCTGTACTCTTGGCTTTCTGTAGTACTGCGGGAATACTGTTCATACTGATTCTTCGCAATATTTAATGTCGCACCAAATTGCTCCACCTCAGAATTTGCCTGATTATCGTGTCGATTCGTCCCTTCAGACAGTTTACTGTTGTTGATCATGTCCAACGCTTCATTAAAGTCACGCGTCGTTTGTGAACTGGCTTCGCTTCGAGCATCCTTATGTCTTGCGCCACGTTCTTGAACACTGCTTTGTGTACTGTCGGTATCTCGGGTATTACCATCAGTGTATGCTTGAGCGCCCCCAATGACAGGGAGAGAGAATCCGCCCTCGGCTTTTCCGCCTATTGTGCTGGACACATCCAAATTCTCACTAACCAGTTTCGAGAAAGCTTCTTCATTCGAGATATTGTCATTTTTCGCCCGCGTTTCCGTGGCATTAATGAGCTTTTTGAACCCTTCCGTTTGCGAACTACTGACACCTGAGTCCGTTGTCGTCGAATCCGTGGCGCTGTTGCCATACTGTTTGCTAAATTGGCTAGCCTGATTCCAAGCCGAGTTGACCGAACTTTGATAGGCGCTCATTGATGCTGCCGCCGTCGCTTTGGCATGACGCGCACTTTGCTGGAGTGAGCTCACCATCGCATCACTGCCCTTAATCGACACGGCCATGCGCGACATTGCTCCGCTGGTATCGACCACTTCTTGCCCGTTACTGGTTAACGTGCTGGTTGCCCCGCTCGATAACTGTCGCGTCATTTGACCGTCACGGAAGCTGGCATTGGTGTCCCATTTATTCCCAGACACATTACCGGTTTGCATATTATTGAATGACCAGTTGCCGTCCGCCGCTTGTGACGACGTCGCGGTCGCCGAGCTGTTAATTGCCGTCCCCAAGTAGTTCCCCGCTTGTGCAATTGCAGGGCCTAACCCTTTAACTATTGCCAGGGCAATAAACGGGATAGAAATGGACAACCAACCGGCAATGAGTCCAATGTCACTGTGCATTTGCTGAATACTGGCTTGGTTTGCCAAATTAAAATCCATACCGCCCGTTTTGCCCCGCAAATAAAAGCTGGTCGCGTAGTTCAATATGGCAAACATCGGTGGCCAAGATTGCAGGTAGATAATCGACATAATGTAATTAAACAACATTCGCCCTGTTAGCGTATGAATGACAGCCAATAAGATAAAAATAGGGAATAGCGCAATGACCAACGATAATAAAATGGTGTTGAGTATTGGCACAAACGCCACCGCGACCTGTGATGACGTCGCCCAACTGAGCCGCATTTTGTTGTACGATGATGTTGACGCCAAATTCACCAAACTGGCCGTATCCCCACTTTGCGCACTGTAGCCACTGATACCTTGTTTTAGCGCATTCATTACCACAGAAGAACGCATGAGTTGACTCGCAGTTTCACCGCCCTGGTAATAAAAGTTGTAGCTGTCTCCCAACATCGACGCATACAGCACATTCGCATCCGGTCGGCCACCAAAGATTTGTTTTACCGTATAATTCCAGGTTTTTCCGCCCGTGGTGGTGTCTAAATTCAGCTTCGGCATCAAGACACGCCGCGCCATATCCTCGCAGGTCCAAAAACCGCTTTGCGCTGCGCCATTGGCGCCCACTGCCGCACTGTTACCATTGGGTACAATAATGCCGCGAAGCGGGCTGGGCTTTTGAAAAATCAAGGTATAGGGGTCACGGCTGTTCATCAGCTCTTGGAAGGAATACTTATGATTAATTAAAATATCGCCTATCACGCAGTTTTTGGTGTAAAGCCCCATCAACTCAGCCAAATCGCCATCCACGGACAGAATATCGCTGACGTTCCCCACCAAATCCGCACCAAATAGCATTCCTGTTTTACTGTAGGTCAGGGCATCCGGCGTATGAAATACCGTTTCATACGCCTCCGTTAAACTGGTGCCGATGGACGTAATAAACCGTGCAGGTACAGCCAACCCCACAGGGACATTATCCACCAAATACACTCCGGTCGGATTGGCGCGGTCAATAATATGTACCGTGTGTTTTGGCACCAATAAAATACTCGACATCAACACCATCATCGCCACAAATTTGAGTAACTCTTTGGGGTCATGAGCTTTCATAAAGGAGACCAACACCGCAACACCGGATAAGGTCAACGCAATGCGGTACATAGAAGTCCAACTGTCTGAACCGATGAGGGCAGCAACACCATTGAACACATTCATCATGTATTCACCGCCGCCCAAGACATACACTGTATCAATGGTGGCCATAGGAACTATCCTTTTTGCTCTGGGTTAACGATGTGGAAACGGTAGTTCTGCTGAAAACGCTCTTGCAACTGACTGGAGGTTTGCTGACGTAAAAAACTCATTTGTCGCTCCAGTTCAATCAACACATTGGCTTTGGTATTGACCATCTGCTGTAGGGCCTCCAGTTGGCGTGAGGCTTCTGACACGTTTTCACGCAAGATTTTTAACGGCTCTTCCGGGTAGTTACGGCTACCCATGGCGACTTTCGCTTGGTCGATGAGCTCCTGCAGATACTGCAGTAAAATGTCGTAAGCGATGTAGTCCGCGAGTGCAGGCAATAAACTGGCTTTAATATTGAGCTGCATTGGGTCAACGAGGTAACGTAAAATGGGGATAGAGGTACTTTGAATAAAGCCTTTTTCTTTGGCTGACAACGCTGTATCACTGCTTAACTTGCCTTGGATTTGTTCAACCATCGTTTTCGTCATCGCATTGAGTCCATTTTTAGCGTCAATGGTGATTTTTTTCGTGCGAATATCTAAACAATCGACGGTCGACACGCATCCCTCTAACGTAATGGTTCCCCCTTCCATCAACGCTTTAATAATGTCTTGGCGATTCACTTTCGGGATTAGGGCCTTCACATTGCCTTTCGCATCAAAAATCAACGTGCCGGTTAAGTTCATGACCAACTCTTTGAGTTCCGTGTCATTTTTCAAAAAATCATTTTTGGTTAAAATCTCCCACATGAGATTTTTGTTTTTCATGACCTGGTCTTTCATGTTCTCCGGCGCGCGGTTAAGCGCATCATTCATCTTACCGCCAACCGTACAACCTTGGCGCGAAGCGGCCCAGTCCGCAAACATGTTGGTTTCGCCCGCAATATCTTGACAAATTTTCTGTGATTGCACGGTATTGGTCGGCCATAGACCGCCAATAATGCCTTGTGCCGCCTGACACGATGAAATGTTGGTACTGTTAATATCGGACGCCATTTTTTGCAAAAAATCTTTCGCTGACTTCAACTCGGGTACAGTGGTTTGCAGCGCTAAGTCAAAGAAATAGCCCGCCCCGTTCGTCATTAACTGCTTCACAAATTGCTGGAGCTGTTCACTGTTGATATGGGAGAACGACCCTAAGTAAGCATCAATACCGCCACAACCGGCATTAATTGACGGCGGTGTAAATGACGCAATTTGTAACTGTTTCACTTGGCTACGCAGAAATAAGTTTCCGCCTGTGGCATACCCTGCAGCTTGCCCTTGCCATGCCTGCGCTGCAGTCGCATTCCCTTCAAAGCCTAACTTATTAAAGAAACTATTCATGTCACTGTTCACGCTGGCCATCGTCATTGGATTAACAAGCAGTGACACACAAAGTCCGACAACCATCTGATTACGCATCGCGAATACCTCCTGGTTGAACCCGACACCAACACGCCAAACAGGCAAAATGCATCGCCGCTTTCCGCAAAGGAAATCGGTTGAATAAATACGTCATTATGATGAAACCTCATTGAGCGCCATTACCCGCTAGGTGCTAGCGTATTGGCATTGAAATAGTAAAGTGAGATAAAACGTGAGATAACGAATAAAAAAGAATTAATTGATTGGTATAATCGTTCCAAACTCCGCAATGATCATTGTTTCGATAGCGGAAAAATCATCCATCCCTAATTAAGCTTGGGTAACGGTGACTCCATATCCTCCCGCAATAGTTTTTCAAGTCTCGCTGCGTATTCTGTTGTAGACATAAATGCAATATAGGGCTTCCAGTAGTCTACAGGGCAACCATGTCCTTGACAGGATACAAAGACAGAAGGCATTGATATTGATTTAAAAGATTTGTTCGTCATTGATACCGGATTAAAAATTAGCAATCCCCGCCACACTGCGAAATATGTAAAACGTTTAGCCCTGCTACAGCGGAGATTGAGCAAAAAGAAAAAAAAGCTCAAGTAACCGCGCTAAAGTAAAACTAAAACTCGCAAAACTCCACGCAAAAATTGCTGATTGCCGAATGGATAACTTGCACAAATTGTCCTGCAACGTGAGTGTGAGGCTGAATATAATCGAAATCTTAACGCTGCCAGAAATATAAAAGCTGCTGGTCTAGCAGTGTTAGCCCTTGGAGAGTCAGTGGTTCCTAAATCGCTTAGCGCGGCTTAAATTGGACTCTGTGAATTGGGAATCCTCGTCCTTTAGGGCGGGGAGCAGTCAATAGATATCTTTTTTGTTGTACTGCCAATATGTAGACGAATTTATTGACAGGCTCATTAAACAAGGAGCCTGTCATACTATATTGAATTGTGGGTTAATTAATAAAGATTAAAAAGAAGAGAACAACGACGCTATTATGGTCGTCCTTAATGTTTCGATATGCCTTCGGAGCTATCTGATGGTTCTTCATACAAGATAATATCGGACGTATCAATTTTATTTTCTAATTGGCGTAAATCATAAGCACTTTGTAAACGTAACCAAAATTCAGGCGTACTACCTAATGCCGCAGCAATACGGATTGCCAATGCGGGAGTCAATGCCGTTTTACCTGATAAAAAACGGGAAACTGTTGCTGGCGTTACACCAATATTTAATGCAAAACGTCGACCACTGATCCCCATATCAGCCAAATCTCGTGCAATAATTTCACCTGGGTGAGATATTTTAAACTGTCTCATTAGTGATAATCCTCATAATTTAAGATGTAAGCATCACCATTGATGAATTGAAAAGTAATGCGCCAATTCGCTCGCACTGTGATTGACCAATAACCTTCTCTGTCACCTTTCAGTGGGTGCAATTTGTAAATTTGGCGGTCTAATTCACGAATATCGTTAGCGGTGTCTATTGCTTGTAAACGGTCGTTGATCCGTTCAGCATCTTGAGCTGGAACACCGGATGTGTTCCCCTTTTCAAAAAGTTGTTTCAACCCTTTATGTTTAAACGATTTAATCATTGAATTCACCACATTACACAATGTGTAATATATTACATTAGCATTACACGGCATGCAATACCCTTCAACTTTCCCTTATTCATTGTGTGGCTAACATTAAGTTACTGTTTACACGGTTTACTACATCCTGCATATCCGTGAGTCCTTGTAACAGTGGGTAGGTTTTTAACGTATTGACCTCCACTAAAAAAACCGACGGCGTCAACACCTGCAATCCGCCTCCAAAAAATGTTTGAACCACTTCTGGCGGGGCTGGTATCGCATTGGGAAAGGCCATATCCCCCTGTCCGTCTAAAGTATAAGGAAATACCTTAAATCCCATTTGAGCAGACAATAAGGCAAACTGCGGGTCAAACTGGTGGCAATAAGGACATTGTGATTGCATAAACAGTACTAAGGTATAATCATTCAAATTGACCACTTTGCCATTCGGGAGTTGGTAAGGTCGCGCCTCTGGCGTAATGGGAACAACAGGTTCAGGCGTTTCTGATATAACAGAGGGTTGCTCAATCACCTTACTACCTTTATGGGCTTCAAGTTCCTTAATCTCATCTAACACACTGGCATTGACGACAGCTGAGCACAATAAGCTGATTAATAGAAAGGCTTTTCTCATGAATGTTTTACCTCATCATCGGAAAAGTCAGAGGGCGCTTTAATTCGCTGCCAGGCTTTCACCACGGCATACACCATGCCTGCCAAACTGCACGCCGCCCCCAAGGCAAAAATGAACACCATGCCCGTTTCTTGTATCAATTGCAGGGTTTGTAATGTCGATTCACTGAATAGGGCTTGGCGCATCGCCACTAAATACTGCAGCAACCCGTAAAAAATGAGGGAGGCAAAAATTAATGTTATGCCGATATAAATTAAGCTGTTCTCAATAAGGCGTTCTTTAAACGTGGGTTGAGTCATTGTGTGTTCCTTAATAATTAGGGGTAAAGTCAGTGGCAATCTCTAAGAACCGGCGGGTCAACGCATCTTGTGTCATAAACCCATACGCCAACGGTTGATATTGCTCACTTTTCGGGTCAACCAAGAATAACGCCGGAAAATGGGTTATCCCCATTTTGGCAACCTGCCCCGTATCGGGCCGTGTTTGTGGTAAATATTGACTGCGAACGCCGTCAACCGACACCGGAATGAGCGTGATATCGTGCTGTTTTGCAAACTGATCAACCACGCTGGCGAGTTGATTGTCCAAAGGATCATTACCGCGATAGAACAGAAATAAACCGTATTGTGCAGACAGTTGGGTAATGGCCGCCCGCTCTTTTCCTTGTAACTGTGACAGCTGTAACGGCACGGTACTGTTGTAATGACTGTGCTCTAAGTTGTAATCCAGGGAAGGCGTGTGTAGCAGCGCTTTTTTCACTGAACGCTCAAACAACCCAGACTGGTCTAACCAAAAACGCTGTAGCGCCATGTATTTCGCGGCATTTTCCGCTGACGGCTGCATGATGGCTGTATCTAACGCCTCTTGGGTCAACGCTTGCATCACTTTTTTCTGCAAAGTCGGCGACAAACTGGCAACTGGGATTTGCTCGGGTGGCGGCTCCTCGTCCTCGTCTTCCGGTTGAGGCTCGTTATACCAGTGCCACCCGACAATCGGTTCATCCACATAGGTATGAGTCTGTGTGGATACTTCAGCCGCGACTATCGGAAATGACACCCATAATCCCAGCGTGAGATAACAGATTGTCCATTTCATCATTGACCTCCTTGCCCTTGAAGACTATTGGCTATCTGGTCTTTCACACGGTCAATCAATTCTTGGTCGGCCGGAATGGTTGAGCCGGATTCCAAGTCCGCATAAAAATCAGCAAAGTTCAGACGGTCAAAATTAATCGCTTGCAATTCATCGACGGTAATGCCCCGACAATCGCTGTTTTTGGCACTGCCGAAACCAATACGCAGCTGCCCCGCCCGCCCTTGCTCTTGCACAATTTTGGCCAGCTTACTATCAAACAAACAGTAGGCTTCTTTTTTCTGAAGACACACGCCCAATACGTTATTGGAACAATACGACCCGACATACACAGTGAGCTTTCTCTGCTTGGCTTTACCGAGCGCCTTTTCTTCGCTGTCACAATGTGCCAAACCGACATCGCTTCCCCACCCGCCACTTTTACAGCAGTTATTAAATCCTGCCGCCGCTTTGCGGCAAGTGGTCCGCTTTCCGGTAAAGGCTCTCACATTCACATCATTGAGTTCGGCCACATCTTCACCGGCGGCGGCCACCGCGGCTAACGCCGACACCGCTTTTTGAAAGCTGTTGGCCTTGTCGTTCTTAATTTGGTCACACTCACCACTGGCACAAACGAGTTCGACGCCGCACATTTTCCCCGTACCACTCAACCCTTTTTGACAGGAAAAGACCGCCTGTTCACGCAAACACGTTCCAGCGACTGATTCCGTACACACCGTTTTGACCACTGTACACGCCGGATTGTCCATATACTCCCCGCAACTGCCTCTGTCAGCCGCTTGCTTGGCGTAATAATCGGTGTATTGCCAACACTCACTGTACACATCGTACTGTTTACCGCCCACCGTGACCGTTTTTGTACCGCCTTTTTCAGTACATTGGCTCTCAATTTTGACTTCTTCAGACTTATCAAACGGGCAATGCTCTACCCATTCAATTTTTGGCGATGGAACTTTTGTCTTCACCAATACCGTCAAGGTCAATGTTAACGTTGCCGATCTACCTTGAAAACGGCCCACTATTGCATCGGTAATTTTACCCGCCCACGCACCGCTCCCCGAAAATTGCCCGCTCGACACCACCGTATTTTCCTGCAGCTCTATTCCGTGCGCATTCAGTGTTTTGATTTCACTTTTCCAGAACTTGATGGACGTCTTCATAAACTCCCCTATCCGGTTAAACAACGTCCCATCTTGAACCCAAATATTGAGTGTCCCTGTTTGGATAACCCCGCTTATCGGAGAACGAAATTCAAAGGTAAAATAGCTGTTTCGACTACCTCCACCTTTTCGAAACACAAATTGATGAGGCAAAATTGTCACGGTACGCGTCTCCCACCTTTCTACCTCTTCCCACGTAATTTTGGCCGTACGCGTACAAGCTAAACTGGCAGCGGGGACACGCTCGCATTGATGGGTGGTGATTTCCGTTTTATCCACCGTCACATCCTGACACGGCACGGTAATGTGACCACTTTCCGACTCGGCTTTATCGCGCATGTCTAACCCTGCTTTCAAAAAGGGTGCCTCCAAATCCAACTTGTCAGGCGGGCGATGTTTCATCACTTCCGTGGTGGTTTTACCGGCATCCGATCCCGTCATGGCTTTCATGCCCGCGTTTTCCAACCCCGACGCGGCTCCCGAGGTCACGCCCCCGTAATACCCACTCTCTGACGGGTTCGGGGTATAATTGGGGATAATCTCATTCGGTTTAGTGTTGCTGAGGGTGTTTGCCCCTTGATTTTTCAGCCCACTGGCAAATTGCGAGCCCGCGTTATAGTCATCCGCAGCGGGACTGAGGGCAGTCAATAATAAGCAACTGAGTACTATCAATCGTAGATTCATGGCGTCTCCTGGGCGTGAAGCCACTGTTGTGCCACTTGCTGGCAATCGCCCGATGACGCCATACGTTCAATCGCGGTGCGAAGGTGCACGTTGCCATACAGCACATCAAACCCTTGCTCACACCGAAGCACCAGTGCAGGCACTTGCGTAATGCCATACTGAGCAAAAACGTTAGGGTCAATCTGCACCCCGCCATCCCCGCTGTCTTTGGTCAATTCAAACACCGTACTGGCCGTTTTTCGAAAGTCATTATCGATTAAGCCATTAATGACACTGGGAATATTCAGTCGATTGGCTTCCGGTAACATCTGTTTGAGTGCCGCTTCAGGAATGGAAAACGAGACAAAATACACAAACGGACTGTCTTGTTGCGCTTTTACTTGTGCCTCGTTTTGAGCCTCTTGTTGCGACTGTTTTTGTTTCGCCAGAATGTCGTTGATCCAGGCTTGGTTCTTTGCCGATATCCCGTTAACTTGTGCCGCAGGCGGTGGCGTGGGTATCGATGGCGACGGTAAATCCAGTCGCTGAGGCTCACTCTGCGGTGCAACCACCGAAGACGGTTGCGCACGCAACGTCTCTAAAAACGCCTGATCATCCGGTGATACGCTAGCGCCTTCAAGCGCACTCACGCTTTGGTCTCGTAAAGATTCTAAGAACTGTTGGTCATCCGTTAAGGCATGACAAGTCGGCGCAAGCAGAACGCTTGCGAACAAAAATAAAAGGGATTTCATGATAAGAACCTCGCGTTAGAGGAAAACGCAGTTACGTTTACGCCAGATGAGATACCCAAAGTTTTGGCGACTGTTGGGCGATGCATAGCCAGCTTGCCAACGCATCACCGAGCGACCAAACGGGTGGCACTGCGCGGTATCAGGATGCATATTCACCATTTGATACCGATAGCGGTCTTTGGGAATAATCGGAGAAGGGTACATGTAACACACTTCCTGATTTTTCCCGACACTGTTCATCACCAACCCTTGCCGATGCAGTTTGAACGCCATGCGTTCAGACAATAAAACGGAGGCGGCCTGTGGACTAAATTGATTCGAGGTATAGCCCGTAAACGGATACATACTGCCCTGAGAGCCGGCACACCAAAAAAGGGCATTGAGCGGCTTACTGCCAATGCTGGCAATCGCATCCGCCGCACACGCACCTTGCGCGATGGGATTTGCAAACACAAAAGCTTCAGGGGCAATGATGGAGGATAACGAGCTGTCATTCCACAAGGGGTCTAGCTCCGATAAATAGGCGATATCCATATCACCTCGCTCTAAGCAACCCACCGACGTGATGATATTCAACCAATATGTCAGCGGGTATTTGTACCAATGCACATGGTAGAATGCCCCTTGGGTTGCAGGCTCATCTTGTGTCCCTTTTCCACCTCCCGCTTTCCCCACATTGAGGTTAAAGCTCCCCAGATTCACCATGCAATATGGTGACCGTGTCACATCGGTCATGGCAAACGGCTCCCAATAGCCAATCGCCAATCCCACGCGATACAGTATGCC
Organism: Providencia sp. PROV208; assembly: GCF_028479465.1. Taxonomy (NCBI): domain Bacteria; kingdom Pseudomonadati; phylum Pseudomonadota; class Gammaproteobacteria; order Enterobacterales; family Morganellaceae; genus Providencia; species Providencia sp. PROV208. The sequence continues at coordinate 37,720 of NZ_JAMPNS010000018.1, read as the reverse complement.
CATCGGGCAAATTTGAATCGGCATGGACGGATTTTCAGTGTCAGGGGCAATGCCTGGAAACACAGGCACTTTCCCTATGGTCATCGGAAAAAGACAATCCCAACAAATATCGCTGATCGGATTGACAAAATTCCCCTCACACAATGCATCTGCCTTCACGGGGGGAGACAGGAAAATACTCCCGAATAAACATAAACTGGTTAACCAAGCTTTCATTAACGCCCCTCCTGCATCGGTGCAGAGACAATTCTCAGCTTATCGCCTTCCTGTGTGACCACGGCAGGAATGTACCGGATACCAAGTTGCTGCGTTAAGCTGCCCGCTTGGTCAAAGTAAATGCGCGTATTGAGCTGTTGTGTCGCGGTTTTGATGTTGCCGTTCGTCAGAATGACTTTGTAGCGCAGCGTCGGTGGGGTTTGTGCCTTCATCCAGGCCACTTGGCGTGGATCATCGGCATCGAGAAAATAAAGCGTTTGCCCCAGTCCGACATGACTTAGCGGATTAATCCGGTCACCCTGACGGGCAAATACGGTTCCTTGGTGATCGGCATAATCCCCTTGCACCGTAAAAGTGGGGTCATACCACAGGGTATGTGGCTGTGTGTCTGTCAATAATCCCTCAACCGGGGGCGGTCGCAAGGTGTTTTCAATCACCCGTTCCTTAAAATCGTGTTGCATTTGAGCCATTTCCCCTGTCGCTTCCAACTGCTTGAGGCGACCTTGAATAAACGACAACATACTTTGTTCTTGCACGGGATACACATCACCCCATACGCCTAAATCCTTTGCCCCCCCAATGCAAGGAACGCACAGCAAGAGCGCAAGAGAGAATTGCCGTAATCGCTTCATGCCCCCCCCTATTGCGCCATTTTGCTGGCTATCGCCGCCTGAATATCGACGGTAATATCGTCCGCGCCCATCACCACGGCGGGCGTCACTAAAATCAGGGCGCGGTGCTGCACTTGGTATTCAGACAGGCTTTCACTTAACGCCACCTGAAATCGCTGTGTCGCTTGCGCGATTTGTTGTTCACTCAGCGAGTTTTCGGCATTAAATTGCTGGGCCATTTGCTGCTGATATTGGTTGACGGTATCGGTCATATCGAACGTGACCGTGACGGGGGATAAGGTACGCATCACGAACACCGACACCGCGACACTGAGCCCCAGTCCAATTAACATAAAAAAGCACACCGCTTTTAGGCATTCGCGTTGACGACGCTTGCGGCGAGGTGAAATTGCCGTGGCGGGCTTTTCGATTAATGCCGTGTTTGAATTTGCCATTGAGATAACCTCTCCATTTCTTGCGGGAATTTATGATTAGCTAATGCCAATAAGGATGCTTGTTGACTCAAGCCTTCAGCGGCTTTTTCTTCACGGAATTCAAAGTCTTTACCGTCGGTGGAGAACAAGGCACGACTAATCGGGTCGGTAATGAGCCGGTGATACGACGAACGTCCCGAAATTCGCAACATAAAGGCACTGAAATGCGCATCTTTGGCGGACGGGAAACCTTCGATTACCGCACGCTCCACGGGGCTGAACTGGTCAGGGTTTTTCTGGTTGTATTTTCGAAAGGCTTCCATGTTTTGCCGCAAGATAATTTTGAACGATGAGTTACTCCACGCCGCCTTAGCAGCAGCACTGGCCATGTCCCCATCAAAGTCTTCAATCCCTTGCGAGATGGTAATGTACGCGCCGTAGTATTTACGGGCGGTACGATAACCGCCTTCAATAAAGTCACCGACAAAGCTGCTTTTGTTATCCAGCAATTTCCAGCCTTCATCGATAATGGCGACTTTTTTCACGTTACGCGGAGAAAGGTACATACGCTGTTCAATGAAGATCATCATCGAGAACATGACTGCGGCAAGCAGGTCAGGCTTGTTTTGTAAGCCGCCCATTTCCAGTACCGTAAAACGTACCTGCTCATTCAGTGCGGGTTTATCACTGTTGAAATACTCACCGTAAATCCCTTGGGTGGTGTATTTCTGCAAGGAGACCACAATTTCTTGCATTTTATTGCGCACCGTACTTTGTGGATCAAAGTAAGCGCCATCGATTTGGGCCTTAAGATACGCTTGAACATCATCAATCAGCACCTCATTGCCTTTGTGACCACTCGGCGCTTTACCTTCCCACACCTCTTGCACCGCATTCAGTAAGATGGATTTAGAGGTGTCATCCATATCCCCTGACGGGTTGGTGAGCACTAATAACAAGTCACGGATACTTTCGGCCGCTTCCTTAATATTGACCACGCCAGCAAACGGGTTGAATTTCAGATCTCGAGCATCAACATAGACCCCACCTAAACTGCGGCATAACTCTTTGTACGAATCCCCCATGTCCAGCACATACGCCCAACCCCCACTGTCCAACACTTGGCGGATCATCGCTTGAATTAAAAACGATTTACCGCCTCCCGACGTTCCGCACACCGCCATGTTGTAGTTGTCATTACCGAGACCCGACGTTTGATCAAAGATATCCAAGTAGGACAACTGATGGCGGTACGACGGTATGGGTAAACCACTTTGACAAATTCGGTTATCGGCCACCACGGGCATTAAATTGGCCACATTAAAAGTCTTCGCCCGCAAGGTGCCACCGGAGCGCACCATGTCCCCCCATAACCCCTCTTGCATCACAAAGGGGAACATGGCGAGGTAATTACGCAGTTGCATGAACGTCGGGGGACACAAGGTTAACTTATTGGTAGTGTAGGTGTTCACTAACACCATTTCGGCTTTCAGCGCTTTGTCATCATCATCCTCACAAAATAAGGTGATACCGTAACTGAAACGCGCTAAGGCAATTTGATTGGCGTCCAATCCTTCACGTAACTCCCCCCACTCTTTGGCTTTTTTCTTCACCCCTGGCACCCAGTTCACGTACTTGGAGTTGGCCCGCCCGTTATTGGCGACAAATTTACTCTTTGCCTCATTCTGGATTTTGACCAAATCTTCCACATACACCGTCATGCTGATGGCAAAGGGACATGCAACGGTGGATGCGGGGTCAAGCAAATTGCTAAGATTATCCCCCGCTTGCCACAAGGCAAACTGGGTCGGGTTTTTCTCCAGCATGTAGTTTAAAATGCGCGTTTTACTCTTTTGCCCTCGCGCGGTCGATAGTGTCTGATGAATGGCATCGGGGCGGATTTCCAACGTCAGAGAGCGGTCTGCACATTGCTCATTCAAGGATTCGTAAGGGTCAACCTCGGCACTCGGCAAGGTAATCTGGTCATGCTTAAAGTTACTGAGTTCACGAACCACTTGCAGTAACTGTTTTTCATTCAACTGATTGGCATACAGTTCCGCCGCCGCCAGTGATTGCTGTACCACACTCAAGGTTTGATTGACCTTTTGCAAGGTAATGACGTCGGCTTTTTTATGCTCTTCCGCGTAGATAATAAACAAGCGATAATTACGTAAGGATAAAGGCAAATCGAGCTTATTATTAAAGCCTTGCAATGCGCCGCGCTCATAGAAAGCGCGAGTGATATGATTAAATTGAGAGGCCATCTCCCCCTGCCACCCAAAGTCCTTCAGCCCATAATCGAGAAGATTGCTCACACATTTACTGCCAAGCAATAACACCGTGAGCGGGATTTTGCGTGGTAGCTTGTTACGTAAAAAGTAATCCAACGCGTCCACTATTTTATCGTTGGCCCCAATCAGTGGCGTACACTCCAAGGCAAAGCCAATGGTGGACTTATTAATAAATAACCCCGATTTTTCATCGTAATGACGATACGGCAACATGCTACAAAACGACGGGTAATCCATGTCCTCCAGTGCTTCTTCCGCGCGTTTGTTGCCATCCGTGTCACGCCAACTGGTAAAGAGGTTCTTTAATAGCGCTTCTTGCAGGCTCAGTGGTTGCGGTTCGTCATCAAAAGCAATCTCTTTTTTATTGGGTAAGAACGGGGCGACTAACTTATCCAGTAAACTGCGTTTTTCGTTCATGATTACTGCGCCCTCCACTCACCGTCTTTGACCACAAAGGACACCACGGCAGGTTGATATAAATTATCGTGCTCATCAACCCACGGGGCGACCCATAAACGGGCCGTTGACGTCGGTAATCGTTGAGGTGGCGCCATACCAATATCCCCCCAAGCCCCCCACGGGGTTGAAGTGTCAGTGATGACTGGCATCGAGGATGCCACTTTTTTCACCGGTGGTGCGGAATGCGCAAAGGCTCCCAAGGATGAGACCGACGCCTGAGCAACGGAATTTTTTGTCTCAACCGGTTTCACCGGACGTGCCAGTGCGGTGGTCGTCATCGGCACAATGGGGGTTGCCAACGGCGCTAACCGCGGCAATTCTGCTCGCTTTTGCGTTGTCCCTCCTAACGTCTGTGATTTTCCAAGGGGAGACGTTTGCGCTGAGGCGCGTTGATTGGCCTCTTCCATGGTCATGCAGCTGTCTTGCGCGGTGGTATTACAATCAAAGGAATCTTTCATACCCGCCGTACAACCGGCGAGCAGGGTTAATGCGCCTAGAACTAGGAGTTTTTTCATAAAATGAACCTTATTGAATACAGAGTTTGAAAAAAGAATGACTGCGAGGAAATTTGACTACGGCTGAGGCATAATCCCCAATTGCTGCATTAATCTTTTGTATCGTGCATAGGTTTCAGGATCATGATGTTGCATTAATTCGATATGAGCCAAGTAACAAATGATACGATGAGGTAGTAATGGTGTTGAAATAATTATTTAATCGTCTCGAAATTACGGTTATCGACAATTTTAGGGACTTCCCGGTTGAGAATGTTAAGCAGTAATACCGAACGCGCTTCCCCATTCGGTTCACTGTAAATGGCTCGTACACCTTGATAAACACCATCATAGATGACTACTTCATCCCCTTTTTGCGGGAGTTGCTCACTCACCTCTTTCATGAAGTTCGGCACCATCAGTGACGCAATAATTTCATCGGGAACCAATACCGGTAATTTGCCAAAGCGCACAAAGTAATTTACCCCCCGCGTTGAGTTAATGGTTGAGAAGTGAATAAATTCATAATCGAACTTCACAAATAAATAGTTTGGAAATAAGGGTTCCATCACTTTCCGTTTGCGGTTTCTCACCATTTTCTCCGCCTCATAACGCGGAGAAAAACAGTTCACACCTTGACGTTCAAGGTGTTCAATCGCCCGTAAATCTTGCCCTGTTTTGCAATACAACAAATACCATTTTTCCATGATGTTAATGCCCCTGGTGTTCTGCACTCAAAACTTGCACAACCCAAATACTCAAGGTGCTGTAAACGGCTAAAAAGAGCACCGTATCCCAACTGACGTTGACACAGACAAACAGCAATGCAGGTAGAATGGTCAATAACGTTATCGACAACACCGGCATAGACAGATTGAGTTTTAAGAATTGGATTGGCTTTTTCATCAATACGACCTGAATGCGAAAGGTGGATGAAAAGGTCAGAACGGCCTGACCCTCACAATTTATTGCGATGATGTACCTGTAGGCACGGTATCGCCCAGTGAAATGCGTTCAAGCACCTGTTTAGAAACGGAAATCCCATTATTGACGGACTCTTTGAGCGTGGGTGATTCTGAATGACCTTTTTTCGCTTTATTCATCTCTTCGATGAATTTCAGTTGAAAGCCTTCTTGGAAAACGACCGTCACTTCAACCCCAGCGCCAATCGGTATCACAGGGTGATATTGCTCAGCCCGTTTAATTAAATACTCTGACACCATTTTGCCTGACTGCTGCACCCCGCCCCCGACACCACCCCGCGCCACATCACCAAACGAGGTCGTGTTACTGGCCCCCATCCCGACAGAAGTGGAACCCACTTGAGAAATCCCAGAACCCAGTGCATCAATAAACCCGCCGGCAAAGGCATACCCAACCAATTGGCCATTGCGAATAACCGGTTCGCCTTTAATCCCGTTTTTCCCCATAAAAGACACATGCCCTTTAAACGGCATATCGACGGTATGCCCTAACAACTTGCAGGATAATCGATCGGTGCGAACTAATCCTCGCTCACTGGAAATATCCCCATACACCCCCGCTGTCACCGCACAACCACTCAGGTCGTATTCTTCATCATTCGGCATGATGAGTTTACCAATCAGACGAAATTGCATCGGAGAAGGGTTACTGTTTCCCGTGACCGACGCATTTGCATCGGCCCCTTCAATGACACTCGCTTTGGCAAAACTGCCTGACGGAATATAAGGCAGTGGCGGCAGTTCCACGCGAACGTTGTCTCCCTCATACTCAAAGGTCATAGATTCCAAATCTTGCTTCAAGACAGGATTAATATTGATTTGGGGTTGCCCGATAGGGTATTGCCCTGCGGGATAAAACTGGGTTGGCGGCGGAATAATCGGTTGATTCGGTCCCGTATTTAATGTGGGAACTTGCCCGACAGGCAATGACTGTGGTAGAGGCGGTAATGCGTTATCACCGTGGATCATCCCATTACTCATGTCCGTTAATTGGTCTTGCAATGTCGTTAAATCTTTATCCTGCTGCTCAATTTTGTCGCGATAGGCTTTATTTTCCTGCTCTAGCTTCGCAATCCGCGCATCCACCTGCTTCATCTTCTTATCCACTTGGGATGCCGTTGACTGCAAATCTGCCATCGCAGATTTACCGACATTCTTATCAAAGGTGGAAGAGACTACGCCAGTCATGTTCGGCGCGGGTCTGGCTTGTTGTGAAACCGATTTTTTGGGCGCAGGCGGTAAGCTCATGTACCACGCGGCCGCACCGACACCCGATAAACCCAGCGCGAGTAACACAAAAATCACTGTCTGTTTGCGTTTTGCTTTCACATTAATGTTGGCCATTATCCACCTCATTACTCACCGTCAACCAGACAGTCGCCGTCGCCCCCGCCAAGACAGTTTCACTGTAAGGGTAAATCACCACAGAACGAACACCGGATTGATTGAATAAACGCTCTGACAGGGGTTTTGCCACAGAACTGGTATTACGCACATGCAACTGATACACCCGCAAACCGCCCCCATTCCACATGGTATCGGCTGAAACGGCATACCCTGACGGCAACTGAAAGTTAGGCACCGCAATCACGGGCGCCTCAACAAACCCGTTCGGCAGCTCACCATTGAGTAAAGCTTTGTGCAGTTCAATCAGCATTTGAGGGTACGGTAATGAACGCTCCCAGCGTTTCGCTGCGACCTGTGGTGCCGGTTTGTTGGATATCAATTGCAGTACACGACCATCGCGTTTTTTCGGCACCGCCACGACAGAAACGGTTAATCCCCCTGCAGTTCTGACATAAAACGTGAACGGCGTCGTTTGTGCCGTCATTAAGACGACGCCACCATTCGCAATCCCTGCAGTGCCTTTATTATTACCGTTAATAAACATCCCTTGCGCACTATCGATACCCACCACTCTGTCCCCTGGCACCACCAAGAGATTGGGTTCACTGTTACTGAATTCCACTTTCACTTGTGCATCCGGCGACACGGGAATTTTGGTGGGAAGCTGGGCGACAGGTTCAGCACTGGCGGGATGCAAAACACTGCTAATGAACAACGCTAACAGTGTCCCCATCACCTTGTTACGGTTTGTTTTCATCAATGATGTCCTCGAAACTGATGACCTCGGTTATGCCGTTTTGATATTTCACATGCAATCGAACTTTTTTGGACTCGGGCAACGCTTCACGCTTACCAATCCACGTTTTCAGCTCACCTTGAATGTCGACAATGCCATCAACGGGGTAGACTTCCATTTTTGACAGGTAAAATGCGGACGTCACGTTGTTGGCAATCACCTCTTTAGCTTCAAGAACCAAGACATCTTGCATTTCAGGGCGAGACTCTTTACTCACATATCGCAGTAGCGATTGGTGATTGGCTTTCACGGATTCAGGGCTGACGTTGTAACGCAGATAAATCAGTGACTGCGCCACTGACTCAAGGTAGTTCGCATCCGCGTGTGAACGCGTCAAGGTAAAGGGGGTGTCGAAAAACATCGGAATGTATGTTTCTTGTCGACTGTTTAATAAATCATCTAATCGTAGCCACGCAAAAATATTGCCCGTTAAACTCAAGCCCAACATAAAGGTGAGAGAGACAAACAGTAACGAGGTGTATTTTGTGGCGGACTTTGCTGCGCTCAGTTTCATGCAGCCTCCTTCCTTACTTTAAATAGAGTCTGAACGCGGATTCAGGGAGAGTTTTGTAAATGCTTTTAAAACAGTAGGCGGGTAAATACCAATAACAGGCGTTCAGTAACCAGAGACTGCCCCGCCCTTTTTTAAAATACCTCAGTGCATACCAGAGCAACGCGCCAGCCACAAGACCGGCTATTTCTTGTCCTTCATAAAAGCCCCATAACATGGGGCTTATGAGAACAGCGGCTTCATCATTGGGTAAGGGAAGAATACCGCCTTGCTGAGATAATGTCTGAGGAAAAAGAAAACGTGCTGCACGTTCATCTTCCATCAAAATTATCCTTTATTACGGTGTACCGGATGGCGCACCACCAATTAAACCAAACACAATTTTAGTCCCTACGATGAACACCGGGATCAGCAGTAATAACGCGGGGTTTTGTGTTTTCATGAACGCCAGGAAAATCAAAATCGCTTCGGCGATCATGATGTAATACATGACGGAGGAACCACTACCAAACGTATCCCCTGCGTCCTGTACCCCTTCTTTGGCTAAGTCAGCCGCTTGCGCAAACCCACGAGCAGCCATCCATAACACTAAGGGCGCAGCCACATATTTATAGAGGGATTTTGCCGTTTTCGTATTTAAGGCGCTCCATGCACGTGAGAAGATCCCCTTGCGCTTGGTTACCGGTGAATCAATAGCAATTTGACTCATAGTCTTTCCTTTTTAATTAAATAAATGCCAATGGTTACGTAAATAAATAATTATCTACTTCAATAAGAGCTTATTAGCTCGCTTTATTCCCTACTTAATTAATGTGTAAATAACACATATAAAAAGTAAGAAATAAAACGCGGTAATTTTCCCTGGCTTTGGGTAAAGCTACCGCCCCAGGTGTACACTGCCATTTTTTAGGCAAAGCGATCCCATTGCTGTGTGTAATCAACAAAAATAAAAACCAAAATGGAATAAACTCAGTAATAGAGTAAATTAATATTTAATTAATAACTCTTGGTAATTTCCTTCAATATGTTCAACAAGTCGTAAATGATCTGATAATCGTATAACTGCTTCGACTTTTTTAGAACGTCGTGCGCGCTTAGCGGATTCAGTTAATAAACGATTTGTTTCAGCACTAATCGGTACACTTATTGTGACCGCCTTATATTCTTTTTCTTTCATGGAATCCTCATTTCTCTTAACCATGAAATTATCATATATAAAAAAATTAGTCTGTAAACCACCCGACTCGGGGGGTATTCTCCTGGTATTTTTCTAAAATAGATAATGGAACAAAACAGTCCCAATTAAGTTGAAACGCAATATCTGATAATAAATAACGATTAAAAACACGCAATCTACTTGCACCAAGTATTCTACTAACATGTTCTTTTATAGTTTCATTACTTCGTTTCATTATTTTAGCAACTTCTGGATTAGTTAATCCGTGAATAACTAGCCATGCAACAGTCCATTCAGTACTAGTTAGTAATTCCAAGGGGTTTATCTCTTTTAATCTTTTTATTGAAGATAAAAAATCCAGTTGATTATAAAAACTATCTTTTCTTATAAAGAATTCAGAATTGAAAACTCTAAATTTAATATTGGTATTTTCCATGTAATCATATATTTTCAAATTAATAATATTACCTTCATGAGAAAATACAAGGTCAATAACATCCATTGCAATAGCAATTGGATATAACTGATGCTTAACTAATTCAATCGATGAAATATTAAAACGCTTTTCTTTTTTAGGAATTTTCAGTGAGTTTAGAATTGAATGAAGCTTTTCAGGAGAGCTACAGGATAGAACTTGACCACTTTGGTCAAGAATCAACCAAAAATATACGCTATTTAAAAAATCAGGTAGGTATTCTCGAAAAACCGCTTGTTTTATCGCATCGAGATCAATAGGATCATGAGTAGACATGTAACCATCTCCTTGAGTCTAGGTTATGTGTTTAGCTCAATAAGGGAGGTCTCAACTCCTTTATTGGGCGATTCTTAAATTTTAATCGAGCAATTAAAATTACTTAAGATAAATATACCTATATTTACAGATAAAATCAATCGTTATATTCAATAAAAACCGCATCTCCATATGCAATTATATAACTTGAAACGCTACCACTTCCTGTTCTTTGAAATGACCCGGTTTCGTATTTGAAATTAATTATTGCATTCCCTCCTTTTTCTTGAGTTAGAGTTATTAGCTCTACCTTTGCTACTTCATCTTCATTTTTGAATTTATCCCAATTTTCAGATATGACTATTTTAACCATACCTAGATTTTTTGTTATATTGGCATTAGGGATACAACTCGATGAGTAGATATTACTGTCAATCAAAGGAGCATGCACTATGGGATTTTATGTAAATATTTTCATAAATAATATCACTTATCATTAATATTAAAAAATTGTTCTACCAGCCTTTCAGTTTCCTTTTTCATCTCTGCAATTCCTTCTCTAAAATCATAACGACTATCTTCTTTTATTTCATTAATATTAAATAACATCTGAAAAATCATTTGAATACACTGTCGTGTTTTTGCTGAGTCCTCTAACATTTGCTTTTTATAAAGCTCTTCCCATGTCATTCCTTCATCATCTGTTTCATCAGCCTTCTTTTTTAAATTCATCGTGACACGAACGCCAATATCCAGCATTTCTGAACAGACGCTCGACATATTTGCGTCTGCATGGCTTGCGCCATCTGCTCGCCGTTCATCAACAATAGTTCTAATTGCATCATAAACTTTTTGTGACATATATACGTTTTGTCTTGCCATTTATTTAACCTATTTATTTGAGTGCTAATTGAGTGCCTATAAAAATCGATAGTATCATATTTTTAGTGCTTTAGAAGTGCTAATTCTAAATATTTTCAGCACTCACTCAGTGCTTATTTCACGGCACAGATAAAGCACCGTGATTCATAGCTTATTGTTTTAATTTACTTAGCCACAAGATAGCCACAAAACAGCACTAACTTAGCCACATTTAAGCACTCTTTTAGCACTTAACACAAAGAGTTTTAAAATTTCTACGCATTTACATTTAATTAACACCATGATTTAACAGTAAATTCTTGCAAAATGAAATTTTGCGTGGGGTGTGAAATCTTTTCTTCTGAGGAGCGCAATTTAATGCTTGGCGTTTGTGTAGGCTCGAAATAAAATGTATTCCGAATTTTAAATAAAAATCCCGCTCGTGTTAGCACGAAACAAAATAACAATAGGTTCGACCATTATGCAAAAATGGATAATAACGATACTTATGCTTTATACATCCACTATCTTTGCCAAAGATTGCTTCAATAATGCCGCAAGAGACTATCAATTGGATGCTGACTTATTACGGGCGATCGCTTATCGAGAAAGTGCATTTAAGCCAAATGCGATTAATTACGTATCTCCATCTAGTTATGCTATTGGATTAATGCAAATTCATTCACAGAATTTTAATGAATTGGCTCGATTTGGTATTACAGAACAACAATTAAGAGATGATCCCTGTCTAAATATTTATACCGGTGCTTACTATCTAGCAAAGTTTATAAAAATACAAGGTGATGTTTTGTAAGGTTTTGGAGCATATAATGCGGGATTAAAAAAACGATTAAACAAGAACAAAAAAGATACAAGTATGCTAACGAAGTCTATCATATTTATCTGGCGTTAAAAAAGAAGTCATCGTGATATTGTTTATTTTCATTAATCCATTATAATGACCTCTGATATTAATTGGTGCATGTGTATTAATATCAAAAAAACGCGCTTTCGAGCGCGTTCCCTTTTTAATAATAAACAGATCATTTACCGATAAACGACCTCACTATTCAAAGACATCAACTAAACACCTACCCTCCCCACAAACAAACTTTCTTTTTACCGATAAAAAACTTTTTTATTACATAGTATTTTCAATGAAAATATATTCAATGTGATATGGAATAACATTTTCAATAACGTTAAAGTTCGTGATAAAAAAACGCAATTAACACCACCATAAACAAAATAAGATTGATAGACTTCATGCTTATTAACCATGTAACCCACTTCTTCATCTATCGAATAAAGATAACAAGAACCATGATGATCAGTTAAAATTAAGAAGTTAAATATTAGAATATTTCTTTTTAAATCCACTCGACTATTATTTCAAGTTACATCCCTCTTACAAACGAAACTACATGAATCGATAAATAGTTTGAAGTGTTTGATTTATCACACTGAAAAGGATTTAGATAAAAATAGCGATTCAGCCTTATTCAATATATTGGCCTCTTGTTTTCGTTTTTTCTCTACAAGAATGTGATACTGGCAATATTCATTATTTCATAGATAATATTTGTTATTTATTGACTACGCACAAATAGATCCCCGACATGTAATTAAGCGCAAGCCAAAGGCTTGCGCAGGAATTGATTAATCAATCGCGTTGAATATTTTGGTTTGTGATTCAAGGGATAATGTTAAAACAAAATCTCACAATTGATGAAAACAAGCAGAAATACGCTCACAATCTTCCTGATGTCCTTTTTCATGAGTGATAAATGAAAAATGACTTAACAGGATTAAACAGACAATAATCCCCGCTTCTTGAGCGTTCACTTCCCCACAAAAACCATTTGGGGAGTTAAGCATATAGTTTTTTGGCGGTTGCAAATAAAAGCCACCATTCGACAGTTGATAAAATTCCCAGTACCCGCCGTGATAAGTAACGGCATGTCGATTCATCCAGTGATAAATCGCATTTTCAAAGACAAGATAATACCTTCCCAACTTGGCAGGTAAAAACCTTAAGCGAGCTTGCGGCGTTTTCACCGTTATAGCCGTAATGACAGTTTCGTCTTTTCCCTTTCTTTCGTTAGATTCTGGAGCTGCAAGGTTTTGATGTGATGACATTTTTGAGACCTCCTCTGTGTTAATGATTTCTTTCGTTGAGTTCCTCCGCTGCAAAGGGCGTACATAGATGAAATGAGGAAGGAAGCAAGGGCGGAGGCAAAATTGTTGGAAAGCGCAGCGGCAAGAATTTTGCTGGAGTGCACTTTACGCTTGCTGGATGACGAGTGGAATCTATGTTTAAGCTCGAGCGGAGGGACTTGACGAAAGAGGAACAACACAGTAGCTGAAAATGACGAGCCCCGACTTGCGGTGAGACCGTCGAACCGCAAGTCGCCCTTTGAGCTTAACAAGGTTAAGCGGTCAATCAGGCGCAGCTCCCAAAGGGAGCTTGCCTACCTGCCATTTGCGCCACGCGTGAGCGTAAAAAGGCGCTGCCGTTGACCTTAAAGCCCGTTATCCACATTATCCACATGAGGTGAGCCAGTGAGCCCCACCCTCAACAGTGGGGCGAACGGGAGTGTACGGGGAACCCGCACCGATTGTGGGTAATGTGGATAACGGGCGTTCGGTTTTCTCCTGGTTCGATGCCAGGAGAAAACCGCAGGGCGCAAAAAAAGAGAGGAAATCCCCCTCTTGAGAATTAAGCGTGTAAGAAGGATTTAAAGCGCAAGGGATTTAACATCAGCATCGGCGTATACAGCGTTTGACGAACTTCCAAGGTTAAGCTATTACCAATATTGACTATCGCCGGAACCCCCAACAACGCCAATTGCAGATAACACATTCTCGCTGCGACCTCATCAATATCCGTACACACCGCTATCATGTGCTTTTGTGGATTATAGCCTTGATTTATCAGTACATTCGCACAAGCAATCACCATGCCACCGGCGCCACACCACCCGTAACATTCATCACTGGTGACAACGGCTTTAGGCCTGAATTTCTCTGTATCGTAGGCGATTTCCGATTTGTCCATAGATTACCAATCTAAGTGGTGACATTTGTGTAATTTTGTCACCACCTTGTCATCCTGCACGTCATCTCTATTGTTGACTTCAGAATGAGACGTTGCCATTAGTTTCCAAGCTGTTTCACCTCATTGTACAAGGTATAAAGACGATGAGCAGACATATCAAGGATTGGCTCATACATAAATGAGTTCAAATGTATGTTTTCTGGTGTCATCAAATTTACTTGATCCAGTAAGCGTATGATGCCTGTGTGACCTGGAAGCATTTCAACATACTTATCAAACAGCTCTCGTGTCTGATTAGATTCGATACTATCTACAAATGCTTGGTCATTAATCTGGGCAATCATGAATTGCTCTGCTTTCAGCCGGATAGCCATTGCAACAATAACTTTGGATTCAAGCTCAGGTGACTCATGCGCAGCGCTTGATAATACGTCTGCCTTCTGAAATATCTTGTCAATCACACGTGATGTAGTATCTGGCAGGATCAAGGCAGGCTTATCTACAAGTACAGCTCGATATATATCTTGTAATTCCTGCACCGTGATGTTTTGACTATTTGCCTTTAGATGAAGCAGTGATGTCAGTGTTAAGTAATGGGCATCGTACCCACAGTATTCAGCGAGGTTTCTAACAAATGGAATACTGGCTAGCATGTAATGCTCATTTTGATGCATATCTCGCTTCCAAGCGACGAATACATCATTCTGGTACTTTTCAGGATTAAGTTTTATTTCCGTCGATGTCTTAGTAGCCAGCATTCGCCTATTGCGCGCAACGCGATTTCTGCTTCCAATTATTCGACCACCTACAATTCTATGAAAATCGAAGTTATGCGTAAGAATCAAAAGGTAGAAATGTGTAACCTGAGCAATATCACGAAGGTACTCAACGATTGCATACTTATTTTTGTAATCAAAGGAGTCGGCAATATCGTCTATGACGATCAATATCGGTGCGCCTGCGTTCTTTTTAGCTTCAATTTCAAAAAGAACATTCAGGATGTAAAGTGCACGTTTCTCGCCTTGGCTTAGAGTATCAAGCAAGGTTTCATGTTTAACCTGCTGCTGACCACCGCGACCATCATCAAAGTCAAACTCGATAGATGGGGCAGCGTTATTAAGAATGACATCATCCTGATTGTCCACCCTAAGCTTGAACGGAACGGAAAATCGCTTGTTGAATATATCGACAACGCCCTTCCAAATCGTTTCCTGCTGCTTCGCTTGATCAATAATGTATTTAACTTTTTCCTGATTCGACTTGTAGGTTGAGACAAGGTCATCCCAAACTGATTGGTGTGATTGAAGATAGCCTGTAATCAGCTTTTTCTTGAAGCCCTTTACGTCCTTATATTCCGGCAATAGCTCTTGGTGTTCTGAAATAAAATCTCGAAAGGCATGAGTCTCTTTTGTGGTTAGCTTTTTATCGACCTTGCTAAATTTTTCTTTCAGTTCGGGATTCTGAAAAACCTTATTCTGCTCTTCCTGCAGAATTTCATTTAAACGGTCTTTGGAAGTTACTTCTTGCTTTTGGCCATTAATTGAAAGATTGACGCTATGAGATGCATCAAAGAAGCCTGTATCGGAGAGGCTTTTAGAAACAGTTCCCGCTTTCTGGTGATTGAAACTCCTCGACAAAACCGCTGATTCGCTAATGAGTTTTTCATAGGTTTCCACATAACCAGTCAACTCCTGCTCGAAACTCTCTGTAGCAGCGAGATCCAGAACCTTTGGATTAAAAAGATCTCCATACTTAAACTCGGCAAAACTAGAATAATCTTGCGCAGCCTGAAGCTTCAATTCAGCCAACAGGTCAAGAAACTCCTTTTCCGGCCGATCAAATGCTTCACAGATCAACTCCGGAATCGCTTTGTTCTGCTTTCCTGATGACTTTGCCAACTCTTTTATTAGCAGGGCTCTTTTATCATCGACTTCTTTTAGGGCTTCATCATAGTCACGCTTTAGGGCCTCATTAACCAATAGCGTGGAAACCTGCTTGGAGCTATAACTTTCGTCGTATGAATTAATGACCATTATTTGGCCAGCATCAACTGGCTGGCCATCTAAAGTAACAACTCGTTTCGTTGCTCGCTCAGGAAAGATAACGTCCTTTGACTTCCTGTCGTCTTCAATGTCCTTTAGTGTCTTGGCCAGAGAGGTTTTCAATGTTCCATTGGGCGCATACAAAGAGCACACGCCGTCAACGCCATCAATTCTGGTAAAGTCTAACTCCTGCACCAGTTTATTGATGCCATAACAGTTCTCCAGATCCAGCCCAAGTTTCATTTTGACTTCCTTTTAAAATCGTTCATTTCAAAAACTGTGAATTAACAATGCTCACGCATACCTACTTGAAAACTCATCCATCGAATTAGATACCGTAAACTTCACGTCATCACCCAGTGCTTCAAAGTGTGCATAACCACATTTGATTTTGGCATTTTCCTCCGGACGTCGTTCCACCGAGAAAAGCGTGCTCTTGGTTTCGACGACAAAATAGAGTTTTTCTTTCCCATCCTGATCAATCAACACTGCCCAGTCGGGGTTGTATCCACCCAATGGCGTATCGATTTTGAACCATCCGGGGAGCTTGGCGTAGAGCTTAATATCGTCGTTTAACTCGAACGCCGAGGCAAATTCCAGCTCGATATCGGAGTCGTAAACCACATGGTCAAAAACGGACTTTTCGGCCTTAATCATGTTGTCTTTCAGATAACCAAACAATTCGTTCTGTTGGAATAATTCCTGGGCATAGAATTGGTCATCACCAATTTTGTGATACTTGATGCCATCGACGATAAACAGGTGCATCTGGCTTTTGATGATGTTGGCGGCCTGCTCGATAAATTTCTGCGGATTGTTCTTGAATGATTCCAGGCGACCACTTTTGTTGATAATGGCAACAATGGTTCGGCGCGTCAGATTGGTCTCGTTTTGTAGGTATGTTATGAGATCTGGCAAATCAAACGCTCGGGATTCGTACACGCTGGTTGTTTCCTGAACCTGTTGTGTATGCACTCCACCACGGTCTATTTCAGTCTTCGCCTTGCGGTAAGTGAAGCGAGCCTTGCCCACCTGAAGGTTGATTTTGATTTCTTCGGCGCACTTATCGATCAGCGCATTGGTATCAAAGTCCACGCGGAATGCAGTTTTGTATTTAATACGATCCCACAGCGCCTGGAACTCGGGGCTCAGATACACCACTTTGTTCAGGGAAACCTTGGCTTTGTCATCGCGGTTCTTGATGTTCAGGTTACCGGATACTTTTTTCAGTACCGACACAATCTGTGCTGCATGGGGCTGTTCGAGACCAAACGGATTGGTTAATTTGATTCCAACAAATCGCTGCTCCCACATTGGCCATTCTGGTGAAATTAATCGACGCGATTGTGTCCATTTATAGAAACGGATGACTGCTGCCATCCTCTGCGAAGCAGTGCTTGGAGCAAGCTCACCATTATTTCTGGCGGCAACAAGTGCTCCACGAAAGCGAACAAGGCAACGCTCACTTTCTCGCTCTGGGAAATGCCACCATTGGATTGACTCTGCTTCTAGCCATTTTGCGTAGGCAAGCAGGTGAGACATATTGGATCGAACAGTTTTCAGATCCCGTTTTGATGATGTTGCCTGATCCAGGACCCAAAGATTTGCTTCTGCCCAGGTTGAATTATCTTCCCAGACTATTTGGGGAAGATTTTTGATCGGTTTTCTTTTTAGTGGAGCCCACTGTAACGAGCCGTCCGATATTTCTGCTCGATGTGGCTGATAGTTGATTTGCTCAAGGCTTGCCATTGATTTCCCCCTTCGACGACTCAATGCCGTTCAGGAAGGAATTACTTCTGAGCATAGAGTAGTCTAATTTGTCACCATTGAAACATGTATAGTGTGCGATTAAAACTTGGTATGTAACGTTTGCCACACGTGGGCTCACACACCGAGATATACCCCTTTTGTTCAATGTGAGAGCGGCAATCACCAAGAATCAGTTCAGCCATTAGCTGGCTCATCTGAAACGGCGTAAAAAACTGCCCCCAACGCCCATCCCCCAGTTCTAATGTCATGAATAGCTCGCCCAAAAAGTCCGTGGCTTGGTGGTCTAACGCATTCACACAAATAGCGAGGAGCTTAGCGAAAGCGTTTAAGTCCTCTTTTTCATAACGAGCAATCACTTTAAAATAGGTTTGTTCTAACTCAGGACACTGTTTCACACTGTTCTCTAATGAAATAGTGGCAATGTGAATAAAATCCCGAAACACCTCAGAGCGACTATGATAGCGTGCTGTTTGGTGAAACAGTTGCGTAAATGCTTTATGAAAATCACGATTTGATGACGCATTGACCGATGCAAGCCGCTGTCCTTTGCTGTGTTTTTTGGGCTGGCATTGTGATTGTCGGTCTTGTGTTGCTGAAATAAGGGGATGCTCTTCAGGGGATTGGCTTAAATCCACATCAAAAAAACTTAATTGTGACATATCGATACTCCAAAACAGCCCTCAACGGGGGCTGTGTGTTAACTTAAATCCACGATTTACGTAGTTCCAAACAGCGCAAGAGTTGCCCCAAACAATGGTTATTCATGGCAGGGATACGAACAGACTGTTTTCGTTTAAGTTGTTTATCGATATGCCGCGCCATAGCGCGGTAACACGGCTGAATTTCATCTATCGTCAAGTCATGACGGATGACCCGACGTTTTGACACGTCAGACTTTACAGGTTTGGCATCATATGCCATCATATTTGCATTCATTAGATTTACTCCTTTGAGTTAATGATATGCCTTGAGTTCCTACGCTAAAGTCACTCAAGGCACGGATTAAGCAGGCGAAAGCCTGCTTTTTTCATTGTTGCGCCAGCAGTCTAGCACAACGTACACGCGACACAATTTGCGCGTGAGATAACGTTGAGACATCCCGAAACGTGAAATAACGCTCGTCCACTTTGACGAAAATATCGGTCACATTCCCAATAATCATTTCTTGTAACTTAAATGACTCTGTTTTGTGATCCCCCTGCCAATCCAACGGTGGCATAACGGATAATGCATCCATAAATTGCGCTAAGGTGATTTCTGTCGGTTTAGTTTTGGCTGCTTGTTCACGTCCGACCCAATACATCATTTCCGAGCATTGGGTTTCTTGGTAATGGTCGGTTTCGTTCTGTTCTAATGCCTGATACATACCTTTCTCCTTTTGTGTTTTTGTCGATGATGCCATTCGCGTTAACAATATTGGCGAATAGCGCGTTTAAAGGGTTTGATGTGGTTTGCACTGACTAACTCGCGGTAAGTTAAATCAAAGTGTGTTGTCCCATCGGTTAAAATATAGCGATAACGTGTGTTCATTTTTTCAGCGAATTTAGTTGCTTTTAAAAAAGTGAAAAAAGCGTTAATTGAGTCAAAATGATAAACGTCATATTCTTCCTCGGTTGTCCCCTTCTTATTGGTTTCTGAAAATAAAACTTGATAATTCATATTGATACTCCTTGTTTTTGGCTTTTAACTCATCTTTCTGAAGATTCAGGAGCGGCGGTGTTGACGTTCTCCGAAGGCATCCTGGTTTACCTGCCAGTTTTAAATCATCTCTCTGTGAGTTCTTTCGCGGCAAGGGCGTGCATAGCTGAGACGAGGAAGGAAGCAAGGGCGGAAGCAAAATTATTGGAAAGCGCAGCGACAAGAATTTTGCTGGAGTGCACTTTACACTTGCTGGATGACGAGTTGAGGCTATGCTTAAGCCCTAGCGGAAGGACTTACGGAAAGATAAAAGCGATAGGTAAGGATGAATTCGACCGACACGCAACGCGTGGCGTCCTTAACGGCCGTGCGCAGCACCAAATGCCGTGGGTTTTAGGTTTCGCTTGCTATCCGAAGGACAGAGACGCAAAGCGGCTCTGCGGAAACCCATTCGTGAAGCGAATGGCGTTGAAGTGCAGGCGACAGCTCGAGGACATCGAGCTGCCGTAGGAACCCAAAAGAGATTATTTTCTTTTTATGCAGATATGAACATGCTCCCAACCTTGAATAAAAGGGCATTACCCTTTTGTTTTTTTATAAAAAATAACTTTAAATTATCGTACTATTAGTAATAGCCTCATCTTGTTTAACCGGTTCTATCGTTTTCATTCAGGAAACTTAGCTATCCATGACCAAATATCAAAAGATAAAGGGCTGTTCGGGGTTACCCGAACAGCCCTTTACTTCCATCTGCGCCAGGCGTCAGCGTAAAAAGGCGTAGCCGTTGACCTTTCAAGCTGGTTGTCCCCATTTGCCACATTTGGCGAGCCAGTGAACGCCCCCAAAAAGGCGCGTGAACGAGAGAGTACGGGGAACCAGCGCCAACTGTGTGTAAATGGGGGCAATCCGGCACCTTAATGAATACTGGCTCAATGCCAGCATGCCCAAAACTCAAATAGGCGTATTCACAAAATCAGTGGATAACTTTAAATAACGATGTTGATAACAGCGTTAACATCCTGATTAATAAATGAATAATAGTAACGCTCAAAAAACCACCAAGCATTAATTAGCATTTTACGATAGGGATATCTGAAAATTGGGTTGTCCAACGAGGAGAAAGAAATTGCTGTTTCATTTTCCATAAAGCAGATTGCAATTGCATCCCTTGACCAGCAAACCAGATAGCACTTTTTCCGCGATTAATCTGGTCAATCGTCAGCATCAGTTCATCACTTTTGCGAAAACGATAGCCACTCTCAAATAAATTCAGTTGTACTTGCCCTGAGGAGGAAAATTTACTGAGCAATATGCTGCTTTTGCTGTATTTCACATTCTGGAGCCAAAGTCGATCAAATAAAGAGACAGCCGCCTGAATAATCTCGCGCGTATCTTGTGTGGGATAAATGAGCGCTTGAGTCTCTTGTCGATAATAGTGTGGTTCATGATGAGAAAAATGACTACTTTGCACCCACAAGGTCACTAACCGACAGAATTGTTTTTCTTCACGCAGTTTTTCTGTCGCACGTTCAGCAAATGCACACACCGACTGGCGCACCAACTCATAATCCATCACTTTATGGCCAAATGAACGGGAACAAATAATTTGTTGTTTGGCGGGCGAGATTTCTTCCAACTGAAGACAGGATTCGCCGTTCAGCTCCCGAACGGTTCGCTCTAAGACCACTGAATACATCTTGCGAGCTTCGGAAGTAGGCAATCGACTTAAATCCAAAGCGGTTTAATCCCATGTTGATTTAGACGTTTAGCCAGTTTATGTCCAATCCCCCAAACCTCTTCAACAGGCACTAATCTCATGAGTTTTTTCTGACGGCTAGACGAACTTAAATCGACGACTCCACCTGTTTTCTTCCAAGTTTTGGCGGCGTAGTTTGCTAACTTAGCTAACGTTTTGGTACTGGAAATCCCTACCCCTACAGGCAAATGCGCACATCGGAATACATCCTCTTTTAATTTATAGCCAAGTTCATGCCAGGAATACAATGTATTCATGCCTGTGAGATTACAAAAGCACTCGTCAATGCTGTATACCTCAATTTGAGGCACAATTTGGGAAACTACAGTCATAAACCGATTACTAAAATCGGCATATAAGGGATAATTTGAAGAAAATACAGCCACTTGCCTTTGTTTGATTATCTGCTTAATTTCAAAATAAGGGGCTCCCATATGGATATAAGGTTTCGCCTCCGCCGAACGCGCAATCACACAACCATCATTATTGGAAAGGCAAACAATCGGCTTTCCTTTTAAATCGGGGCGGAAAACAGATTCACAGGAGGTATACATTGAATTAACATCGATGAGAGCAAACATGTTTTTTCACCAACAGGTATGCACGGCATAACGTACGACACCGAAGATTATCACTTCCATATTGTCATTGATGGGAATAGCGGGAAATAGTCTGTTAGCAGGAATAAGCGCTTTAGTCGGTGTGATTTGCAGGTATTTACAGGTAAATTCACCATCATATTCAGCGACCACTATTTCCCCATGACGGGCTGTCAGGTGACTTTCGACGACCAACAAATCCCCGTCAAAAATCCCCGCATCCTTCATTGAATCCCCTGATGCCCGAAGAAAATAGGTACTTTCAGGATAGCGGATCAGTTCTGCATCGAGCGATAAACGACGCTCGACGTGGTCTTGAGCTGGGCTTGGAAAGCCGCAGGTAATTTGGCTTTCAAAAATGGGAATTTGCATAGCGCACCAATACTGTATAAATACACAGCCCCAATATACTGTATATTTTCACGCTACACAAATATCCCGAGAATTTTTTAAACTAACTTTGATAATTTGTTTTTCACCTTCGCTAAAGGTGGATTGGCTTTTATCTCAGTGGGGCTATTGTCTTCACTTAGTCTTGAATTCATACCAAGCGCTTGAATAACCGCCTGTATTTCAGCTTGAGATGGCTTCCACCCTGTTGTTTGCGAAATTAATGTGACAAGCTGTTCTGCGGTTAATTTATCATTAAATAACGTCGCCAATAATGCAGGCAAACGTGCATCAAGGTGTTGTAATGCCGTGCCGCAAATAAACGCATGGCGGAAAAACTCTCCCCTAGAAGAACGAGGTATAGACTCAATAATCTCTAAAGCCTGTTTATCAGCAGGGTTTTCGGGATGAAGGTATAACGTAAATTTTTTCCGCTCATGATTCATTGAGTTAATCCTCTTTAAAATAGGCGATAGCTTCAACTAGTGCCGTTTGGGGCGAGTCTAACAGTGTAATTTTATCATCAATAAGGTGCCATGCCTTTCGAATTGCTGGCTCAATTAAAGACGCCCCCCCGCCAACCAGATAAATACGATTCACATTTTTAAACTGGCTAAGTTCATCAACAACGCGTTCCCCTAATTGTTTAATCGCAGATTCAATGGTTTCTAACACTAATGGGGTTTTAGACTCATCATTGACAATTTGGCGAACAAACTGCTCGTTATGACGTTGCTTAATGAGTTCATCCGCAACAAGCGCACTGGTATCACTGGACGCCATTTTCAATGCGCTCAGTGCAGCTTGAGTGACCATTGAGACACCAATTTCAGAGTTACCATGAATGGCACTCACACCATCAAACTGCCCCACAATCACGCCCACATCCAGTGTTGTTCCTCCTAAATCAATCACCAGTGATTTTTCAAACTCACCGACATTATCATTCACTAACTGAGTTAACACGGCAGGTAAAGATTCAGGCATCACTTCGACATTCTTAATCGTAAATGTTGTTCCTTTATTCAGTTGTACGGGACGGAGGACGTTTTCAATTTTACGCTGGATATTCAATTCATTCTTTTGGCAATCAGCCGTATAAAACTCACTGATAGGTAAAGTGACAACCAAATCGACATCTTGAGGTTCAAGTCCACTGCTTAAAAGTGCATGGTGGATAGCAAGCACATTCGCATCTGTATATTGATACTCAATATGAGTCGTTCTAATCGCCTGCTCACTCACCTCATCATAAGTGAACTTTTGACCATTTAATTCATAGTTAAAAGTCCCCTTCCCGCCTAACCCTTCAATTTTCCAGCCTTTTTTAAAAGAATTCGTTGATAACTTGGTTTGAAGTTCTTGTTTATCAAACCATGCTAATTTCACATTTGTAGAACCATCATCGCAATATAATTTCATACACCCTCTCGTACAACTCAAAATGAGTATTAGAAATAATTGATTAACACTAAATTTGAGTATTTGGCTAATATTTTCCCTTTATCAAAATGAGTAACTTTTACTGAAACTCATTTTGAGTATTTTCCAACTCTAGCATTCAAAAACAACCAAATCAACATTAAAATACAATTAACAAACATCTTTTTTGAGATTGTTTTAATATTAAAACAACATCAAAATAATCATTTGACTTTATTTACAATACTTCTATTATTAAATATGAGATCAATATTAAAGTGGATGCATTATGATATTAACAATTGCGAATACAAAGGGCGGGGTAGGTAAATCTACGTTGGCTGTCAATATCGCCGTGGCCAGAGCTAGGCAAGGTAAAAAAGTCTGGCTTGTTGACGGGGATAAACAAGGTTCATCCCAAACCGCAATTTTGGTTAGATCTGAAGATGGAATAGAACCTGGTATAGCTTGTTCACATTATCCAGAAGGCCCAGTACTAAGAAGCCAAGTTCAGCTACAAAAAGATAATTATGATGATGTCATCATTGAGTGTGGAGGGCGGGACTCAACAGCAATGAGAGCAGCATTAACAATTACAGATATTTTAGTTATTCCTTCTGCTCCAGGTAGTTTTGAAGCATGGGCAATGGATGCAAATGTAGCCTTAATAAGAGAAGCTAGAAGTATCAGAGATAATTTGATTTGTTACTCATTGTTAAATAAAGGTGATACGCACGCACGTTCAACAGACAATATAGAAATGATAGAAATGATGAAAGACTACCAAGATGATATTCCTGTTCTTGATACTGTAATTTATCAAAGGAAAGCATTTGCAAATGCAGCAGGAAGCGGTAGAACCGTCGAAGAATTAAAATTAAAGAGTAGAGATAAGATAGCGATAACAGAGTTAAATAAACTTATATCAATACTATACAAATAGTAAATAGACATCCAAATGATATCATTTTAATATGAAAACAATATTAATCAAAATATAACAAGGATAATTATGACATCCACATCAAAGTTTAGAAAAAAACCTACAAATAGTACAACAGCAACTTTAAACGAAGATGCAGCAACAAGTTTTATCAATGCAGCCCCAGATGGAAAAGCAGAACAAAAAAAGGGGGTTGTTAAAGGCAAAAAACATCAGATAACTATAACAATGACACCAGAACTAATACAACAAATTGACACTGCCGCCGCAGAAAATGGTCAATCCAGAGCCGCATGGATCAATATGTCATGTATAAATACCTTAAACTATGGCTTACAAATCCAAGGAAAAAAAACATCAAGTTAACATGAAAACAAGTTAATCAAACATCATTCAAACTTTAATTTAATATTAAAACAATATTAAGATGACTATATTGAAGGTAAATGAACTCTTTAATAAAAATGTATTTAGGCCAAGGTATAATAAAAAATAACAAGCACTTATTCCTCTTAAGTACCTTGCTTCAATACGTGTTTTTTATTGTTGTTTTTTCTTTAACTCTCAATATTGTTTGTCTTGTCGTATTAAATTCACGAGCAATAGCACTAATACTGACACCGCTCTGAATACGCGCTATCACAACCTTTTTTTGTTCATCATTGAGAGTAGGGGGGCGACCAAAACGTTTCCCCTCACGTTTTGCTCTTACAATCCCAGCATGAGTCCGTTCAATCAACAGATCTCGTTCAAATTCAGCAACGGCAGAAATCACTTGCATCGTCATTTTCCCCGCAGGACTTGTCAGATCTACACCTCCGAGCGCTAAACAATGAACTTTGATATTTAGCTCTGATAGTTTTTCGACAGTTTTCCGAATATCAATTGCATTGCGACCAAGGCGATCTAACTTAGTCACAATCAGGACATCACCATACTCCATTCTATCCAGCAGACGTGAAAATCCAGGTCGGTCACTGGCAGCAACAGATCCGCTAATATGCTCTTCAATAATTCGATAAGGTTCTATCTTAAAACCTGCCGATTCAATTTCCCTTTTTTGGTTTTCTATATTTTGTTCCAACGTCGAAACCCGACAATAAGCAAAAATTCGTGACATAACGTGATTATCCATCCGAAATAGATGTCCGAATAATAGCATGTGTACGAAATAAATTAATCTCATTTTCGGACACAATTATTCCCCCATGTACAAAACCGAACATTTTCGTATATTAATTTAATACGATTACTTTTCTACTTTTATTTACTTCACCATAAGTATATAGTGCAAATACATACTATGAGGGCATACTTATGAAACATAGAATCAGTGTTACTGTAGACAAAGAAAATTATCAGCTTCTTAGTGCTTCAGGCATAAATATTTCAGGCATCGTCAATGATGCTATGCGTAAAGAAGCTGATAAGTTAAAGCGTGAACGGTGGAAAGCTGATAACCGCGAAGGTATGCAGGAAGTTGCAAATTTTATTGCGCAATATGGCTCCTTTGCAGATGAAAACAGGAACTGGTGATATGCAATTCATTGTTTATGAATATAAACGAGTAAGCCATTATAAAATGTTAGTTGATGTACAGAGCGACATAGTTGATACACCAGGCCGCCGTATGGTTATCCCGTTAATTGAATCCCATAACCTGTCAGAAAAAGTAAGCCATTCCTTATTTCCAGTAGTCAACATTAATGGTAATGACTACCGTGTAATGACCACCGAGCTAACCAGTGTGTCTGAAACCATGATGGGGAACGTCACTGCTGATATCTGCACTGATGCAGATATCATAAAAAATGCCATTAATCTTATGTTCTGGGGAGTTTAAATGAAATTCTATGCCGGGATCCCAGATTTTTCGGCACTGTTTAATAAAATAATAAAGAGGAACCTTTCTCTACTCAAAGCGGATTACAAACCGAAAGCTCTGTTCACTAAATGCACTTTACCTAAAGCTATGCGATTGGAATATTGAAAAAATGAGGCCTAAAAAATCTCAAGATAAGCATCTCTTAGAAGGCTCTCCTACTATTCCCGCATCAATCCTTAGCCTCCCTATTGGTACAGAGAAAGTTGATTTGCTAGCAGGTTTATTAGTAATAACGTTAAATATTATACTTCCCTCACCAATTAATTGATGTTTTACAGGTTTACGATTAACTACATATGCACCTATCCCACCACCTTTAAATGAGTCTTTGAAGTGGTTTAATGAATTTGGTCACCTGAACAGAAGTGATATGCTCACCTCAAAACATTACAGGTGATCTGATGAGAAGACGAAGTTTCAGTGCAGAATTTAAACGGGAATCGGCTCAGTTGGTTGTTGACCAAAATTATACCGTTGCTGATGCGGCAAACGCCATGAATGTCGGGCTTTCCACTATGACCCGATGGGTAAAGCAGTTGCGGGATGAACAGGCAGGCAAAACACCGAAAGCGTCGCCCATCATGCCGGAGCAAATTGATATACGTGAGCTAAAGAAAAAAGTATAACGTATTGAAATGGAAAACGATATTCTAAAAAAGGCTACCGAGCTCTTAATGTCAGACTCCCTGAACAATTCTCGGTAATAGGAAAACTCAGAGCGCGTTATCCCGTGGCAGTTCTTTGTCGCGAGTTCGGGGTTCACCGCAGCAGCTACCAGTATCAGCAGAAGCGTCCTGCCGGACCAGATGCTGAACGACTATCTCTGCGCAGTCAGGTGCTGGAATATCATAATACCAGTCATGGTTCAGCCGGCGTGCGCAGTATTGTGTCAATGGCTGCCAATAATGGTATAAAAATGGGGCGCTGGCTGGCAGCAAAACTGATGGTGTACTTGCATATAATATACAGTGGTTTCAGGGGGAATTTTATTTTGTGTATTTGACCCTATATTTCCAGACACTTTTTATCACTTATTTCATTATGAGTTCGACGCCGCAGATACTCTCGCGGAGAACGATAACCCAGTGCACTGTGAGGATGCCATTCATTGTAATGCTCGAAGGCTGCCGCTAGATTCTTTACTGCCGTTAATCCATTAGGTTTTGGCATTAAACTTATGTAGTCTCGCTTCATGATTTTTACAAAGCTTTCTGCAATACCGTTACTTTGTGGACTACGTACCGCCGTATGTCTAGGGGATAATCCAACTTGTTTAGCGAACCACCGCGTTTCATGGGCTCGATATGCTGAACCATTATCGGTCAACCACTCTACTGACTTTGTCGGTAACCCGTTACCGAAGCGATGCTCCACTGCGCCCATCATGACATCTTGCACGGTTTCACTGTTGAAGCCTCCCGAGCTAGCCGCCCAATGCAGGGCTTCGCGATCACAACAGTCTAAAGCGAACGTGACGCGCAGTTTTTCACCATTATCACATCGGAACTCAAAACCATCTGAACACCAACGTTGGTTGCTTTCATTTACCGCCACTTTTCCTGTATGAGCTCGTTTCGAGACCGGGATTGCTGGTTTACGCTCCAACAATAATGCGGATTGCTTCATCATACGGTAAACACGTTTGGCATTAATCATTGCGATATTTTCATGCTCAGATTGCCGACGTAACATCGCCCAGACACGCCGATAGCCATACGTAGGGAGCTTATCAATTACGTTGTGTATACGAGCAAGCGCCTCGCTATCATCTTGAGGGCGGCGGCCTCGTTTATCTTTCCAATCACTTTTTCGTTTTGCTAGAACGTATAACTGCGCTCGTGACACACATAAGGTTCGGCTCACTAAGCTTATTTTCCATCCTTGGGTAATAAGGGCGCGAGCGCTATCCACTTTTTTTCACGGCCATACTCGACGGCTTCTTTAAGAAGTTCATTTTCCATTGTTTTTTTGCCGAGCAACCGCTGTAGCTCTTTAATTTGCTTTATTGCTGATGCGAGCTCAGAAGCAGGAACAACGTGTTCACCTGCTGTTACCGCGGTCAGGCTTCCTTCTTGATACTGTTTACGACAAAGGAAAAGCTGGCTTACAGCGACACCATGTTGTCGAGCAACTATGGAAACACTCATACCTGACTCAAAGCTTTGCTGAACAATGGCCATTTTTTCTTGTGGGGAATGTCGTTTTCTGCGTTCAGGACCTAATATCTCGATCATGTTATCTCCAAGAACTAGTCTAAAAACTAGTATTAAGATTATCACTAATTTAAGTGATACCAACTGTCTGGAGATCTAAGGGGTCAGTCTATTTTGGGGGGTAGTGGCATAGTTAATTTGGTCACCAACTCAGAGGGGATATCATCACCTCACAAACAGATAGGTGACAATTATGGCAAAACGTATAAGGCGGCTTTTCAGTGCTGAATTCAAACTTGAAGCGACCCAACTGGAGCTTGACCAAAACTATTCTGTGGTCGAGGCTGCCAACGCGATGGGTGTTGGTAAATCAACTATGGACAAATGGGTTCGGCAACTCAAACTAGAACGCAAAGGCATTTCACCGAAAGCGTCACCCATGACGCCTGAGCAGGTTGAAATCCGTGAATTGAAAAAGAAAATCGTGCAACTTGAAGAGCATAATGAGATCTTAAAAAAGGCTACAGCGCTGGTGATGTCCGACTCTCTGAACAATTCTCGCTGATCGAGAAACTCAGCCGGCGCTTTAGTATTAAACAACTATGTAACGTGTTCAGTGTTCATCGCAGTAGCTATCAATGCTGGCGTCACCGTGCAAAAACACCATCAACGGAACAAATTCGGCTTCGGGCCCTTGTTCGAGAAGCTCATAAAAGCAGTCACGGTTCTGCTGGTGCTCGTACTATTGCTGATATTGTATCGAAGACAAAACAGGTTCCTTTAACGCGCTATCGTGCTACTCAGATTATGAAATCACTTGGCTTGGTGAGTTGCCAAACACGGAAGCATCGATATACAAAATCAACTCAAGAGCACGTTGAAATACCGAATCATCTCAGGCGACAATTTGCGGTCACTGAGCCAAACCAAGTTTGGGTAGGTGACCACAACAGGCACATTTTTGACTTGTGTAGGCTGGGTTGATTGCCAGCACCTGACCACCACGCCAAAGCTGCTTGTACTCAAGCTGGCGACGTAGTTCATACCAGCCCTGACCAGTATCGCACGGTTCAATCCTGATTTGGCTTTGACGTTCCGCCCGTGTTGATCTGCCGTGCCTTTTGCCGACTTCGACATATTACTGACCTTCAAGCCCTCAATGACGATCATCGCGTGTTTTTTGCTGATTGTCGTGGTGACTTTGTGAAGGTAGTCGCGGCGAATGTTGGCATGCGTGAATGCAGATGCTGGATGTTTCGTTTCTGTTTCTGCCAGTTGGCGCTGAATTTAACTTTGCGACTTAGCTGCCGTTGAAGCTGTTGACTGGCGGATATATCGTGCCATCTGAAAGCGTGATATCCCCGCCCTGAAGGACGGGGTTTTACGGCGCATAGGATAACTCAACTGACGATAATCCCGCCCCTGACAGTATCCTGCAGACACATTGCCAGCTCCCCCCTGGTTAGTCTTTGCGTATGTTGGCGATATGCGAGTGCAGACGCTGGAGCTTTGCCAGCTTGTGTAGGCTTGCTTTAAAACAGTTGACACTTCACCAGTGACTTCACGGCTGTTGTGGTAACGTATCCAACCAAACTTTGGCAAGGATATACGGCTATTAGTTTGGTCGAGCTTCACTCCCAGTGGGTAACGAAATGCGTCATTTTGCCCGCGTTTTTTGAAGCGAGGGGAAAACCGTGCGTTTCTGAAAGAAATTTTTGTAGGCTCGCTCAAGGTCTTTAAGTGACTGTTGAAGCGGTTGTGATAGTGCTTCTTTTATCCATTGTGTCTCTGTGTCAGATTTCCATTCAACGAGCCATGAAGCCATTTTTGTGTAGGGAATATATTTGTTCCCTGCTTTGTGATTCTCTTTTTGAAGCCGCTAACGCCCGATTGAAAACAAAACGGGCGCTCCTGCTGCTCATTTGATCTTAATTAGAATTTGAAGGCTTGAAGTCGTTTCATGATTATCATTATACTTTGATCTATGACAAAAGATATTTGATTTGGATGCCATCGAAAAGCTACTCAGCCACTTTGCCAGCATTTGCACTGATTTTGATGTTGAACAGGCTGAAATGGATGGAGAAAGAGACCATGTTCATTTGTTGATCAACTCCCCGCCAAAGCTGGCAATATCAAATCTGGTCAACAGCCTTAAAAAGCGTCTTCAGCAGACTGCCTCGTCGTGACCGACTAGATATAGCCCGACGCTATCCCCCCCAGGAAAGTCGTGGCTTTACAGCGTGTTGGATAAAAATGCGGAGTGTTTATGTCTGGACCATAAAATGATGCGAGTTACCAAATTTTGTTTCGTCAACATCATAAACAGGATCATAATAATGGATAATAAACACACATCTATTTTTATAGTTGGAGCATTGATACCCATTTTATTAAATGGCTGCTCATCAGGAAAAAAAACTCATCTTGACCCCAAAGTTTTCCCTCCTCAACGAGAAGGAGGACCAACAATTCCGTCTCCCGATGAGCCCGGACTTCCATTGCCCGGACCAGGGGCTGCACTTTCCACAAATGCGCCAATCCCTATCCCTGTACCTGGTACTGCCCCAGCCGTCTCTTTAATGAATATGGATGGCTCAGTTCTAACAATGTGGAGCCGCGGAGCTGGTTCATCATTATGGGCGTATTATATCAGCGATTCCAATTCATTCGGAGAACTACGTAATTGGCAGATTATTACAGGAACCAGACCAAATACAATACAGTTTCGTAATGCAGATGTTGGTACTTGTATGACAACCTTCCCGAGATTCAAAGGAGGAGTGCAACTTTCTACTGCACCTTGCCAATTTGGATCACAACGCTTCGATTTCCAGCCAATGGCAACACACAATGGTAATTACCAGTTAAAATCTTTATCTACAGGTTTATGCATCAGAGCAAATTTTTTAGGAAGAACCCCCTCATCTCCATACGCAACAACATTAACAATGGAGCGTTGCCCCTCAAGTGGAGAGAAAAACTTTAAATTTATGTGGTCAATAAGCGAACCATTAAGACCGGCTCTAGCCACTATTGCTAAGCCAGAAATACGCCCATTTCCACCACAGCTAATAGAACTAGATTAGCATTCAACTGGAGGAGAACAATGATAAAATATATTATATCTCTGATAGTGTTTTTATCGTTTTACGCTCAAGCAGATTTAACTGATTTTCGTGTTGCTACTTGGAATCTTCAAGGAGCATCAGCGACTACTGAAAGTAAATGGAATATAAATGTCCGGCAATTAATTTCGGGTGAAAATGCCGTAGACATTTTAGCTATACAAGAGGCAGGTTCCCCACCATCAACTGCTGTAGATACAGGGAGAGTTATTCATTCCCCAGGAATTCCTATCCGAGAGCTTATCTGGAACTTATCTACAAATAGTAGACCAGAGCAAGTATATATATATTTTTCTGCTGTTGATGCCCTTGGAGGAAGGGTTAATCTTGCTCTGATTAGCAATCGGCGAGCCGATGAAGTGTTTGTTCTGAGCCCAGTAAGGCAAGGAGGACGACCGTTGCTTGGTATACGAATTGGTAATGATGCTTTTTTCACTGCACATGCAATAGCTACGCGAAACAATGATGCACCTGCTCTTGTTGAAGAGGTATATAACTTCTTCCGCGACAGCAGAGATCCACTACACCAAGCTCTTAACTGGATGATTCTTGGTGATTTCAACCGTGAACCGGATGATTTAGAGATGAACCTTACCGTTCCTGTAAGAAATGCATCTGAAATTATTTTCCCTGCAGCAGCAACACAAACCAGTCAACGAACATTAGATTATGCTGTAGCAGGAAACGCTGTAGCCTTTAGACCATTACCGCTACAAGCTGGAATTGTGTATGGAGCCAGAAGGACTCAGATATCTTCAGATCATTACCCTGTTGGCGTATTCAGAAGGTAAGAGAGGTTATCATAATGAAAAGATTAGCGATTATTTTTACTGTACTACTAATGGCAGGGTGTTCTTCATCACAGGAAGCAGCCAATAATCTGATAGATGAAGAATTAGGAAAAGAAAATAATTCTCTATTTACATTCCGCAATATTCAAAGTGGTCAGATGCTTCATAACAGCTTAGATCTGCATGGCAAAGAAACCACTGGATGGGAAGTAGTACCAGTAAAAACACCCGCTGAAGCTCTTGTTACCGATCAAAGCGGGTGGATAATGATTCGAACACCAAATACAGACCAATGTTTAGGAACTCCTGATGGAAGAAATCTGCTAAAAATGACGTGTAATCCAACAGATAAGAAAACTCTGTTTTCATTCATACCGTCAACAACAGGGGCGGTACAAATCAAAAGTGTTCTATCCGAACGTTGTTTCTTAGATAGTAAAAATAGCGGGCTAAGTTTTGAAACAGGGGAATGTATTGCTGACATAAAAAAACCATTTGAAGTTGTACCACAGAGCCATTTGTGGATGTTGAATCCATTAAATACTGAGTCCCCCGTTATTTAACCTCATCATTGCCCGGCATTTCGCCGGGCACATAAAAAGCATTATCGTATTGACATCCTAACCTCAATAAATAACAGAGTTTTACGGATCATTGGATAATAGATAAGTTACAGGGATCTTTCTGTGGATGCTTTATCCTCTCGGGATAAAGCATTTAGTGAGAGCTAGAAAAAAGAAAGCCCCGTTAGTTGTTTTTTAAGTTCAACCAACGAGACAAGACTCTTTACTTAGCAATGAAGATTTTGCCTTCTAAGAAGTAGGAGGCAAGGAAAATGACTAAGTACGCCCTGATAGGGCGAATTGCCGTTTGTTTAACGGTACTGTGTTTTTCTTTGTTAATGCGCGATAAACTCTAGTGGGAATACAGTTGTTTAGGCTAGTCTTTCTTACGAAGAACGGTGATTCCTAGCGGGGATTTTCTTCCCCCGAATTTTCTCTTTTCCGTGTAGAGTTTTAGGTCTCAAGCACTCTTTTATTTTCGTTATTATTTGATCTTGGCTCATGTATATACGCTTTAATATGATACTTATAGGGCTCTTTTAAGTACGAAATAAAGTTAATTATTTTCTTATTATTATGAGCTTGAATACCCTAACCTGCAAACCAGATAGAGCCTTTACCTCGATTAATCTGGTCAATCGTCTGAATCAGTTCACCACATATAGCCACTCTCAAATAAATTCAGTTACCCTGAAGGGGAAAATTCACTGAGCAATATGCCACTTTTACTGTATTTCACATTCAGAAGCCAAAGTCGGTCAAACAAAGTGACTGCACCTAAATAATATTCTGCGTATCTTGTGAGGGATAAATGAGTGCTTGGAGTTCTTGCCAATAATAGGCGGCTTATGATGAGAAAAAGGCTACTCTGCCCCCCACAATGTCACTAATCAATAATACTGTTTTTCTTCACGCAGTTTTTCTGCAGCGCGTTCAGCAAACACACACATCGATTGGCGAACTAACTCGTAATCCACCACTTTATGACCAAGAGAACGTAAGCAAATAATTTGGACATGTAACATCTTAGCAATAGGACATGCCGTACTTGCCTGTGGAGGGAGGGAGCAGCCTGTAGAAGCAGGAAACCATCGAGGCGAATCAGACTGAAGTCTCAACCTTGTAAGAATCGACTTCCTTTAGGGGGTGGAGGATATCAAAAAAGTTATACCATATCCCTTGCTATTACAGACCTTTCAAAAAATTTCCTATTCCCCATAAAAACAACCCCCTTGTTCGCCAAGATATCACAGGCAAATAACCAAGCGTAAAACTTTATTTTGCGCATTAAAACAAAAAACTCACTTGTTATATGCTCAATTCACATTAATAATATAAAAAAACAAACACGGGGTAAACAATGTCAATTTTAGATCAAATACTAATAATTGGTCAGCGGATGAAAGCTGAACAAATTTCACTAAAAGAATCGATCGCTGAAGTAAATACGATTAAAGTTACTGATGAACAAGTAGATGGTCTGGACCGGCTTATATATAACCACTGTTTAAACAAAACAGCTTTGGCTGATTTTTTTGGAAAATCCCGCAATACATTCTCAAAGATTGTGACTGAAATGCAGGCTAAAAAAATCATTGGCGAACCTATTTTTCAAAATAAAAACCATCTTTATACTCGATTCGACGTTCAAGTGATCATGGAAGAACTGGGTGCTCATCGTTACTCAGATATGTATAAGCCAAGAGTCATCGTCATAGAAAACCATAAAGGTGGAACAGGCAAAAGTACAACTACAGCAACAATTGCAACAGCGGCAGCATTAGATCTACACCTAAACGCCCGCTGCTGCATCGTAGACTTAGACCCTCAAGGATCACTCGGAAATAATCTTATCCGAGCGACTAATGATGACGATATTTATCTGACAATTACGGATGTTTTGCTGGCTGAATACGAACCTGATGGTGATTATTCTCAATATATAGCCGCAGGTTATTCTGAGGCAGATATCATCGCCAATATTCCATTCAGTACACATCTTCCGAATATGGATGTTATTACAGCATTTCCCACAGATGATAGATTCACTGACCTATACTGGCGTTTAAGCAAAGATGAACGAAATAAGCTTCTCACTCGTTTTAGAGATATTGTCGTTCCTGTTCTAAAAGAGCATTATGATCTTATCTTTATCGACACCCCCCCACAAGACTCGCCAATCATATGGTCAACAAATGAAGCTGCTGATGCACTACTAGTGCCAATAACGCCGCGTGAATATGACTTTGCTTCCACAACAAATTATATGCTAACGATTGGTGCACGTTTACAGCAGCTGCCATCTAGGGGAGAAAATATCAAATGGATGAAGGTACTAGCTGTTAATGTCGATGACAGAAGCCAGCATGAAGTTCGAACATTAAACAAGCTTGTACGTACCGTACAAGACAAATTCATGACAACTAATATAAAACATTCAGAGGCTTTTGTTGCAGCAGCGGAAAGGGGCAGGACAATCTTAGATATCAAAAAATCAGAGGATTTATGTCCTGCAAAACAATTCGATATAGCTGAAATGTCAGTAAATTCAGTATATCAACAATTTATAAATGAAATCAAAAGTTTCTCTGCAAAAAGTGAGTAATCCACATGGCTGATGTAGAAAGAGATACAAACAAAGATATGTATTTAGGAAATTCGAAAAAAACACGTTTTGAGCAGAGAAATGGACTCCCCTCTTTAAAAGGGGAAAATATCCCCAAAAGAGCCTTTACACTGAAAGACGGGCGTAAAGTTGATGCTGAACACATCATAGTCGCAGGGGATAAAATCTCTGAACAAACTGTTGTTCATTCTCTTAATCCACGTAACCAGGAAGCATTGGATGAGAACTCCATGGGCGATATTCTGGAACAAATAAAACAACGGGGAGTGGATACTGAAGGTATTGCTGTCAGAAAGGATGGTATTTACCACTTAATTGAAGGAAGTCGGCGTCGCTATTGCTGCATAAAATTATCTACCGATCTGCCATTATGGGTTTTACCAAACGACATATCCAATGAAGATATTTTCTCTATCATTAGTGCTGCGCAGAGTTCTCGAAAGCTATCTTACCGCGAGGTAGGTATACAGTATCAAAAGCTAATGGAGGATAATAACTTCACAACTAATGAACAACTAGCCCAATATATTGGTATAAGTACTGAGTCAGTTCGTAAACGCATTCAGGCAGCATTAATTGATGTGCGTCTAATTAATTTATTTCCTGACTGCGAAGGAATTCCCAATACATTCTATGCCCGTCTTTCTAAACTCCAAAGTAATGCAAATAAAGAGGGCATAGATTTAGCAGCACTATGCAAAGAGGTTAAAGATAATCGTAAAGGCTTAGTAATCGACAATATCCAGGAAACACAAAAAAATATATTAGACGATTTATCAACTATTTTAGAGTTGATGACAGACAAAACTAAACCCACATCAGCATGGAAAACCTCTGATATTGTCGAATTCAATAATAAGGATCAATATGCCCGTATTAGCTACAGTGGAAACGGTAGAAAAGTGCGTTTTGAATTTAATAGGCTTAATCAAACCGTTATTCAAGAGCTTGAACGCTTGATAAAGCTAAAGCTGTCTAAAATGGTTCAAGAAAAAAGTAAAGAATAAACAGAATAATGTGGCTACGTCTTGCCGTAAATGGCGAGGCGTTCCTTTACAGAGGTAACATGCCGCAAAATAGCATATCGAAACCAACCGTATTTCGCCAAAACAACTAAGAAAATTAAACCAATATAAACAATGCATTATGATTTTATTTTCATTTTCCCGTAATAAAACACCCCCCTTGTTCGTCAAAAACTACAAAGTATTTACTTTATCCAACACGCAATTAAACTTTGCATTCAAGTAGAGGATATTAGGTATTATAGTCAAGCTGGCTAGTGATAACTTATCAATACGGTGTAACCGTATGACACATTCTAGAATCGCACTCGGTTTTATCGATGAATCGAATAATAAATACTGTTACCCCCTCGCATAGTTAAACTACACACCAAAAATTGAACTCTAATAGTTTTGCAAATAACCATTTCTTCATCTCATTTTCATGCTATGAATGATCTAGTTTTAACTCCTAAAATTGTCAAAAAGTAGCAATCTAAGGTAATGATTTTGAAAATCTTGTATATTTTTACTTAAACTTCATTTATTTTCTGAAAAAGAAAAATGAAATTTAAAAAATAAAAGATCACTCTCTCACATACTAATCAAAACACAAAAATCTTGATAACAATGTGTATCCCATACTAGTTATACATTAATACTAAAATAGAATATTACACATTCTCTCAATCACACGGAGAGTAAAGAAACACATAATTTCCTTTTAATAAAAACCAAACTTTAGTTGATATATAAAGTTATATATCACCCCGAATGGGTACATGAACGTTTCTTGAAAGAAAAAAGAAAACAAAAATAAGATAATAGGTGACAATTTATTTATATAGGTTTTTTAAATATGAAAATTCCACAATTATGTAGCTCTTTAATAAGCTCTCTCCGGAGTAACTCTGTTAATTTAAACAGAGCTCAAAATACAACTACACCTACACAGAGGATTTCTCTCTTATTACTCTCGGTACGAAATGTTAATACACAAGCCCCGGGGAGACCATCATCCTCGTCATTACCGAATTCTACT
>NZ_JAMPNS010000017.1:0-199568 GCF_028479465.1 Providencia sp. PROV208 | reverse complement strand
GCAGAAATCCTGCAAGTATTTTTTAAACATTTTTGTTCAACCGTTTTCTTTTTAAACAAATCGTACAAATCAACCACAGTTTGTTTAAAAATAAGGCTAAAGATTATCAAATTCTGTTGCGAACGCAGCAACATTATCCCAATTGGTATATTCAATTTCTGTATTTGGGTCTGTAGGACCATCCGTCATTTTCATAATGAACCGAATCATCACTCTATCAAACCATTTATAGCGGGGATAAAACAGTGCGCCAGCAAAAACTGACTTTACAGTTGGCTGCCATGGGCACTTTTCCAAGAACTTACGCGTGTAAGCATTCGTTTCAACTGTATTCTTGCCTTCTTTTCTTGCCGTAAGATTTACAGCGAAGAATCCCGTTTTCATAGAATTCAGTTGGTTTTGGTGTGTTGAAGCAAAACGGACTAGCTGTTTATTGAAATGACCATAACGAATAGAAGCCCCCACTAGCACCTTCTCATAAGCAGATAAATTGAAGCTTTTATCTGAGTTTAAATCTCGAATATCACACTCGCGTCCGGAACGGCGTAATTGGTCTGCCATTTTGAGTATGATCTTTTTTGTTTGTCCGTCAGTACTTGAGTGCAAAAGTAGGTAACTCATTTTTCTTCCTAATCGTTACTATCTATTATATTAGCCAGACTATTTTGTTACTCACGCCAAAAAGTGGGAGTCAATAACACTAATAAGGTAAATACTTCTAAACGACCAAATAACATTGTTACTACTAAGATCCATTTGCCCGCTGGGTTCATCGTCGTGAAATTATCAGCAACAGTTCCTAATCCTGGACCTAAGTTATTTAATGTCGTAGCAATTGCAGAGAACGCGGAAAACTCATCGACTCCCGTTGCAATTAATAACAGCAAGCTAACAACAAAAACTAAAGCATAAGCGGAAAAGAATCCCCAAACAGCTTCAATAATCCTTTCTGGTAGTGCTCTTTGCCCTAACTTAATGGTATAGACAGCGTTCGGATGTACTAATCGTTTTAATTCACGGGAACCTTGTAAGAATAGTAAAAGAATACGGATGACTTTTAAGCCCCCACCCGTTGATCCTGCACATCCCCCAACAAACGCGGCACATAATAGAAGCATGGGCAAAAATAGCGGCCACCCTGAAAAACTGTCTGTTGTAAACCCAGCAGTCGTCGCCATTGAGACAACTTGGAAAAAAGCTTGATCCAGCGTTTGCCCAAAGCCAGCATATACGGAGTGATACATCAGCACCGCGGTACAGATCACGACTAGAACAAACTGGAAACTGATGAACATTCTAAACTCAGGGTCACGCCAATAAATTCCAAGACTTCTTCCTGTAAGAACCGCAAAGTGCAGACCAAAGTTACAACCCGAGATAATAAGAAAGACGCCAATAATGGTATTAATGGCTGGACTATTAAAGTAGCCTATGCTGGCATCATGGGTAGAAAACCCACCGATCGCGATGGTTGAAAAACTGTGTGATATCGCATCGAACACATCCATGCCTGCGATCCATAGCGCAATTGCACACGCTATAGTCAGTAAAACATAAATAAGCCAAAGGGTTTTCGCCGTTTCCGCTATACGCGGACGCATTTTGTTATCTTTCAAAGGTCCCGGCATTTCAGCTCGATAAAGCTGCATTCCCCCAACACCTAACAGAGGCAAAATCGCCACAGCGAGTACGATGATCCCCATCCCACCAAGCCATTGAAGCATTTGTCGATAGAATAAAATTGCTTTTGGAAGCGAGTCTAATCCCGTCAGGGTTGTTGCACCTGTCGTAGTTAAGCCCGAAAATGACTCAAAAAATGCATCCGTAACAGATAAATTTGGTTTTTCCGAGAAGATAAATGGTAGCGCTCCGACGCTTCCCAACACCGTCCAGAATAGAACAACGATTAAAAAGCCTTCTTTCGCTTTTAATTCATGTCTGCTATTACGTGTTGGCAGCCATAAAAAAAGACCTATTAATAATGCAGTGACAAAGGTTTGACTGAATGCTCGTCCCGCACCATCGCGATATATTAGTGCGACAATACCAGGAATGACCATAGTAAAAGAGAAGATAATGACGAGTAACCCGACAATACGAGTTATTGCGCGAAAGTGCATTCGGCCGGTTCCTTGCTATACTGTTTGCTCTTGTGACGGTTCTGAGAGAGTTACCTCACCACGACTGATATCACGTAATTTATCATTGACCTCCTGCTCACAAGTAGCAGGAATAGAAATTTGCAAAGATACAGACTCATTATAATCACTGAGTAATATAGTACCATTTACCTGAGCTAATAATTGCTCAATACCATTGATAAGTGAGTAGTCACATACCACGTTGAAGACTTTTTGAGGCACTTTCGTTTGTGTCGGTAATAGTTTAAGTGCTTGTTGCACCCCACTCCCATACGCACGAACGAGCCCCCCAGTTCCGAGCTTTATCCCACCGAAATAACGCACAACAACGCAGGTGATTTCACCTAAATTGCTGCCGAGTAACTGTGCCATAATGGGTTTACCTGCCGTTCCCGTTGGTTCACCATCATCGGAAAAACCTAGCTGTTGGGAATCATCGGGACGACCCGCCACAAATGCCCAGCAATGGTGCCGAGCATCGGGGTATTGCGCTTTAATAGACTGAATATAGTCTTTTGCTGCTTCAATACCCTCTGTGTGAGCGATGTAGGTAATAAAACGGCTTTTTTTGATCTCTTCCGAAAAAGAGATCGTTTCTGCCGGAATTGAATACGCTTTCATTACGGTAAATGCAAATCTCGAGTCATATTTTCAATATGGTTATGATGAATGACGATATTGTCTTCAATACGAATTCCACCATAAGGCTTAAAGTGCTCGATTTTATCCCAATTAAAGTGCTGACTAAACTCACCAGTACGCCATGATGAGAGCAAGGATTCAATAAAGTAGAGACCTGGTTCAATCGTTAAAACCATTCGCGGTTCTAAAATACGAGTGCAGCGTAAGAATGGATACATTTTGGGTGCTGCTAAATGAGTCCCATCTTCATCTTGCATAAAACCAGCAACATCATGAACTTGCAGACCTAAAGGATGACCTAAACCATGTGGTAGAAATGGTGTTGTTAAGCCATTTTCAACCATAGCATCTTCACTGATGCCCTTCACAATACCATGTTTCGTCAGTAATTTAGCAATACGATGGTGCATGTCTACATGGTAATCAGTGTAGCGCACACCCGCTTTGATTGAACCAATCAGTGCAAGTTGCTCTGCATTTAAATCTGCCACTAACTCTGCAAACTCACTTTTGCTTTTTGCAGCATAAGTACGTGTAATATCAGCGGCATAACCGTTATATTCCGCACCAGCATCAATCAAGAAACTGCGTAATTCACTAGGGGCTGTTTGCTGTAGTTTAGTATAGTGGAGCACAGCAGCGTTTTCATTCAGCGCCACAATGTTTCCATAAGGTACATTTGTATCACGATGCCCAGTTGCTTCTAAGTAACTAATATTAATATCAAACTCACTCGCGCCTGCTTGGAAAGCTTCAAAAGCAGATAAATGTCCATTTACTGCCATTTTTTGCGCTTCACGCATACAGTACAACTCATAGTCTGTCTTATATGAGCGATGATAATGATAATAATCGAGTACCGGTTTTGGATTAATATTGTGAGTAGAAATACCTAGAGACTCTGCTTTAGTTGCAGAAGAGCCAATATATGCCAGATGGTCTTTTTGAATGCTAGCTAAAAAACCTTTGATTTCATCTGCATTTTTGAGATGAATGAGTTCAACTTCTTTTGTCCAAAAGCTGGTCGGTAAAGGTTCAACGCTATGCCAATAATCAACCGGAGAATAAAACCATAGTTTCGGTTTATTCACACCATCTACTAATAACCAAGAATGCGGAACATCCGTCACAGGAACCCAAGCTTTGAAGTGTGGATTGACCTTAAATGGGTAATCACTGTCATCAAGGAAAATGCGAATGGGTTCTCCTGAATGAATCAATATGGCATCTAATTTACTGCGTTGTAAAACTTGCTGAGTCGTTTTTTGTAACGTTTTAATATGTTCTGCGTAGAGTCCAGCCAGTTTTTCCATTTCGTTCAACCTTTCAGTATTAGTTAGAAAAATCAAGCTTATCACGTTCTGATAATAACGTGTATGCTCTCAATTACATGTCACAAATAATACTTTGATTATTAATAAAAATATCATTTTCACCCTGTCTTATTTACCTTAATTCCTGTGAGCCGCCTTCCAATTTTGTTATTAATCATTTGCATTTAATTAACATTATCGTCACACTAAATTTCATCTGGTCATACCAGATAAACCTGCCACGTAAAGGAGAACAGCATGCTTTATCAAAGTGAGACAATCTCTATTCAATGGTTGAAAAAAGGTATTGCAGAACTGGTGTTTAATTCATCAGGACCAATCAATAAATTGGATACTCATACCGTCGCTTCACTTGATGAAGCTGTTGCAATACTCGAACAACAAAGCGATTTACAAGGCGTTATTTTGCGCTCAGATAAACCTGCGTTTATTGTTGGCGCAGATATCAAAGAATTTTTATCCCTATTCGAGGCATCCAAAGAAACACTGAGTGACTGGCTTGGTTACGCAAATAGTATATTTAATCGCCTTGAAGATCTCCCTGTTCCAACTATTAGCGCAATTAATGGTTATGCCCTAGGCGGTGGATGTGAGTGTGTGCTCGCGACAGATTTTAGAATTGCCTCACCAGATGCCAGAATTGGTTTACCCGAAACAAAACTAGGAATTATGCCTGGCTTTGGTGGTTCCGTACGTTTACCTCGACTCATTGGTCTTGATAGTGCCCTTGAAATTATCACTGCGGGAAAAGATGTTAGCGGTCCACAAGCACTTAAGCTAGGACTCGTCGATGCGGTGGTTGAAACAGAAAAGCTTCCTCAAGCAGCTTTGCAAATTATAGAGCAAGCAATCTCTGGCGCATTAGACTGGCGTCAGGTGCGTCAACCTAAACTTGAACCACTAAAACTTAGCGCACTTGAGCAAGCAATGAGCTTTAATGTTGCCAAAGGGATGGTCTATCAAGTTGCCGGAAAACATTATCCTGCACCTATGAGTGCAGTTAATACGATAGAAAAAGCTGCTAATTGTACGCGTGAAGAGGCATTAAAACACGAAACAGCAGCTTTTGTGCCTCTTGCTCATAGTGATGTAGCTCGCGCATTAGTCAGTGTTTTCCTGAATGACCAAAGCGTTAAATCCACCAGTAAAAAAATTGCAGGTTCCGCTACGGCGCCTACACAAGCAGCCGTTCTAGGTGCGGGAATTATGGGCGGTGGCATTGCTTATCAGTCTGCAAGTAAAGGTGTCCCCGTCTTAATGAAAGATATCAGTGACAAGTCATTAGACTTAGGGGTCAATGAGGCGAAAAAACTTCTCAATGGTCAATTTGAAAGAGGAAAAATCACTGCAGATAAGATGGCAACTACGTTAGCCTCTATTCATCCTTCTTTATCTTATGCTGGTATTGAAAACGCTCAAGTCATCGTTGAGGCTGTTGTTGAAAATCCAAAAATTAAAGCTGCTGTATTATCTGAAGTTGAATCATTAATTACTTCAGAGACGATACTAGCTTCCAACACATCGACCATCCCCATCACAGAGTTGGCTAACTCATTAAAACGCCCAGAAAACTTCTGTGGTATGCATTTTTTCAACCCTGTACACCGCATGCCATTGGTAGAAATCATTCGAGGCAAAAAAACCAGTGATAGCACTATCGCAAAAGTAGTTTCTTATGCGAATAAAATGGGAAAAACCCCTATCGTTGTAAATGACTGCCCTGGCTTTTTCGTTAACCGAGTCCTATTTCCTTATTTTGCAGGGTTTAACTTATTGCTTCAGGATGGCGCAGATTTTCGAGAAATCGATAAAATCATGGAGAAAGAGTTTGGCTGGCCAATGGGGCCTGCTTATCTGCTTGATGTTGTCGGTATTGATACCGCATTTCATGCAGAACAAGTCATGGCTCAAGGTTTCCCACAGCGTATGCAAAAAGTTGGTAAGAACGCGATTGATATCATGTTTGAGCAACAACGTTTCGGTCAAAAAAATGGCAAAGGTTTTTACCAATATGAAAAAGATAAAAAAGGAAAACCAAAGAAAATTGATGACCCGCAAACCGATGAATTATTAAACGTTATTCGTCAGAGTAAACGTTCATTCACTAAAGAAGAAATTATTGCTCGAATGATGGCTCCAATGGTGAATGAAGTAGTTCGTTGTCTAGAAGAGGGAATTATTCAAAGCCCTTCTGATGCTGATATTGCCCTAGTTTATGGTCTTGGCTTTCCTCCATTCCGCGGCGGTGTGTTCTGCTACCTAGATACTCTTGGCAGCCAATCTTACGTTAAAACTGCCGAATCCTATTCTCATTTAAGCCCGCTTTATCAAGTTCCTGATGGATTGAAAGAAAAAGCGGTGACTAATGCTAGATACTATCCGAAGCCACCGGTTGTGGCTATCGATGTCAAAAAAGTTGCGAGAGGTTAATCCTATGGAAAATGTCTTCATTATTGATGGTATACGCACACCAATGGGCCGTTCCAAAGGCGGTGTATTTCGTCATGTAAGAGCAGAAGACCTCTCTGCACACTTGATGAATGCGATTTTCGAACGCAATCCAAATGCGAGAAAGAAAGAAATAGATGACATTATTTGGGGGTGCGTTCAGCAGACATTAGAACAAGGTTTTAATATCGCAAAAAATGCCGCTCTGTTGACTGACATTCCTCATACCGTT
This sequence comes from Providencia sp. PROV208, assembly GCF_028479465.1. Lineage (NCBI taxonomy): Bacteria > Pseudomonadati > Pseudomonadota > Gammaproteobacteria > Enterobacterales > Morganellaceae > Providencia > Providencia sp. PROV208. The sequence continues at coordinate 192,771 of NZ_JAMPNS010000017.1, read as the reverse complement.
CCTGCTGTCACTGTCAACCGACTATGTGGGTCTTCAATGCAAGCCATCCACGATGCTAGCCGTTTTATTATGACTGGAGATGCCCATTCCGTTTTGATTGGGGGCGTTGAGCATATGGGTCATGTCCCAATGACTCACGGCATTGATTTCAATCCAAAATTAACATTGCGCGTAGCTAAAGCGTCAGGAGCGATGGGTTTAACCGCCGAAATGCTAGCAAAAATGTACAAAATTAGTCGTGAAGAGCAAGATGCATTTGCGCTTAGATCTCACCAACGTGCGGCATCTGCAACTAAGAATGGTAAATTTAGCCGTGAAATCGTTCCGATATCAGGTCACGATGCCGACGGTAACCTCATTTCAGTTAACTATGACGAAGTGATCCGATTTGATGCCAGTTTAGAAGGTCTCGCTTCTTTAAGACCAGCATTTGATCCTGTGAGCGGCACTGTGACCGCAGGCAATTCATCAGCACTGTCCGATGGCGCTTCAGCCATGCTACTTGCCAGTGAATCTTATGCCAAACAGCATGAATTAAAACCACGCGCAAAAATTCGAGCAATGGCAGTCGTCGGTTGCGATCCATCAATTATGGGTTTTGGACCTGTTCCCGCCACTGAAATGGCATTAAAACGCGCAGGACTTTCGCTAAATGATATTGATATCATTGAACTTAATGAAGCGTTTGCCGCGCAATCTATTGCCTGCTTGAAAGGATTACAAATCTCAGAAAGCCAAGTAGACCAGAGAGTAAACTTGAGTGGTGGCGCAATTGCCTTAGGGCACCCTCTCGGTTGCTCGGGCGCTAGGATCACAACTGCACTACTTAATCAGTTAGAACAACATGATAAGCAGTTTGGATTAGCCACAATGTGTATTGGATTTGGGCAAGGTATTGCCACAATTATTGAACGCGTTTAATTTATTTTGCCGTTACATTGTCGTATCTTGCAATGTTCCCGCCTAGTCAGGGGCGGGATTTTTTTATCTTCAAAACAGCAAAATCAGCTCAGTCAAAATCGAAAAATCAATCAATTCGAATTTTAAATACAACTCCATACATCCACTAAATAGTTCAAGTCACAGGTAGGCGGCAAGTGTAGGCGGCAAGTAAAGCTATCTCTTGAGCATACTGGAGTATGTGATAGGGTAGCTTTATGAAGCCCCCCTACAACTTGAAAGATGACGCGTTATAGAAAATCGAAGGCATCACCAAACAATTGAGTTGCCTTTGCATTCCGCTCACCACAAAACCTATCCCGTGCAATCTTCGCCATCTCAAAACGACCTGCAATATAGATATCATGACCTGACAAATCACCGAAATCTTCTAATACCGTGCTCAAGACAGTTCCCGTTCTTCCGCGCCAATTCTCATCAGGCTGTTCAACAACAGGGATCACTTTCAGATTTGGATATCGTTCACTAATAGCTTGAAGCTCTCCCAAATCATACAGATGTTCTAACTGACGCCCACCCCAATAAAAAGTAATGTCACGTTGAGGATTTTCAGCAAGGGCTGCCAGCAAAATAGAATGGGTATAGGAGAAGCCAGTACCACCCGCAATCAAGATCATTGGATTTGAGCTATTTTCACGAAACCATGCTTTTCCGTGAGGGATATCAATATCAATACGTTGCTGTTCTAAAATACGATCCATTACAGCCATTGCGTATAAATTGAATTCCGATGCACCGATATGTAGCTCAATAGATTGATTATTTTCAGGCGTAGAGGCCATGGAGAATGGTCGCTTGTCTCTTTCATCCATAACGACCATTAAATACTGACCAGCTTTAAAGTGAAAAGGACCATCTGGCAACAAAATAACCCGATAAACTGTATCCGTGATTGATTCAACAGATGTGACTTTACAGCTCAAAGTTGCCATGGTTTTCCTCTTACTTTTCAATAATATTTAACTGTTCCCAGATGTCATCCACACGGGACTTAACACTCTGAGTCATGACAATAGGGCGTCCCCATTCTCGATTGGTTTCTCCCGGCCATTTATTGGTCGCATCCATGCCCATTTTGGAACCTAATCCGGAAATTGGTGATGCAAAATCAAGATAATCAATCGGTGTATTTTCCATCATCACGGTGTCACGAGCGGGATCCATGCGCGTTGTAATCGCCCAAATAACATCCTTCCAATCACGAGCGTTGATGTCATCATCACAGACAATGACAAACTTAGTGTACATAAACTGACGCAGGTAAGACCAGACTCCCATCATTACTCTTTTTGCGTGTCCTGCATACTGTTTTTTCATGGTAACGACAGCCAGACGATACGAGCAACCCTCTGGTGGTAAATAGAAATCGACTATCTCAGGGAACTGTTTCTGTAAAATAGGAACTAGAACTTCGTTCAGGGCTTCCCCTAATACCGCAGGCTCATCCGGCGGGCGCCCTGTATAAGTCGAGTGATATATTGCATCACGGCGCTGAGTGACGTGGGTAACAGTAAACACTGGGAAATCATCAATTTCATTATAATAACCAGTGTGGTCACCATAAGGACCTTCCGGTGCCATCTCTCCCGGTTCAATATACCCTTCAAGAATGATTTCAGCCCCTGCTGGTACTTCTAAATCATTAGAAATACATTTCACTACTTCCGTTTTATTGCCACGGAGCAATCCTGCAAATGCATATTCAGATAAGGTATCTGGAACAGGCGTCACCGCACCTAAAATTGTTGCAGGATCAGCCCCCAATGCGACAGCGACAGGGAATCTCTCACCGGGGTGAGCTTGGCACCATTCTTGGAAATCTAATGCGCCACCACGATGAGACAACCAGCGCATAATCACTTTGTTCTTACCCAGCACTTGCTGGCGATAGATGCCTAAATTTTGGCGTTCTTTATGAGGACCTTTGGTCACAGTCAACCCCCAAGTAATCAAGGGTGCTGCATCTTCAGGCCAACAATGCATAACGGGGATTTTTGTTAAATCAACATCATCTCCAGCCCAAATCTCTTCCTGACAAGGAGCAGAGCTTAAGCGTTTAGCTGGCATATTCAGCACTTGCTTGAATTTCGGTAACTTATCCATTAAGTCACGGAACCCCTTCGGAGGATCTGGCTCTTTCAAGAAAGCGAGTAACTTGCCCACATCATGCAATGCTTTAATGTCTTCTTGCCCCATTCCCATGGCAACGCGTTTAGTTGTACCAAACAAGTTACATAAGACAGGCATGTTATAGCCTTTAGGGTTTTCGAATAATAAGGCTGGTCCCCCTGCTCTTAGTGTACGATCTGCGATTTCAGTCATCTCCAAGTAAGGATCGACTTCCATCGTAATGCGTTTTAATTCGCCTTGCTTTTCAAGCTGCGCGATGAAATCTCTAAGGTCACGGTATTTCATTATCTTCTTTTACTATTACAGGGGGAACCTCATTATAAGGTTCCCAGCCAAGGTTACAAGTTACTGTTAAACATACTTAATAATCAAGATGTTCAGTTCAAGTATATCACTTTACTTGCAATCAAACGGAACATGTTCCTTTAATGATACGGTATCAAATTGCTCAGGGAATGTTTTGTTGTGCTGAAACAGTTTAAAGCCTTCATTTTTGCCACTGAAGTAACTCAGCTCATTTCCTTTAATCTGCAATCCGCTCCCTTCACGTAATGCAACAACAACCTCATGAGGGTTGATAACACAGAACTCTTGTAAACGCTCATCACGGGTTTCGCCCATGTGCCCAGAAATATGAGCATCGATATAATGAGGGTTTATTTGCATTGGGAATAGCCCCAGAGACGGCATAATTACGGCGTTGCTTACTGGCATATCATTTGTTGTTCTGATACTTGGGGTCGCTACATTACAACCTGCGCTCCAACCAATATAAGGTACACCACGTTCACGTACAGCACGTTGAATTGCGACTATTAGCCCATTCTCATGTAAGCATTTATTTAACCACCATGTATTACCACCACTCACCAGAATACATTCGGCTTGTTCAATCGCTTCTACAGGGCTTTCGAAATGCTCAATCGAAGTCACTTTAATACCTAAAGCATCGCTCAATTGCTCCGCTCGCTCATCATGAGAACCACGTAAAACAGCATACGGTACCAATACTGCTGACTTAATGTTTTTACGTTCAATCATTTCATTGATTCTTGGCAATGCATAACTTAGCCATACAGGGTTCCCGGAAAGTTTGCCGTTACTCAGTAAAAAGATATCCATGGTGTCTCCTACAAAAAGTATTAACTGCTGTGTTTATCGTATAGCTAATTTTGTAACTACTGAATTAATCTATACTTGTGTGCATGAATAATATTGTGCCATTCATCATTAGTCACATTCTTATGCCTTAATTTGTTATCATGAGCATAAATTTGTTGGATGGGATCAAAAAATGGAAAAATGGTATTTGCTGTATTGCAAACGAGGACAATTGGAAAGGGCTGTTGAACATTTAACTCGCCAAAATGTGGCATGTATGACCCCCATGACCGAAATGGAGAAAGTCGTTCGTGGAAAGCGTACGGTTGTCACTGAAGCGCTGTTTCCTAATTACCTGTTTGTTAAGTTCGATCATGAGCAAATTCATACAACAACGATCCAATCTACCCGAGGGGTCAGCCATTTTATTCGCTTCGGTGCATTACCCGCTGAAGTTCCCGAAGAGATTATTGAGCTGATACAGCAAACACCTATCAGCCATACCCAATCACCGGACCTCCCTTCCCATGGAGATAATGTTGTGATTACTGAAGGTATTTTTGCAGGTGTTAACGCTATTTTTAATGAACCTAATGGCGAATCTCGTTCAATCCTCTTGCTCAATATATTAAATACCACGGTTGAAAAAGTCATTGATAATACTCAATTTAAAAAAGCTATTGAGTAGACTTTGGCATCATATTTAAATATTGAACACATAAAAAAAGCCCATTGCTTAAATGGGCTTTTTTTCACAAGAGTCGCCTACTATGGCTATTCTTCTGGCTCCTCATCTTCATCTCTACGTCGACCTTTGCCTACATAGAAATTAGATAGTAAGACCCCAAGCTCAAATAGCAAGTACATTGGTACCGCAAGTAAAGTTTGTGATAGTACATCTGGAGGAGTCAGGAACATCCCGACAATAAATGCACCCACTAAGATATATGGACGCTTACGTCTGAGAGATTCAGGTGTCGTTACGCCAGTCCAGCATAATAAAATTATCGCTATTGGCACTTCAAATGCAGCCCCAAATGCCAGAAATAATGTCATGACAAAACTGAGGTACTTACTGATATCAGGTATAAAGTTAACGCTATCTGGTGTTGTTTTTACAAAGAAACCAAAAGCTAACGGGAATACCACAAAATAAGCAAATGCCATTCCTAAATAGAATAGGAAGCTACTTGAAACCAGCAGTGGCAGCATTAACCGACGCTCATGCTTATATAACGCAGGCGCGATGAAAGCCCAAATCTGGTACAAAATGACAGGTATCGAAATAAACACAGATACCATCATGGTCAGTTTAATTGGGGTAAAAAACGTCGATGCTACATCTGTCGCACTCATTTGAGAGCCAACAGGTAGCTTATCAATCAAAGGCGCAGCAACAAGGCGATAAATATCATTTGAAAAATAAGCCAGCGCCGCAAAGACGATTAATACCGTAATCAAACAGTTTAGTAGCCGCTTTCTAAGTTCAATCAGGTGGCTAATAAGTGGTTGAGCATCATTGACAGCCATGTGTTATTTTTCACTTTCTGTTTGATTGGAGTTTGTTACTTTAGCATCGAGTGGCTTAGAGTCTGTTGGTGCTGTTGAAGCTGTTTTTTCTTCAACAACCGCAGCCATCTTAGCAGCATACTCAGGATCAGGGTCTGACTCTTGAGTTTGCGAAGAACTAGCATGGGATTCCTTTACCGCTGCATCGTAGTTTTCTGTGATCTCTTTTGCTTTGTTCAACTCAGATTGGACGTCGTTGGTTGTTGCTTGATAACCACTTTGTAAAGACAAAGCAGCATGGCGCAAATCATCCATCGATTTTTTAAGTTCCGGAGAAAGCGTTTCCAAACCTGCTTTCTCTTCGACTTTTTTAAGAGTCTCTTGCAGTTCTTGCAATTTCAATTCTTGTGATAGTTCATTCTGGACATTAGTGGCCATAGAACGCATAGCACGAATCCAACCAGCAACAGTTCTCACTGCTACTGGTAGACGTTGAGGGCCCAATACCACAAGACCGATGATTGCAACTAGCAGTAGTTCACTAAAACCTATGTCAAACACGGTTTATCCCTGCTCTTTATTTTTGCTCTCAACTGGGCTGTCTTTTTTCTCAGCAGCCTGTTGTTCCGTGATATTTTTGGTTGCAAAATCAGCATCTTGCTTTTCTTGCTCTGCTTTTGCTTTTGCAGCTTCATCATCACTCATTGCTTTTTTAAAGCCTTTCAGTGACTCACCTAAATCGGAACCTAAAGAACGCAGTTTTTTGGTGCCGAAAATTAAAATAATAAGCAAAGCAATAATAATTAATTGCCAAGGGCTGCCGAAAGAAGCCATTGCAAATGTTGATTCCATTGTTAATACCTCTATAGTTTTGGGATCAATTGTAACTAACTCTATTATATACAACCAACGCTAAATACGGAAATGATCACAGCCTTATAAACTTGTCGCAAAACAAAGTCTACTTAATTATCCTCTCCTTTACACCAACCTACAAGCCACGACAATGCACCCACAGCCATAAATGCTGCTGCAATTCGAGTTAAGTCAGAAATAAAGAATAAGCTACCACAAAGAATGAAAGTTGCCCCAATTCCTAATAAATACTGTGATTTACGTTGTTTCGTGCGTTGATGCTTTAACTCTTGAGTAAGCTGATCAATATTAGACTGCAAGAATCGATGCTGTTTTAATGCCCCATAAATTAAATCGGGGATTTCTGGCATTTTTTCTGCCCAATAAGGCGCTTTCTCTTTTAACGCTTTAGTGATTGCAGGAAGCCCTACTTGGCTATGAATCCAATCTTCTAAGAATGGCTTTGCCGTTTTCCATAAATCCAGTTGTGGGTATAGCTGACGACCAAGCCCTTCAACATACAATAAGGTTTTTTGTAATAACACTAACTGTGGTTGAACTTCCATATTAAAGCGACGAGCGGTATTGAACAGGTTCAATAACACATGCCCAAATGAAATTTCCGCCAATGGTTTTTCAAAAATAGGTTCGCAAACAGTGCGAATGGCAAATTCAAAATCTTCAACGTTGGTATCTGCGGGAACCCAACCAGAATCGACATGCAGCTCAGCCACTTTACGGTAATCACGATTAAAGAAGGCAATAAAGTTTTCAGCTAAATAGCGTTTGTCTTCTTTATTGAGAGAACCCACAATTCCGCAGTCAATTCCTATATAGAGAGGGTCTTCAGGGTGTTCATAGCTAACAAAAATATTGCCGGGATGCATATCTGCATGAAAGAAACTGTCACGAAATACTTGGGTAAAGAAGACTTTTACGCCTCTTTCCGCCAACAATTTCATGTTGGTTCCCTGAGCTTCTAAAGCCGCAATATCGGAAACAGGAATACCATAAATACGCTCCATCACCATCACGTTTTCACGACAATAGTCTGGATAAACCTCGGGAATATACAGCATGGCGCTGTTTTCAAAATTACGACGAAGTTGAATTGCATTCGCGGATTCACGAAGTAAATTTAATTCATCAATTAACGTTTTTTCGTACTCACGAACAACTTCTTTTGGGCGTAAACGTCGTCCATCTGGAAGAAGTGGAACCCAATTAGCAATTCGGTACATCAACTTAATATCTGCTTTGATAACTGGCAGGATATCTGGGCGAATGACTTTTAAAACAACGTCTTTGCCATTCTCTTTTAATATGGCTGTATGCACTTGGGCAATAGATGCTGACGCCAAAGCTTGCTCATCAAAATTATCAAACCATTGTTCTAACGGTCCGCCAAGCGACTCCTCAATATAGCGACGCGCTAACTTACCGTCGAAACTTGCGACTTTATCTTGTAATAATGAAAGTTGATCGGCAATGGTAGGGGGAAATAAATCTCGGCGAGTCGAAAGCATTTGACCAAATTTGATCCAAACTGGCCCCAACTCCTGCAGCGCCAAACGTAGGCGCTCACCAAGATCTTTATCTTTGTGTTTATTTTTGATCCAAAAAAAACCTAATCGCCCAATTCTTAAAGGCAATGTCAGCTTAATTTTAGGAATCAGCTCATCTAGTCCATAAGAGAGAAAAACCCGAATAATGAAGTAAAGGCGTTTTATTTCACCGGGAGACATTCTTCTCCTCCAACTGATTGAGTCGCTGTTCTAATTGACTCATTGAATTTGAAACTTGCTCAACTTCATCGCTAAAGTGCACTAATTCCAGCTGGCTAGGCGCCATTTTCCACTCTTCCAGAATAATGTCTTTAACGTAAGTTTTTTGGCGGCTAACTAATCGGGAAGCAAGACACGCCCCTTTGCCCAATACTTTACTAATACCTTCTGCAGCAATATCACCAATATAAGGGGATAAATAGTGTGCTGGATTCCAGATCGCTAAATCCAATAATGACGACCAGTGCTGCACAATCTGCATATCGCCTTCAATCACAATATCACCGTGATTGATTAACTGTGAAAGCTGCTGCTTATCTTTCAGCTTAATCAAGGTAAATAGCGATGTTTTAATGGTGCAGTCTGCGGGTTCTTGCCATTCACTTAAAACATCAACATGATTTTCAGCAAAAACTAATGTTAGGGTTTTATTCAGCTCTTTGAGCTCAATTCCCATCACTTTACCCGCTAAACGCATTCTTGCTGGTTGTAGCACTTTTTCCTTGAACAACATATGGTTCAAGGATGTTTCCATGAATGCTGTCATTACGGAATACAAAACAGTATTGGGATTTTCAATATGCGCTGATGGTGCTTCCATCTTAGAATTTAAACCCTTTATGTAATGCAACAATACCGCCAGTCATATTGTCATAAGAGACTTGCTCGAAACCTGCATTTTCCATCATCCCTTTCAAGGTTTCTTGATTTGGGTGCATACGGATGGACTCAGCTAAGTAACGATAGCTCTCAGGGTCATTCACAATCGCTTGACCAATACGCGGTAGAATGTGGAATGAGTATGCATCATAAGCTTTATTCAAAGGTTCAATAACTGGCTTAGAGAACTCAAGCACTAATAGGCGTCCACCTGGTTTGAGAACGCGGAACATAGAACGCAGAGCTTTGTCTTTGTCTGTCACGTTACGTAAGCCAAACGAGATGGTAATACAATCAAAATAGTTATCAGGGAATGGTAACTCTTCCGCATTAGCTTGTACGTAATTAACATTACCGACAATGCCTAAATCACGCAGTTTTTCACGTCCCATTTTTAACATAGAGTCGTTGATATCTGCGAGAACCACTTCGCCTTTTTCACCAACAAGGCGAGAGAATTTTGCAGTGAGGTCACCCGTTCCACCCGCAAGGTCAAGCACGCGTTGATTACGACGCACACCACTCGCTTCGATTGTGAAACGTTTCCAAATGCGATGAATACCAAAAGACATTAAGTCATTCATCAGGTCATATTTAGAGGCTACAGAGTGAAAAACATTTGCTACGAGGCCAGCTTTTTCTTCTTTCTCTACAGTACGGAAACCAAAATCAATGGTTTCTTTTGTTGGTTCGGTCATTTCTATTATGCCTGTTAATCGTTCAAACTTTTTTGAGAAGTGTAACAGCCTTTGAGTGAAAACCCTATTATAACTCTAAGATTCCGCACAATTAGACTTGTCAGCCCGCTCTGCTAGCTGAGGGTCTATAGATTGCTTAACTTCCACGCCTAACTCTTTAAAACTTTCCGCCTGAGCTAGCAAATTACCTCGACCTTCAGCAAGACGCTTCATGGCTGATGAATATGTGTGATTTGCTTTTTCTAGGCTAGAACCTAATACCTGCATATCATCGATAAACAAACGCAGTTTATCGTACATTTTAGCGGCTCTATCGGCGATTTCTTGCGCATTTTGCTCTTGCCGTTCATATCGCCACAAATTATTAATGGTACGTACTGCCACCAACAATGTGGATGGACAGACCAACATGATATTCAGTTTTAATCCTTCATCAAGTAGCTCAGGAGCTTCTTTTAATGCTAATAAATATGCAGGCTCTATAGGGATAAACATGAGCACATAGTCCAAAGAGCGAACCCCTGGTAACTGATGATAATCTTTACGGCTTAACATCTTCATATGGTTTCGAATGGATGCCACATGCTCTTTGATACCTTGCTGCTGCTGTTCTGGGTCATCACTATTAAAGTAATGTTCATAAGCGACCAACGACATTTTTGCGTCAACAACGACATCTTTGCCTTCAGGAAGATGAATGATGACATCTGGCTGGTAGCGGCTATTATAGCCCGTATTGATACTGACTTGTGTTTCAAATTCACTACCGCGGCGTAAACCCGATACCTCTAAAATCCGAGTTAAAATGGTTTCGCCCCAATTCCCTTGAATTTTATTATCGCCCTTTAAAGCTCGTGTTAAGTTGACCGCTTCTTTGGTCATTTGATTATTCAGTTGCTGTAGCTGGCGAATCTCATAGGTTAGCGTATGACGCTCTTTTGCCTCTTCACCATAACTTTGTTGTACTTGTTGGCGAAACCCTTCAAGTTGTTCACGAAAAGGTGACAACATCGCCATTAAGTTTTTCTGATGTTGCTCAGAAGCACGCCGTTCGTTCTGCTCAAATATACGATTAGCTAAATTTTCAAACTGTGCCGTGAGGCGCTGCTCACTATTTTGCAAAATTCGCTGTTTCTCTTCGTTCGCCAGTTGAGCTTGTTCAAAGCGAGTCATCACCTCTCGCAGCTCAGCCTCTTGTTCACGGTTAATGTCCCGCTGTGTACGTAGCTCTTGGTCAAGCTTGTCGCATTCCTCTTTCCATTGAGCCAAATGTACATTTTTCTCATCGCTCGCGGCCAATTGACGGTATACCTCTTGTAGCTCTCGCTCTTTCCCCGCTATTTTTTGGACAATAGAAAACCAGACCGCTAAACCGCCGACCAAAATGCCACTTAAGGCGCCAATAATTGCATATAAAAGAGAGGTATCCACGAATCCATCCTTACTTTTTAAAATCTAGAGTAAGGTAATGGGATACTGTATAAGTGTCCAGAGGTAAATCTCCCCTATGGCGACTTTTTGCGAGCAGCTTCGCAGCTTATCCCATCCAACTAGCGAACCAACGTAAGCCAAGCGCTCCCGGTGCTAAAATGCCAAATGCCCAAATCATTGCGGATGCGAAGTTGGCAATTTGAAAATGGCGTTGGCGCATTTCACAAATTCCTGCGACAAGAGGAACGACCGCGCGCAAAGGTCCAAAAAACCGCCCAAAGAAAATCCCCCAAACACCCCATTTCTCAAAGAAACGATGACCTTTATCTATCATTTCAGGGTTACGAGAAATCGGCCACATTTCACGGACTTTTTCTTTATAGTGAAAACCAAACCAATAAGAGACCCAATCGCCAAAAAATGCGCCCAAGGCGGCGGCTAACCAAATCGGAAAGAAGGCGATTTCACTTTCACCAATCAACGCACCAAGTCCAAGTAAAATCACGGTTGCGGGGAGCAATAAAGAGAGAAAAGCGAGTGATTCGCCAAAAGCAAGAATGAAGACAATAGGGATCGCCCACACTTCGTGAGCACGAGTGAATTCCGTAATGGCAGTGACAATTTCATTGATGCTCAAGGGTTCGTTCCTAATTTTAATGAGTTGAATAACACTATTATAGTTATAGGAAGTAAATAAAGTTGCAACAAAACCCGCTCATTGCAACTTCAGTGTTTATTAGATTATTCGAGGAAGTAACTTTGTAGTACGCTGCGTTGAGCGTTACCTAAGCCAAAATCTTTTTCTAGCCATTTATCCACATCACCATAATTATTTTCTATGCTTTTCAATGCAGTCTGTAAGAATTCTTCACGTACAGAGAACACATACTCGAATTTTTTTACCACATTCTCGCTCATAGTTTTTGAAAATTCTTCCAGTAGGTGATTACGGAATGGCGCTAACGTTTCATTGGTTAATAGGTAATCGTCCATCACCGTATTAACATCCGCCCCCAGCGCAAATAGCACTAAAGCCGAGCCAATCCCAGTACGGTCTTTACCGACTGCACAGTGTTGCACAAGACCACCTTTTTCCGGTTGCTTCAACATGCTGACCAATTGATGATATGCCGCATTATTCAATGGAAGTAACTCGTAAAGGCGGAACATGAAAGCTTGAGGATCAAATTTTTCTAGCACTTCTGGTGTGAGTTTATCTAAATTCGCACTCACTTCTTTTGCCAAAGGGTTTGCTGGGGCATGCACATAATGAGCGCCACTCCACACCACATCAGGTTTATCCAAAATTTCAGCTTCATCGCGATAATCGATGATTTGGAAAAGGTTTTGTGACTGTAAGACTTTTTCATCATCTTGGGTTAAGCGGTCTAATGCACCTGAGCGAAATAAAACCCCAGGTTTAATTTTTCCGCCGTTGGATAGTTTTTTTCCACCTAAATCACGAAAGTTAATTCCACCGGTTAAAGGCAGTACAGAGGGGTGAAGGTAAGGTTTGGTTGACATACGTTTTCCCTTTTTAGCGCTGTCATTGCTCAAACTAAAAATAAACGAAATTATCAATTACTTGTAATTTGAGTAACTTAAGAGGCTTCTATTCATTGTTTTAAATGACAATAACAGATTCATCGATGAAGGGAATAAGAAAAACGCGAGAAAATAAATTTTGCGCTGATCAATTAGAGATACAAGAATATTTAAGATACATGGGTAGCATGATGATAACTGAACCCGTTTACCGAAAATCCACAACCGAGTGAAGTCAGTAAACGGGTCAGCTAATTAGGATTACAGCAGGCGACGAGCCGCTTCGACAACAATGCTCAGAACATTGCCTTCTGTTTTTTTCAGAAGCGCTTCATTTGGAATTTCTTGCTGAGTACGGTTAACGATAACGCCAGCAACCATACCTGCACGCAGACCTTGGCTTGCACACATAGTTAACAGCGTTGCAGATTCCATCTCATAGTTCATCACGCCCATATCCTGCCACTCTTTCATTGAGCCTCTGAAGTGGCGCATCACACGACCTGTATAGGTGTCGTAACGCTCTTGACCTGGGTAGAAAGTATCTGAAGATGCAGTAATACCAACATGAACAGTTGCACCCGCTTCTGTCGCCGCAGCATACAGCGCATTAGTACAAGTAAAGTCAGCAACCGCAGGGAATTCCAGCGGAGCAAAATGCTGACTTGCACCATCTAAACGCACTGCACCGGTAGTCACTAAAACATCACCTACATTGATGTTTTCTTGGATTGCACCTGTTGTACCGATACGCAAGAAAGTACGGATGCCTAGCTGAGCTAGCTCTTCAACTGCGATAGAGGTTGATGGACCACCAATACCTGTGGAGCAAACAATCACGGCTTTTCCATCAAGTTCACCACGCCATGAAGTGAATTCACGTAATGAAGCCAAATGCACAGGGTTATCCATCAGACGTGCAATTTTTTCAACACGGTTAGGATCCCCAGGAACAATAGCAACAGTTGCACCCTGTAAGTCACTCTTTTTTAAACCTAAGTGGAAAACGTCAGACATATCAAACTCCTTTACACAATGGCATCATTGAATTAGTACGTTATAGTCAATATAGCGCTTAGCTCGACTTAATTTAGTGACCAATATCGCTTTTAATAGAAACTGATTCACTTCATTTTCATTAAAATGAGATATATATCACAAATAAAGTCCGGTGACATTAAAGCTAATGATGAGATACACCCAGTATAGATGAATGTTTGCGATTATCGAAAAAAAGCGCCTGAATAGGCGCTTTGGATAGGCAGAAGATAAAAAATATTACAATATCAATGTGCTAGACTTACAGCACAACATCAAGGATCAAAACGCCAACCAACCCGATAGCCCACGCGATTGTTGTTGGGATAGACCAAACTATCATTTGCTGTTTAACGTCTTTAATCCCCATCATTCTGTTCACAACCCAATAAAGGCTGTCGTTAAAGTAACCGAAGAACAGAGAGCCCATTGTTGCTGCTTGAGCGGCAACTAATAAGTTGATATCAGGGATTTGGCTAATAATTGGCGCAGAAATCGATGCTGCGGTGATCATTGCAACCGTTCCTGATCCCTGAATTAAACGCACTAACGTGGCAATAATGAACGGTATTAGCACTGGCGTAATCGGTAAATTCGCAACGTGCTCCGCTAAAATTGTTCCCGTACCACTATCACGTAATACTGCACCTAATGCACCACCAGCCCCCGTGACCAGTAAGATAATCCCTGCCGCCTGCAATCCCTCTTCCATACGGTCAATGACTTCTTCTTTCGAGGCTTTTGGCATTAACGTATAGACTGAAATCAATACGCTAATTGAGAGTGCAATAATCGGGGCGCCTAAGAATTGGAATGATTGGAAGTACCAGTTATCATCCATGCCTTGGAAGGTGGCCGTTTTTAGCAATAATCCGTTGATAGCATTAATAAAAATCAACAAGATTGGCGTAATAATAGGTAACAATGATAAGAATAAGCTTGGTAATGGTTTATTCGCTTTTTCTTCCATGTAACGTGCATGCACTTCTTTTAGATCTTCGCTGCCCGTCTCATCTGGCATAAACTCAGGGTATTTGGTTCCTAGCCATTTGGCATAGAACACAATACCGATGACACATGGTACCGCGAGCGCCATACCCGCTAAAATCATCGCACCAACATCAACCCCAAAGATACCTGCGACACCTAAAGGACCCGGTGTTGGTGGTACAGTATGGTGAGTTACCACTAACCCACCCGCTAATGCGACCCCAAGCGTTAAGATGCTCCGTTTACCATTTTTGGCTAATGCCTTTGCCAACGGGTAAAGAATGACGAATGCCGAGTCCACAAAGATAGGAATACTGACAATATAGCCGGTGATTGCCAGTGCCCACTCTTCACGTTTTTTCCCTAACCATTTGATAAAGCTATAGGCTATTTGCTCAGCAGCACCTGAAACTTCCAGCACCCTTCCCATCATCACCCCGAGACCGATAACAATACCAATGCTACCGAGGGTCGAGCCAAAGCCCTTTGTGATCACCGTGACGGTTTCAGCCGCGGTTAGCCCACCGGATAACCCCGCAATTGCAGCGGCAATTAGCATGGCTAACAGTGCGTGAACACGCGTTCGTAATACTAAAAAGATAAGGACAAATATGGCCACCGCGAGGCCAATAATAGGAATATAGGACATTATTTAATCTCCTATTTTTTCGCGCTATGATGCTTAATAAATGAACGGATCGCATCGCTAAATGATCCATCAGCTCTAAAACCTAAATCCAGTGCACGGCGAATATCAAATTTACCTGGCCAACTTGCCACAATGCGATTAATCGCTTCATCCGGTTCAAAACGAATTAAATCAACGGCCTGTTGTCCTGCAACATCACGCAGTGCATCAATCATATCTTGCACTGTCACGGTGATCCCGGGCAGGTTCACGGTGCGTGAAAGACCAAATTTTTCCGCAGGAATCGACACTGCATGGATAAAGTTGTTGATGACCGTTTCTGGGCTAGATAACCATAGAGCCAGCGCTGGAGACACAGGACAAACACTCTCAATGCCATTAAGAGGCTCACGGATAATACCGCTAGCAAAAGAAGACGCTGCTTTATTCGGGACGCCAGGACGAATACTAATGGTTGGTAAGCGCATCACTCGACCATCGACATACCCTTTACGTGAATAATCGTTCACCATCAGTTCGCACATGGCTTTTTGAGCGCCATAAGAAGACTGAGGGTTTACCACGCAAAGGTCGGTGATTACATCAGGTAATTCACCACCAAATACCGCAAGGGAGCTGGTGAAAAGGAATTTGATGGCAGGGTTTTTAGCTCTAGCGGCTTCAAGTAATTGACGCGTCGCATCAAAATTTACTTTCATACCTAAATTGAAATCGCTTTCTGCGTGGCTACTCACAATCGCAGCGAGGTGAAAAACCACATCGGTTTGCGCATCAATCAATTTATCTGCGGCTTCTGGCTGAGTTAAATCTAACGCAACACAACTCACGCGAGAATCTTCAATTGGTGATGTAGGGCATTGAATATCCGCTAAAACGAGTTGGCTAAATTTTAATCCTTGGTTGTTTTTAAGCAAAGCAGCGGCTAGCTGCTGGCCCAGAAAACCTGCGCCACCAGTAATAATAACTTTCATTGTCATTCTCCTTGCTATAGCCCTGACGGGCTATGCATCACTCGGTAAGATGTTTTTTTATGTATTTATTAAATGAAGTTTTATATTTTTTTCGACTATCCGTTGCACGACATCAGGCGGTAAATGTTTATCACAAATGATGTCGTGCAATTGATCTAATGGGCAAACACGAAACATACCGTATTTACCGAATTTACTGCTGTCTGAAACCAGTACACATCGACGGGCTACATCCAATAAAGTTTGTTTTATTTGAACTTTTTCCTCATGAGGCGTGGACACACCATGTTGCAAGTCCCATGAGCTGGTGCTAATAAACGCGATATCCACATTCAGTGTTCGCAACATGGCTGCGGCTGTATTTCCCACACAAGAGTGATTGCGTTTATCAACCTGTCCACCAGTGTGATACAAATTCAGCTGCGATTTATTCATCAAATATTGCATGATAGAAAAATCATTGGTCACAATGGTGAGATTAAAACGCTCACCTAACACACGCGCGATTTCAAACGTGGTTGTTCCCGCATCGAGGTAAACCACCTGACCATCTTCAACCAGTGAGCTGGCAAATTGACCGATTTCGCGTTTGGTTTGATGATGCAGCCTCGCCTTCTCACTCCATGGTAGCTCTTGGCGTAACGCATCATTTAACCGAACTCCACCGCTAATTCCGACAACCTTCCCTTCCTCTTCCAACATGCGAATATCACGTCGAACCGTCATATGAGAGACATTCATTAAGCCAACTAAGTCATTGATAGACACAGTTTGGTGCTCATAGACATAGCGATAAATAAAATCACGACGTTCGGAAGGGATCATGCGGTTCTCCTAGGAATTAGCTTGCTTGAGCCAGCCTAAACCGTCTTCGGTGCGTCCGGCTGGGTGGTATTCACATCCCAGCCAGCCTTCATATCCCATTTCATCGAGTTGATTAAAAATCCATGGGTAATTGACTTCACCGCTATCAGGTTCATGGCGAAAAGGTACTGATGCTATCTGAATATGACTAAATTTACCCCAAAGACGCTCAATTGTTTTCAATAAGTCACCTTCCATAATCTGGCAGTGATACAAGTCCAATTGAATAAATACATTTTCGCGATTGATTTCAGGTAACAGCGCTTCAGCCTGCTTTTGGGTCGTTAAGAAATACCCCGGCATATCGCGGGTATTAATTGGCTCGATAAGCACACGAATTCCATGCTCCGCCATCACATCCGCAGCCTGTTGTATGTTCTTAATAAAACAGTTTTTTTGCTCTTCAAAAGTGAATTTTTCATCCACTTTACCTGCCATTGCATGCACTTGCTTACACCCAAGGGCTTTAGCGTATTTCAGCGCCGTTTGCACGCCTTGAGCAAATTCAGCTTCACGCCCAGGAAGAGATGCCATTCCTCGTTCGCCGGCACCCCAATTTCCTGCGGGCATATTAAATAGCGCTTGAGTGAGTTGATGTTTTTTCAATTCACCTGCAATAGCATCCGCATCTTCTTCGTAAGGAAAAAGATATTCAACCCCTTTAAACCCAGCTTGAGCAGCACGTTCAAAACGTTGAATAAATGGAACTTCGTTAAACATCATGCTGAGATTTGCTGCAAATTTAGCCATGTCTATCACCTCATTTCTGTGGGTAACGGCTTTCGAGCTCATGAACTTGCTCTGGCGTTAACGTTGTGAAGCCATGTGGACGTAATGTAATGTACAAGCGAGCGGTATCTTCTAATTCTTCCGCATTGAAAAATGCTTGTCTTAACGTTTTTCCACCGACAACCGGACCGTGGTTTGACAGTAAAATCGCATTATGATTTGGGGCTAATTTCGCGATTTCTTCACCGATTCGGTCATCACCTGGCGGTAAATATTCAATTAATGGTAATTTGCCCACGCGCATCACATAGTATGGTGTGATTGGGGGTAAGCAGTTCGCCGTATCTAAGTTCGGCAAACAAGATAATGCCGTTAACCAAGGTGAATGTAGGTGAACAACCGCTTGGCAATCAGCACGTTGTAAATACATTGCCATATGCATAGAAACTTCTTTTGTGGGTTTATCACCATCAATCCAGTTTCCTTGTGCATCGAGCTTACTCAGACGCTCAGGGTCTAAATCGCCAAAACTTGAGTTAGTCGGGGTGACAATAATGCAGCCATCCGCTAAACGAGCGCTAATGTTGCCAGCGCCGCCGCTACTGTAGCCACGGTTAAACATCGATTTTGCCCAATCCACCAACTCTTGGCGTAGCGCCTTTTCATTACTCATTAAACATCTCCTGTGCTAACTGGAAGAAATTCTCTTGACCGAAATTGCCTGATTTCAGTGCTAACCAGTTACCGCTTGTTAAATCCTGTACCCACGGCACACCCGGTGCGATAGGTGAACCAATACTTAATTGTTCTGTTCCAAGGCTCTGAACCACTTTCCCCGAGGTTTCTCCCCCCGCGATAATGAACGTGTTAAAGCCTTGGTCCTCCAATAAGGTCACCACTTGCCCAAACACATTTTCCACCGCCGTGCTCGATGATGCGGCGCCGTATTTTTCTTGTGTTTGTTTTAATAACTCCGGTGGCTGAGTGGCGTAAAGCAAAGGTGCCAAACCCGTCGTTTGCTGTGCTTGAACCCACGCAGCTAAGGCATTCGCATAGTCTGGATTATTGATACATTCACCGACATCTAACGCCTTACTTGGTGCCACTCGCTGGTAGTTCTGTACTTGTTTGTTGGTCATCTGTGAGCAACTACCTGATAAAATCACGGTTTTCCTGTCTTTTCCTGCCGGCTTAATCCCGCGACTTTCACTTTGCCCCCATGCCACTTGGCTATCTATATTTGCTAGTGCTGCACCCAACCCTGACCCACCTGTTAATAAAGGCAGTGATTGCGAAGCTTGGGCAATAGGCAACAGGTCATCCATGGTAAAACTATCGACGACGGCATAACTCACGCCTTGTTGACGCAACTGTGCTAACTGTTCAGCGACTGCCAAGCTCCCTTTCTGCACTGTTGCTAGATTAATCAACCCAGCCTTCCCTGTTGATTGTTTTTCCATGACTCGCAGCAAATTCGCATCAGTCATTGGCGTGACTGGATGGTGTTGCATGCCACTTTCATTCAGTAATTGACCGTTTACAAACAAGTGTCCATGAACCACAGTACGTCCATTGACTGGCAGTGCAGGGCAAACTAAGGATAAATCTGTACCCAACTGCTTCATCAACGCATCAGTGACAGGACCAATGTTGCCTTTTTCTGTTGAATCAAACGTTGAGCAATATTTAAAGAAAATTTGCTGGCATTGTGCTGATTCCTTCAACCAACGACATGCATTTAGCGAGGAGCTGACCGCTTCATCAACAGGGCAAGAGCGACTCTTTAAGCTCACCACAATGGCATCTACATCATGTGGAATTGGGGTATTTTCATTCGGCTCATTCAGTAATTGCACCACTTTCCAGCCGTTTTGTACCATAAAGCCTGCGATATCCGTCGCGCCGGTAAAATCATCAGCAATCACGCCTAATTTCACTGTCATACCTTTTTCTCCGGTAAGGTAATTCCTTTGAAGGTTTTAATCACCGCGCTATCATCCTGAGAGCCAAAACCTTCGTTGCTGGCTGAAATAAACATTTGGTGAGCGGTTGCGGCGAGTGGTAGTGGGAAATTCAGCGCTTTTCCGGTTTGCATCACCAAACCAAGATCTTTCACAAAAATATCCACTGACGATTTTGGTGTGTAGTCCCCATCAAGAACATGCTGCATACGATTTTCAAACATCCATGAATTTCCTGCGGCATGAGTCACAATGTCATACATCACATCCAAGTTGATTCCCGCTTTTGCCGCCAACGCCATACTTTCAGCAGCAACCGCGATATGAACACCCGCCAACAGCTGATGGATAGTTTTCACGGTAGACCCTAGTCCAACCTCATCTCCCACTCGATATAAGCGTTCAGAAATTGCGTCAAATACAGGAGCAAGTTGAGTAAATAGTTCAGAAGAACCCGATGCCATTACCGTTAGCTTGCCTTCCGCTGCTTTAATCGCACCGCCAGAAATCGGTGCATCCACCAATGGAAGTTGATACTCGACAAGACGCTTTTCAATCTGCTTCGTTTGCTCTGCCGCCAATGTGCTGTGTAACACAATGATGGTATTTGGGCGAAGCTGCTCTACCAGTGGTTTTTCGCCACCAAACAAAATCCCTTCAACTTGCATTCCATTGACGACGACCATCAACACTGCATCCAACTCGTGGGCGTACTGCGCTGCATTTTTCCCTGTTGCTTGCGCGCCATATTTAAGTAGCGCGTCACACGCTTGAGGATTTAAATCAAATCCATAGGTTGGGATATTTTTTCTTATTAGTGATTGCGCGATCCCCATTCCCATCGAACCCAGACCAATAACGCCAACATGGTTAACGATATTTTTCATCTAGCCCCCTGATGTTGTCAGTTCTAACAATATTGTGAATTCTGGTGAATATTGTGAATTTTCACACAATCAAATTCACAAACACATGACTACCATCACACTAAAGAGAATATAAAATTTAACCAAATTTCATTTATTATACTGAAATTTAACAAGATAATAATTTCACACCGCCTTCTACTCCTTCACAAGAAAGTGTGATAAAAATTGTGAGCATTCTGATGCATTTCTAGTCAGTGTATTTTGGTGAGTATTTAATTCCCACTATTCCTTCTAATTTTGATTGACCTGTTGAGTAAATTCCCCAAAATAGCCGCCTATTATTTTTTGTAAAATGTTCCATACTTGGTATTGAACACATTAATTACGTTATCGAGGAGTCAAAAATGGGTCTGTTTGATCAAATGTTAAGCATGGTTGCTGGTGATAAACTGCAACAGTTTCAATCCGTTATTGATTGGGTTGAAAAGCAAGGCGGGCTCGCTGGTGTCGTCGATAAATTTAACACTGAAGGCTTAGGCGGGATTGTTTCATCTTGGATTTCAGAAGGTGAAAATTTGCCAGTAGATGCTAGCCAGTTAATGCAAGTCTTTGGTGACTCAGGGATCCAAGAACTCGCTCAACGTGTCGGCTTAGATCCACAACAAGCAACAGATATGGTTGCCAAGTACCTACCCACTTTAGTTGATAGTGCGACTCCGAACGGTGAATTACCTGAAAATATTGATTTAGCGTCAATTGGTATGAATTTACTGAAACAAAAACTGTTTGGCTAAGTTCCGCTTGTGACAAGAAAGACTAATGAAAAAGCCCACTCATTCGTGGGCTTTTTACTCAGTTAGCGTTGATACTCATTACGCAGTTTTTTCGCGGCTTCCACCATATTAGCTAATGCTTGGCGAGTCTCCTCCCAACCTCGGGTTTTTAAACCACAATCTGGATTGACCCATAAACGCTCGGCAGGCACCCGCTGCGCAGCCTTGCGCAGCAACGCCACAATCCATTCAACATTCGGCACGTTCGGTGAGTGAATATCATAAACACCTGGACCAATCTCATTAGGGTAATCAAAATCTTCAAACGCATCGAGTAAATCCATATCTGAGCGCGATGTTTCAATAGTGATCACATCTGCATCCAATGCGGCAATAGAATCCATGATATCGTTAAACTCGCAATAACACATATGGGTGTGGATCTGAGTCTCATCTTCCGCGATAGCAGCACTCAGTTTAAAGGCATCCACCGCCCACGTGAGATATGCTTTCCATTCATTACGGCGTAGCGGTAAGCCTTCACGCAATGCTGGCTCATCGATTTGAATGATGCCAATGCCCGCCTTTTGTAAGTCATCCACTTCATCACGCAGCGCTAACGCAATCTGCTTCGCGATAGTTTCACGGCTCACATCTTCACGCGGGAATGACCAACATAGTATTGTCACCGGACCTGTCAGCATTCCTTTCACCGGTTTATCCGTCAACGACTGTGCATACTTCGCCCACTCCACGGTAATAGCTTCTGGGCGGCTAATATCACCAATGATCACAGGTGGCTTCACGCAGCGAGAACCGTAACTCTGTACCCAACCATTTTGCGTAAAGATATAGCCATCAAAGTGTTCACCGAAGTATTCCACCATGTCATTTCGCTCAGCTTCACCATGCACGAGGACGTCAATATCCAGTAGCTCCTGCTCCTTGATAGCTTGTTTGATGTGCTCACTGATACTGGTACGGTAATTCAGTTGATCCACATTGCCTTTTTTGAAATCAAGACGCAAAGAACGAATTTCACTGGTTTGCGGGAAAGAGCCAATTGTCGTAGTTGGCCACAACGGTAGATTAAAACGTTGGCGCTGAAGTTCAGCACGCTCTACATAAGGACGAGTACGCTCGGTATCTTTCGCGTTAATTGCCGCTAAGCGCTGAGCGACCTGCGTATTATTGACTCGAGAAGAGGTGCGACGAGCACGAATAGGCGAACTATAGGTTTCTAGCGCTGCGATGTTTTCTGCCGTTGGTTGATTGAGTGTTTTCGTCAATAACGCCAGTTCTTCACATTTTTGCAGTGCAAACGCAAACCAGCTTTTCACTTCGGCATCCAAACGCGTTTCATCATTTAAATCAATTGGGCTATGCAGTAACGAGCAAGATGAACCGACCCAAAGAGTACGCTCCCCTAGCAGCGGTTTCACCCGTTGGAATTTCTCGCCTAAATCCCCTTTCCATACGTTACGCCCATTAATTAACCCTAACGAAAGCACCCAGTCCTTAGGAAGTGCTTGATGCAGTGCCGCGATATCATCCTTGCCCGCAACCAAATCCACATGTAGTCCTTGCACTGGCAGTTGTTTAATCACATCCAAGTGATGGCTAATACCGTCAAAATAGGTGGTTAATAGTAAATTCGTTTTCCCTGTGAGGGCTTGATAAGCCTCTTGGTAGGCTTGCTGCCATTTGATAGGTAAGTCTAATACCAGTGCAGGTTCATCAATTTGCACCCATTCCACACCTTTTTCAGCGAGTCGAGAAAGTATCTCTTGGTATGCGGGGAGTAAATCCTTCAGTAAAGATAATCGGTCGAATGTCGGTCCTTTCACTTTCCCTAGCCATAGGTAGGTAATCGGTCCAATCACCACTGGCTTCACTTTATGCCCAAGCTTCAACGCTTCATCCACTTCATCAAACAGCTGATTCCACGACAATTTGAACTGTTGCCCTTGCTGGAATTCCGGCACGATATAGTGATAGTTAGTATTAAACCATTTTGTCATTTCCCCTGCTGCAGCAGGCTTGCCCGTAGGGGCACGACCGCGAGCCACACGAAATAAAGTATCTAAATCAACAGTGCCATCTTCATTTTGATGACGCGGAGGAACGTTACCGAGTAATAAACTGGTCGTTAATACTTGGTCATACCATGCGAAGTCGCCGACTGGCAGCAGGTCTATCCCTGCATTTTTTTGTTGTTCCCAATGGCGAACACGCAGTTGGTAGCCCGTCTCAAGAAGTGCAGTTTGGTCAATCTTGCCTGCCCAATAATCTTCTTGTGCACGTTTTAGTTCTCTTTTCAGACCGACACGCGGAAACCCAAGTGTATGATTTATAACAGACATATTGACCCCTTAAAATATTTAGCCGTCTAGATGTTTACACATCTATAATCAACAGGTACTGTATAAAGCACAAGCGCAAATTATTCATCGTCAACTTGAAGGTTTCTCATGATCGAATTAAAACACTTAAAAACGTTGCAGGCGCTCAGCCAATACGGATCATTAGCTGCCACTGCGACGCACCTGCATCAGACTCAGTCTGCGCTATCTCACCAATTCAGTGATTTAGAGCATCGCTTAGGCTACAAACTGTTTGTACGTAAAACCCAACCTGTGCATTTTACGCCTCAGGGCGAAGTGTTGCTTCAACTCGCACAACGCATTTTACCGATGGTCAAAGATGCGATTCGCGTCTGTAATGAGCCAACCGTAAGCACTTTGCGTATTGCTATTGAATGCCACAGCTGTATCCAGTGGCTAACGCCGGCTTTACAACAGTTCAGACAGACATGGCCGCAAGTGACTGTTGATTTTAAATCTGGCGTGACGTTTGATCCGCAACCTGAATTGCTCTCACGAGAACTAGATATCGTCATGACTTCGGATATTCTTGCGGAGCAAAACTTACATTACACCCCTATGTTTGATTATGAGGTGAAGCTGGTGGTGGCAAATGACCATCCGTTAGCACAAAAGCCGTTGATTGAACCCCATGATCTCGCCAAAGAGACGCTGCTGATTTACCCAGTCCAACGCCAACGCTTTGATATCTGGCGTCATTTCTTGCAGCCTGCGGGAGTTTCACCCAACATTAAAACCGTCGACAATACATTAATTTTAATTCAGATGGTGGCGGCCAAAATGGGTATTGCGGCATTGCCTCACTGGGCAGTCGATTCCTTTGAAAAACAAGGTTTGATTAAGACAAAAACATTAGGGAATGGGCTATGGAGCCGACTGTACGCTGCATGTCGTGAAGGAGAACAGCGTCAGCCAGCCATTGAAACATTTACCAATACAGCTACTGATCACGCGGTAGAGAATTTGTCTTATGTGAAGCCGGTTCAAGGATCCAGCGCTTATGCACCCACAGAGAAGCAATTATCAGACTCGATCCCATGGTAAAGCTGATCCAATTAGGGTGTTGCTGCCAAATTGCAAAGTTAACCAACAACCCTGCTGGAACCATCATGTTATTCATAATAGCAAGGGTTCCGGCATCCACCTTCGTTGCCCCATAGTTCCACATAAAGTAACCAATACCCGACGCAACCATGCCTAACCACAATAAAACAATCCATTGGGCTTGGCTTGTCGGCACCATCGCCTTATTACCAAACAGCAGCCATCCCACCAACGAAATCAGGGTCGCTCCAATATAAAACCACGAAAAAGCTTGGTGTTGAGGAATAGGATGCACTTCCATTAAACGCTTATAACCAACTTGCCCAAGGGCAAAGAAGATGTTGGCAAGCTGAACAAACATCAATCCAACCCAGAATGACTCACTTAAATGATCATAACGAATAATGGCAGCGCCAATCACAGCGAGAATAGAGCTAAATAAGTAGCCTATACGTAGACGCTGGCGCTCTAAAAAGTCGTAAATCAGTGTGACGTAGAGAGGAGTTAATACCGTAAATAGCAAAAACTCAGCCACGCTCAGGTATTTATAGGCTTGGAAAACAAAGTAATACATGATCCCCAGCTGGCAAGCACCCACCAGCATGTACAACAAGATCACTTTGGCGCTGAAATTACGCCAGCGAAGGAAAGGAAGGAATACCAAGGCGGCCAAACTCACACGAATCAGAACAGATAACCAGCTATCCACCTGCCCTGCAAGGTATTCCCCCATTAAACTAAAAGACGCTGCCCACAGCAGCGTCGTAATCACGAGTAACCACATTGCTATCCACTCTTAAGCACGATTGTCTATCAAACAAGAATGCCCGTAGAATACTCGGTTTTTCGTTTTAATGCTCTTTTTCGATCAGCACGGCTTCCAATAAATCCAGATCCACCAGCAAGCTCTGCAAGGTTTCATTGCTAATTTTACGTGTAGCACGTAAATGATATAGCTCACCACGCTCTGCACGTAGTGCTGTCAACCGGAAACGTCGCTCGAGATTTTCAATCTGCAAGTTATGCTCCATTTCGTCTTGATCCGCCGTCCGGCGACGTAAATGACCAATGACCCTTGTCGCAACTTCATTGATATC
Organism: Providencia sp. PROV208; assembly: GCF_028479465.1. NCBI lineage: Bacteria > Pseudomonadati > Pseudomonadota > Gammaproteobacteria > Enterobacterales > Morganellaceae > Providencia > Providencia sp. PROV208. The sequence goes on along the minus strand of NZ_JAMPNS010000017.1, from coordinate 166,729 downwards.
TTCGGAATCTAATTGCTCCTCAACATCTGCAGACAAACGCTCCTGCATTTTATTCAAGCTAACAATTGCCACTTCAGCCATGGCCGCTTTCGCCATGCGAATCTCGTTAATATCCGCCTCTTTATCCCCGACTTGGAAATTACGCAGTAGAAGCGGTAGAGCCACCACCCCTGCAAAAATAGAGAATAAAATGACCCCTGCGGCAATAAAGACAAGCTGATACCTTGCTGGGAATGGCGAACCATCCGTTAAAAAGAGCGGCACAGAGAGCACACCAGCTAAAGTAATAGCTCCGCGAACCCCCGCGAAAGAAGCTAGCCACAGCTCACGCACAGTATAATTTGCAAATTGAAGCGGACGCTTTTTCAGGAAGAGGCGGCTAAATCTTTTCATCAGCCACAACCAACAGAAACGTAAAATCAGTAAGGCGAAATAGATGATAACGACTGCGGTAAATAGCATCCACGTTTCAACGCTTGGATCGAGTTCCGCTTGAACGACCGACGTTTCCCAGATGCCCGGTAGTTGCAGACCCAGCATAATGAACACTAAACCGTTAAAGACGAACTCTAACATCGACCAGACGCTGTCCGCACGCAGGCGCATTGCTAAAGGTGCATTGCGAATAACACCGGATTTAGTGATAGTCATACCCGCCGCCACCGCGGCTAAAATACCGGAGAAACCGATATGTTCTGCAATCATGTATGATGCAAATGGCAGCAACAACATAAATACGATCTGTGTTGCAGGATCATCACCACTCCAACGGCTCATCAAACGTAGAGATTTACTGTATAGCCAAGTGACGGCAACACCGGCTAACAAGCCGCCCACTGCCACTTTAATAAATTCAATGGTAACCTCAGAGACACTGAAGACCATGGTTCCCATCGCAATGGCGACGGCAAATTTTAACGCGACCAGACCTGAAGCATCATTCATCAATGCTTCACCCTCTAGAACGCTCATCATACGCTTAGGAATGCGCCCTTTACCCACAATAGAGGACAACGCCACCGCATCCGTTGGGGATAATACCGCCGCCAGAGCAAAGGCCGCAATAAGTGGAATACCGGGCATTAGCCAGTAAATCAGATACCCAATCCCGACGACTGTCACCAAGACGAGCACCAACACCAGAATAAAAATTTCTCTTCCATTCTGGAAAAATTCACGGGTTGGCGTTTTCCAGCCATCGACGAATAACAGAGGGGGGATCAACAGAACCATAAATAGTTCAGGATCAAAAGAGACATGCAATCCAAATTGAGGCCACGCCAACAATGCACCGATAGCTATCTGAATAAGAGGAAGGGGAATACGGATGGGGATGACTTTCGTCACCACTCCAGAAACTGAAACAGCCAAAATCAAAATAAGAATAGTAAAGAAAATTTCCATGTTGCCCTTACTTATTGACTAATGCATACCCTAAATATCGCAGCTTAAAGTATAACGGGATAACCCAAAATTTGCCTGCCGCCGCATAGTAAGAGATAGCACCGTCCAGACCATGAGATTTTCAGTCAAGGCAGTCACTCATTGAAAATAGGCATTTTCACTTCATTTTCCGCCTTACCACTATTCTATCCTTAACAGGCTATCTGACGGGAAAATAATTTTAACTTTAGAATTAATCGCAACAATCCGTTAAAGGGCGACAATGGATGCCGCCCTATCATGAGAATTACCTTTAGATAGCTAGGTCGGCAGCATAAAACGCTACCAGTAGAACCGCGATAACGACGCTACCTAGGTTTAGCTTACGCCACTCACCCGCACAGATACGCCCAATAACCAGTGATGCAAAACCTAACATAATACCGGTAACGATATTACAGGTTAATACGATGAACACCGCACACAGTAGACCTGACATCGAATCCACAAAATCATCGAAATCCAATTTCGAGACATTGCTCAGCATCAACAGACCCACATACATTAGCGCTGGCGCTGTTGCATACGCAGGAACCAGATAAGATAACGGTGATAAGAACAAGATAAATAAGAATAAAATACCGACAACCACCGCGGTTAAGCCTGTACGACCACCCGCAGCAGTTCCTGCTGCTGATTCAATATACACGGCAGCTGGGGATGCACCGATTGCCCCTGCAAAAATACTGCTCACTGAGTCAGCGGTTAATGCCTTTCCACCATCGATAATTTGGCCGTCTTTATCCAGCAAGTTAGCTTGTCCTGCCACAGCACGAATCGTACCTGTCGCATCGAAAACCGCTGTCATGACTAACGCCAGAACACTTGGTAGAACCGCAGCTTGCAGAGCCCCCATGATGTCCATGTTAAACATTAGAGCCAAACCATCTTCCCCCAATGAAGGCAGCTTAAAGAAACCTTGATACTTCACCGCAGGATCGAAAATTAACCCAATAATTGAGATAGCGATAATCACCAGTAATACCCCACCCGGCACACGGCGTTTTTCTAACCCAAAAATTACCGCTAATCCAATCAGGGACATTAAAACTGGGAATGACGTAAATTCACCCAATGCCACAGGTAAGCCAGCATTTGGGTTTTTCACTACTAAGCCAACACCGGTAGCGGCAATAAGTAATAAAAATAGACCAATACCAATACCGGTCCCGTGCGCCACACCCATTGGCATATTACGTAAAATCCAACTGCGGATCCCAGTGATCGAGATAATGGTGAATAAACACCCCATTAGGAACACGGCCCCGAGTGCAACTGGGATACTGATATGTTGCCCTAATACTAAGCTAAATGCCGTAAATGCGGTGAGTGAGATGGCGCAGCCAATTGCCATCGGTAGATTCGCCCACAGCCCCATTAATAATGAACCGAAGCCAGCCACTAAACAGGTTGCAATAAACACAGCAGTAGGAGGAAACCCCGCCTGCCCTAGCATACCTGGCACCACGATGACAGAATAAACCATCGCTAAGAATGTGGTTAATCCCGCAATGATTTCGCGGCGTACTGATGAGCCACGCGCTGTGATCTTAAAATATGAATCCAATTTGCAATTGGATGAAGCCTGTTGGCCTGCCATGGTATACCTCTGCTATTAATTTTAGAAAATTCTATGTCACTATTTTTACTAAGCAATTTTTTAATTTTGCCCAAATGCTTAGCGAACATTGTCTCAGCTTTAAATCCACGTAAACGATTACTTTTTTGAAAACACTCACTGAACCGAGATATCTATCAAGGCAAAATTATTCTCTAGGAACAGTACGCAATCGTTTGGCTTTTAGAGCAAAGTGAGGCAAATTGTGAAGAGCGTAATTATCGTTCGAAAGGGGGGAATTGATCAAGTGTTTTATGCCTGCCTATTTTTCAACCTGACAAATGCAAAAAATATCAAAAATGAGCTGTATCTTTGCGATTATCCAGAATAGTTAAGTTTATTCACCTTTATATACCTTTCGTTTAAAGACAAATTTAAAAGTATTGATAAACTATTTAATAATAATTTTTTATTATTTATAAAAATCATCTTTTTATAAAAGCATTTATTTCCAACACTGATTAAATAATTAATTTACTCAGTGATTGTTTTTATAAAAATATTTTCAATATAACATTTAAATATTCTCTATAAATACCATGTCAATGACTGCACCATCCATTACAACACCAAAGAAAAGCGCCTTAATGCTTTTTTTTCTGTTTTTACTTATTTATCTTCTTCCTGGAATTTATGGCCATAGCCCATGGAAACAGGACGAAAACTACAGTTTTGGTATCATCCAAACCATGTATGAAACCGGAAATTGGCTTGTTCCGACCAATGCTGGTGAACCATTCATGGAAAAACCACCATTATATTATTGGACCGCTACCGTTTTTTCTCATCTGCTTTCAGGTGTTATGCCACTGTATGATGCAGCACGCAGTGCCAGCCTATTTTTTTCTATTATTAACTTTTCCTTTTTTGTTTTATTAGCACGTCGTTTTTTTAAATCTGAACATTTTGCAGATGCCCGTATTTGGACAGCATTTGCATTGTATGTTTGTGCTCCGGGGGTATTACGTCATACCCATGAAATGTTTACTGATGTTTCGTTAATGACGGGAGCGACAATTGGTTTATATGGCTTATTAGGGCTGATTCAACAGCAAAAAATTACCGCATCTGCCTGCTGGCTTGCCCTTGGGACAATCATCACTACGCTTTCTAAAGGGATATTTATTCCTGGCGTTTTATGGATCAGCCTATTACTCGCGCCTGTATTTATCACACAATGCCGTATTAAACTATTTTGGCTACCTACTCTATTGGCGGGGGTTGTTGCTCTCATCGCAATTTTACCTTGGCCAATCATGCTGTATGTACAGCATCCAGAACTGTTTGTTACTTGGTTTTGGGAAAATAATATTGGTCGTTTCCTTGGATTCTCCGTTGAAAAACTCGGCGCAAAAGCGAACTTTACGCGAATTCCTTCTGCCATTGTGTTCTTTGCCCTACCCGCGGGACTACTTGCAACCGCCTATTTCCTACGCCACCCACTGAAACGCCTTCGCGATCGTAATGAATATTTACTCGTCATTTTCCCTGTATTGGGTGTGACGTTCTTGCAAATGTCTGCCAGTGGTCGCGCACTCTATTTACTGCCTTTCATTGCTCCGATGGCGATTTTAGCAGTACATACTTTGGGCTGGTTTTCCGATAAAGCCTTAAACGTATTTGCACGTTTCTCGGCACTATTTTGGTCGGGACTCATTCTCTTTTTGTGGATCTGTTACGTGATTGTGCTTATGGGGCACCAAGCACAATGGTTACCTGTATTTGGGCGCTGGCTTCCTCTTGATTATCATCTGGAATTTTCAATTTTTTCATTGATTTCGGGTATGTTTATTACCTGTTTTTGGTTCTTTCGTCATCGCTTAATCTCTTCTTCCAATACAGCGTTCCTCGCCATGAGAAATTGGTCACTCGGTATGGTGAGTGTCTGGAGCATTATCCTGACGCTGTTTGTTGGTTGGATTGATTACTCGAAAGGCTACGAAGGTGTATTCGTGGATCTTCGTCACCACTTGGAAGGACAATTCGCCCCCAATGACTGTATGGCATCTCAAGGTCTTGGGGAGTCGGAAACACCTATGCTCTATTATTACACGGGTATTTTGCACCAAAGGCAGATGCACTTTGAAAAACCGCAACACTGCCGCTGGCTTATTGTCTATTCCAAAGAAGTAAACCCTGCACCTGAAGGCATGGAATTCTTTTGGTCGAATCACCGCCCTGATGAATTCCACGAAAATTTAGTGGTTTACCGCGCGACCGAATAAAAAAATCCCCGAGCTAAAAACTCGGGGATTTTTTTCATCTGTTGAAATGAGTAGATTCTATTGCGCTTGCTGCTGAATTGCCTGTGCACCGTATTTTTCACGGGTAAACCATAAAAATAATCCGGCAATCCCAATCAGCAAAATAGGTAAACCAGAAGGTGAAATCGCAGTTGCAGCCCCCGCTAATAACGGACCTGAAAGATTACCAATTCCCCATAACATAGCTGCTGCGGCATTCGCAATAATGAGCTCATTACCCCTGAAATATTGCTCTATTTGCACCAATGCAATGGTATAAATTGCTCCCGCCGTTGCGCCTAGCACAAACAGTAGTACCCAAATAAAGTAAGTATGCGTAATCCAGAAGGGCAACAATATGCTCGCCCCTAGCGTGACAACACCACAAATGCGATACAATTTTTCGCGATTCATATGGTCAGCAAGCCAGCCAAAAGGCAATTGCATGATGGCATCCCCTGCCAGAATCGCACTGATCATCATCGCAGCAACTGCTTCTGTATGCCCCATTCCCATGCCATAAATTGGGAACATAGATAGAATCGTGCCATCAAAAAAAGCAAAAAATAAAATGCCAGCGCAGATTCCGGGGGCGACTTTCACAAACTGCGTGATCGAAAAATGAGATTCAGAGGCTGTTTCGGTTAGCTTATCCCCGATTTTCTGATCCATCACTAGGAATAAAGCAACTGAAATTAAGTGAATTAGCGTACAAATGAATAGTGGCGATTTATCTTCCACGCCATAGTAAGCAATAAAAGAGGGACCTAATAGCTGGCTGACAGTAAACACGGTCGTGTAAATCGCTAATATACGCCCACGTTTGTTTTCCGGAGATAGCTCATTGATCCATGTCTCTCCTAAGCAAATCATCACTCCGCTGGCTAACCCCGTAATCAACCGTAGCGGAAACAGTAACCATAACGGTAGTGAACTCAATAAAGGTAATAAACTGATAGCGGAAATAATCGTAGCGATAAGCATCGCTTTGCGCTTACCACTCCACCGCACAATACGCTGTACCACTGGCGCGATTAAAAACATTCCCAACGCGGGCGCGGCAGAAATAATGCCAATATACAATTCCCCGACACCAAAATTATTCAGTCTCAGCGCCACCATAGGGATACTGAGACCAATCACAATACCGATAACAGCAATGCTGGTTGTAATCGTAAAAATAGCAAAAGAGGCAGAACGTCGAAAATGTTGGAAACGCTGATTGTCAGGGCTCATTTTTGTATTAATCCGCTAAATTAGAATCATCCAGCGGATATAAACTCCAAAATATTATTATTTAATTGAAATAAAAAGCTGTTGTATGTTTATCTATCAGAATAATGCAAATAAATTATACCACGAATTTAATCAACAAAATAAGACACTCAAAAATAAGAAATATTATATTTACAACAATGCATTAAAAATTTATCTTTCCATTTATCATCTACCAGCAAAATATTATTTTCATAATATCGAATTTCTGACATTTCATATTTAAGATGTTAGAATTGGCAGCAGAAATTAGAGTTCATGGAAGCTAGATGTAGGAAAGTAATATCATGGAAAATAAAATAAATATAAAAATTGGTCAGAAAGTTCGTTTATTGCGCCAAGCGAGAAATTTGTCTCTCAGTGAGCTATCGCACTTATCGGGCATTTCTAAAGCCGCCCTCTCTAAGCTTGAATCGGGAGATTCGAACCCGCGTATCGACACTTTAGAATCCATAGCTGCCGCACTGCGTTTTCCTCTCAGTGATTTATTTACACGCCAAAATGAATCCTATCCCTATTTAGTAAAATCGACACCACTCGAAGGCGACTATTTAGAACAATTTAAATTCCGCATTAGCATGGGAAATGTGTCTGAGATCTGGCAGCTAAGTATGAAGAGAGGCGCGATTATTAACAGTCCCGCCCACATGGTGGGTACCCATGAGCATATTATGGTGCACTCAGGTTCCTTAATGCTGCGATTGGACGATGAACATAGTGTGGTACTTGACGCTGGGGATTTTTATGCCTTCAGCGGAGATTTCCCTCACGCTTATTTATGTATTGAAGGGGATGTCCATGCCACTGTCGTGATGACCTATGCTCATTTAAGTGATGGCGTTTAATTTATCAGCCTACCATCCCTGTAGGCCAATCATGCTCATTAAGAATTACTGCACATAATCCTGCATAATTTCAAATACGCGAAGGTCATCGCTAAAACGCACTTCACGGACATCTTCTAGCTTTTCAACTTGGTTAACCATTTGAGATAAGCGTTCATCTTTCTGAACTAATAACCAGATTCTACTTTCGTCCTTATCTTTAATTGGCATACACAAAATGCCATCCACGTTAAATGCTCGACGAGCAAACAACCCACAAATATGTGACATGACGCCCGGATGGTTGCGAACAATTAATTCTAAGGCGATTGGATGATGTTCAAATACCATAATTACGCTCCGATCATATCAATATTAGCGGCACCAGGAGGAACCATTGGATATACCTTCTGATTCACATCAATCAAGGCATGAATTAAGCACGGTCCTTTAGTGTTCATAATCGCTTCCAGCGCCATTTCAGGATCGGCCTCATTATTCAAATCACACGTTTGGAAACCAAACCCAGAAGCAATCTTAATAAAATCCGTCTGATAAGGATAAGCTGCAGCAAATATCCGATTTTCAAAAAACAGATCTTGCTGCTGATACACCATTCCCAATGCTTGGTTATTCATTAAAATAATTTTAATGTTTAACTGATGCTCGGCAGCAGTGGCTAATTCCTGAATATTCATCATCAAGCTACCATCGCCAGAAAAACACACGATAGTTTTATCTGGGTGAGCTAAGGCAGCACCAATGGCGGCTGGTAATCCAAAGCCCATCGTACCCAAACCACCTGACGTCAACCATTGGCGAGGGCGCGATAATGGGTAAACTTGTGCAGCCCACATCTGATGCTGCCCCACATCTGTTGTTACAATCGCCTCTTCACCCGCAGCTCTTGCCGTCGCTAAGACTAAACCATAGTGATCTAACGGATCATCCGCATTCGCTAAATTCAGCGGATAATGAGTTTTCAGATCATTAACTTGCTGCACCCATTCTTGGCGATCATTACGCTCAACTAATGGCAGCAGTAATTCTAAGATTTGCCCTGCATCCGCATGAATCGCAATATCAGGACGCTTAATTTTACTGATTTCAGCTTTATCGATATCCACATGAATAATTTTGGCATTTGGACAAAACTTTTCTGCTTTACCAATAGCACGATCGTCAAAACGTGCACCAATAACAATCAGCAAATCAGACTCTTCCATTACCATATTAGTACTACGCGCCGCATGCATACCCAACATACCCAAATACAGCGGATGGCGCATTGGAATGGTTCCTAATGCCATCAACGTCATCGTGGTTGGTAACGAGGCTTTTTCTGCAAATGCGATAGCCGTCGCAGTCGAGTCTGAGCTAATCACCCCACCACCAAAATAAAGCACTGGTCGCTTAGCTCGGTTGATCATCTCCGCCGCTTGGATCACTTTCTCCATATCGAAGCTTGGTGTTTTATCCTTCGGTAAAACCTCTGGCAAGGTCTCTAATTCAATGGTTGCTGTTTGAACATCTTTCGGAATATCAATCCAAACAGGTCCCGGACGCCCTGATTCAGCGATGCGAAAGGCTTCACAGATAACCCGAGGCAACTCTTCGATACTCCGCACCAAATAATTATGCTTAGTAATCGGAATTGAAATACCGTAAGTGTCCACTTCCTGAAATGCATCAGTACCAATCATAGAGGAAGGCACCTGCGCAGTGATGCAAACCAATGGAATAGAGTCCAGTTTGGCATCCGCAATGGCAGTGACTAAGTTCGTAGCACCGGGACCACTTGAAGAAATACAGACCGCGGCTTTACCTGTGCTACGTGCGATTCCTTGCGCAATGAAGCCAGCGCCTTGCTCATGGCGCGCCAGTATGTGACGAATTTTTTTGCTCTGTCCCAGTGCATCGTAGAATGGCAATGCCGCCCCGCCCGGAATTCCAGAAACAAGAGTAATTCCATGTTCTTCCAACAAATGGACGATTAATTCTGCGCCTGTAAAACAGGTTTTTTGTGGTGATGTTGTGCCCGACTCGCTCATAATTTTTTATTCCTTCACTAGCCTGCGGATCCGAGTTTTAGGTCATAAAAAAACCCCGCTCGGTTTGCGCCGGCGGGGTTTCTAAATCGCGTGATTTGTTCCCGTTACGGCGCTAAGCCCACGACCACCACCACACGCACGACTACCGCGGCTAGTGGCGCGGTAAGTAGTAGGTTTGAACGGTTAGCAGTCATTTTCACGGGGTTTTCCTGTAATTTAATTCTGTCTAGTTAAAGTCTGTCTGATTTTTCGTTATTGTGTTTGCTGCATTTAAGAAACCATAAAATCCTAACCTTCACAACCCTTTTTTTCGTTTTTCTTGGTTGCGGATTTCAAATGAGAGACGCATCACAAAATATTGTTGTGTTGTAATAACTTGAATTAAGTTTTCCATAAAAAAATAAAGCCCTTAAATTTAAGGGCTTTATTTAATGACTTGAATTTTCTAATAGAAAAATTAGAACGGGATATCGTCATCAAAATCCATTGGTGGTTCATTCGATTGTGGTGCTGGTGAACGCGCTGGTGCTGCGCCGCCGCCACTGAACTGTTGCGCTGCTTGTGGCTGTTGTGGTTGACCCCAACTGCCTTGTCCGCCGCTTTGACCTTGTGATGGTGCATCACCACCGCGACCACCCAACATTTGCATTGAACCGCCGATATTCACCACAACTTCGGTGCTGTAACGATCTTGACCACTTTGGTCTTGCCATTTACGCGTTTGCAGTGAACCTTCAATATAAACTTGTGAACCTTTTTTCAGATATTCGCCGGCAACTTCCGCTAATTTGCCGAAAATAACAACACGGTGCCATTCTGTTTTTTCACGCATTTCACCGGTTTGCTTGTCACGCCAACTTTCAGAAGTTGCCAGAGTCAGGTTAGCGACAGCTCCGCCGTTAGGCATATAACGGATTTCTGGATCTTGTCCTAAGTTACCGATAAGAATTACTTTATTTACGCCTCTGCTGGCCATTTGTTACTCCTGATGCATTGAATTTTTAATCTCTGGACTGACCGTGAAGTTTAACACGACCTATCTGTATTGCACCATAAATTGAGATTGCTTGATGAGAAGTTGCGAAGCACTTTCCAAATTTAAGTGAAATCTGCATTACTGGTTTTTAGTATAGACGCTAATTATTCACACTACAGATAAGTTGTCATCTTCACCCTCTGGAATGAAATATAAAGAGCACATATACTGTATATCCATTCAGCAAATTTTGTGCAATACTAACTTGTTCGTTAATACTTGCTCTTTCGTTTATTCGTACTGCCAAGTTTATTTTTGTTCACTATCAATTCATTCGGGAAGTGGTAAATGGAGAATATCGAAGTCCGCGGCGCTCGCACGCATAACCTAAAAAACATCAATCTCATCATCCCCCGAGACAAGCTGATAGTTATTACGGGGCTATCTGGCTCAGGGAAGTCATCCCTTGCCTTTGATACCCTCTATGCCGAAGGTCAGCGTCGTTATGTTGAGTCTCTATCCGCTTATGCTCGTCAGTTCTTATCCTTAATGGAAAAGCCAGATGTCGACCATATTGAAGGGCTATCCCCCGCTATCTCCATTGAACAAAAATCGACTTCTCATAACCCGCGTTCAACTGTCGGGACAATTACTGAAATTCATGATTATCTGCGTTTACTGTTTGCCCGCGTTGGTGAACCTCGCTGCCCTGATCATAATATTCCGCTAGCCGCGCAAACTGTCAGCCAAATGGTGGATAACGTTCTCGCACAACCCACTGACAGTAGAATGATGCTGCTTGCCCCTGTGGTAAAAGAGCGTAAAGGTGAGCATGTTAAGTTACTCGATAACTTGGCGAGTCAAGGCTATATCCGCGCCCGTATTGATGGTGAAGTTTGTGACTTATCCGATCCACCAAAGCTTGAATTACAGAAAAAACATACCATTGAAGTAGTCGTTGACCGCTTCAAAGTGCGTGAGGATATTGCTCAGCGACTTGCTGAATCCTTTGAAACTGCACTAGAACTTTCGGGTGGTACTGCAGTTGTCGCCGATATGGACGACCCGAAAGCCGAAGAACTCGTGTTCTCCGCCAATTTTGCATGCTCGGTGTGTGGCTATAGCATGATGGAGTTAGAGCCACGCCTGTTCTCTTTCAATAATCCAGCCGGGGCTTGCCCAAGTTGTGACGGTTTAGGGGTTCAGCAGTTCTTTGACCCTGAGCGTGTGCTTCAAAATACAGAAATCTCTCTCGCGGGCGGTGCAATTCGCGGTTGGGATCGTCGTAATTTCTATTATTTTCAAATGCTCATGTCATTAGGTGAGCACTACAAATTTGATGTTGAAGCGCCTTATGAGTCACTCAGTCCAGCCATTCAAAAAGTGATTTTATATGGCTCAGGCAAAGAGAGCATTGAGTTTAAATACCGTAACGATCGTGGCGATATCACTGTACGTCACCATCCATTCGAAGGCGTTCTTAACAATATGGAGCGCCGCTATAAAGAAACAGAATCTACTGCGGTGCGCGAGGAATTGGCTAAATACATTAGCAATCGCCCTTGTGTAACTTGTGGCGGAACCCGCCTACGTAAAGAAGCCCGTTTTGTGTTTGTAGAAAATACAACACTGCCAGAAATTGCTGACTACAGCATTGGTCATGCGATGGAATTTTTCCAAAACTTAAAACTCAGCGGGCAGCGAGCTCAAATCGCTGAAAAAGTACTGAAAGAAATCAGCGATCGTCTAAGGTTCTTAGTTAACGTGGGTCTGAATTATTTAACGCTTTCCCGTTCCGCAGAGACGTTATCCGGTGGCGAAGCTCAGCGTATTCGTTTGGCTAGCCAAATTGGTGCGGGTCTGGTTGGTGTCATGTATGTGTTAGATGAACCGTCAATCGGATTACATCAACGGGATAATGACCGCTTACTCGAAACGCTGGTTCACCTGCGTAATCTCGGCAATACCGTGATTGTAGTTGAGCATGACGAAGATGCGATTCGTGCCGCTGACCATGTGATTGATATTGGACCCGGTGCGGGGGTTCATGGTGGGCAAATCGTAGCACAAGGTACACTGGACGATATTGTTTCTAATCCAGAATCTCTAACAGGTAAATTCTTGAGTGGAGAACGCCGAATTGAGATCCCACAAGCTCGCGTTCCTTTTAATAAAGATAAAGTGCTCACCGTCGTTGGCGCAACGGGTAACAACCTGAAGAATGTCACCTTAACGATTCCCGTTGGCTTATTTACGTGTATTACAGGGGTTTCAGGCTCAGGAAAGTCAACGCTGATTAATGATACGTTATTTCCAATTGCGCAGCGCCAATTGAATGGTGCAACGGTGATTAACCCTGCACCTTATGCTCATGTCGAAGGTTTAGAGCATTTCGATAAAGTTATCGACATCGACCAGAGCCCTATTGGACGAACGCCTCGTTCAAACCCTGCAACTTACACAGGGATATTTACGCCGATCCGCGAGCTATTCGCTGGCGTACCAGAATCACGTACTCGTGGCTATAACCCAGGGCGTTTTAGCTTTAACGTGAAAGGTGGGCGCTGTGAGGCTTGCCAAGGCGATGGCGTGATTAAAGTTGAAATGCATTTCTTGCCGGATGTGTATGTGCCGTGTGACCAATGTAAAGGCAAACGCTATAACCGCGAAACCTTAGAAATTAAATATAAAGGTAAAAGTATCCATGAAGTGCTGGATATGACCATCGAAGAGTCTCGTGAGTTCTTTGATGCTGTTCCTGCTCTGGCTCGTAAGCTACAAACACTGATGGATGTTGGCTTGTCATATATTCGTTTAGGTCAATCCGCCACCACATTATCAGGCGGTGAAGCTCAACGCGTGAAATTAGCTCGCGAGTTATCTAAACGAGGAACAGGGCAAACCATCTATATCTTGGATGAACCAACCACAGGACTGCATTTTGCCGATATTCAACAGCTGTTAGTCGTCCTGCATCAGTTACGAGACCAAGGTAATACCATCGTGGTTATCGAGCATAACTTAGATGTCATCAAAACGGCAGACTGGATTGTTGATTTAGGACCGGAAGGTGGTAGTGGAGGCGGTGAGATTTTAATTTCTGGAACCCCAGAGGAAGTTGCTGAATGTGAAAAATCCCATACAGCACGCTTTTTAAAACCTATCCTAGCTCGTGGATACTAAATAAGTCTGAATACAAAAAGGGGAACACACTGTTCCCCTTTTTAATGCTTAAATAACAATTTGTTATTAGCTCACAGCCGCAAATGCTTCCACAATGCGTTTCACATTATGGCGATTCACACCAGCCATACACACACGACCAGTTCCAACCAAGTAAACCGCAAATTCGTCTTTCAAGCGATCAACTTGCTGTTGAGAGAACCCCGTGTAACTAAACATACCGCGCTGTTTTAATAAATGGTCGAAGTTTTTGTTTGGCAGAGCTTTTTTCAGCTCATCCACGAGTACAGTTCGCATCTCAAGAATACGCAGACGCATCTCTTCGACTTCTTCCAACCATTTCGCTTTTTGCTGGCTATCAGTGAGTACCGCAGCCACAATCTTTGCACCATTAGACGGTGGGCTTGAATACAGGCGACGAACACCCGCTTTCAGCTGACCTAACACACGGTCACGCTCATCTTTATCCTTACAGATAACGGATAAACCGCCCGCACGTTCTCCATAGATACCAAAGATTTTGGAGAATGAGTTGCTTACAAAGACAGGTAAGCCCGCTTTAACCATTGCGCGAATGGCGTAAGCATCTTCATTGATCCCTTCAGCAAAACCTTGATACGCGATGTCTAAGAATGGAATCAATTTGTGTTCAAGTGCCACTTTTGTCACTTCATCCCATTGAGCTGGTGTTAAATCGGAGCCCGTTGGGTTATGGCAGCATGGGTGCATTAAGATAATGCTGTTTTCTGGTAACTTTTTGAAAGTTTCCAGCATTTCATCAAACTTAACCCCTTTGGTCTTTTCATCAAAGTAAGGGTAGTAATGAACTTTTGTACCTGCACCAGAAAAAATAGAAGCGTGGTTTTCCCATGTCGGGTTACTGCACCAAACTTCAGAATTTGGGAAATAATGGTGTAAAAAATCTGCGCCAATTTTCAGGGCACCGGAGCCACCGATGGTTTGTACGGTTGCAATACGCTCTTGTGCAATCAGTGGGCAATCTGCACCAAATACCAATTTTTGTAATTCAGTACGGTAATCTTTCAAACCTTCCATTGGCAGATATAACGATGCACTTGCTGGAAGTTTGCTCAGAGCAGCTTTCGCTGTGCCGACGGTTTCCAGCTCAGGGGTTTTCCCTTCTGCATCATAATAAAGACCAATACTCAGGTTAATTTTGCCTTCACGAGTATCTTTATTAAATTCATCCATCAGCGATAAGATTGGATCGCCCGGATAAGCATCAACATGTTGGTACACAGGATATCTCCCACTTGTAGGTTTTCTTTATTGCTTTTGTCTAGTGAAAATAACCCTTTAAAACCTATTCGTCTACATATTCCATTGCGACTCTAGAGGTTAATTTCGTTAGAAGTTCATAGTTAATAATGCCTGTTTGTGTGGCAATTTCTTCTACTGGCAGAGCATTTCCCCAGAGAATGACATCATCCCCCACTTTATCGGTGGCATCTGGACCTAAATCCACGACGGTCATGTCCATGGAAATTCGCCCAATAATTGGCACTTTTCGTCCATTTACAAGCACTGGTGTCCCCGATGGTACGTTACGTGGATAACCATCTCCGTAGCCAATTGCGACCACGCCAAGGCGGGTATTACGTTCACTGCACCATGTTTCACCATAACCAACACACTGCCCTGCCGAGTGTTCTCTGACTGCAATCAAAGTGGACTTTAGCGTCATCACTGGCAATAAACCGAAGCTAGCTGCACTTTTGCCTTCTTGCGGGGAGGCGCCATACATCATGATACCCGGACGAACCCAGTCATAATGAGCCTCAGGCCATAACAGAATCCCTGCGGAAGCAGCGATAGATTTCTCACCGGGCTTGTCAGAAACAAACTGTTGGAAACATTCGATTTGTTTCTGAGTTGTGGGAAGCTCAGGCGCATCAGCCTGACAGAAATGACTAACAATATTGATAGGTAAGTCAACGTTGCTACAGCTTTGTAGACGCTGGTAAAAACTCTCTGCATGTTGAGGAAGAATACCAAGGCGGTGCATACCAGTATCGAGTTTCATCCAGACTTTAATTTTTTTAGCGAGCTGTGCACTTTCCAGCATTTCCAGTTGTTCAACGCAGTGGATCACCGTATCGATGTTATATTCCACCATCAACTGCAAATCAGATTGCTCAAAGAAACCCTCTAATAAAACAATCGGTTTTGTCACGCCTTGATGTCTAAGAAGCAAAGCTTCATTTAAACGTGCAACACCAAATCCGTCGACGCTCCCTTGAATTTCTGTGCCAACCCCAATTAATCCATGACCATAAGCGTTTGCTTTAACAACTGCAATCAGACGGCTATTCGGCGCCAATTCTCTAACCCGTTGCAAGTTGTGTCGCAGAGCGCGGCGGTTTATTAATGCTGTTGCCGCTTTCATTTCTTCCTCTTAATTATTCATTTTAAAATTTAACTTATTTAATCTTTAATCTTCTATACGTATAAGCTCTAAATAGTTTGAACTGTAGCAAGGCGGTAAACGAACCTATCCCTAGGAGCATACACAAGTATGTGACTAGGGTTGCTGAGAGCAACCAACACAGCTACAGCTCAAAATATGACGAGCTTACCAACCTCTAAATAATTCGCACTGTGGCTAGGCGGCAAGACAAGCTAAGCCTGGGGAACATACATAAGTATGTGACTCAGGTTAGCGAACGCAACCAACAACGCCACAGAGTGAAGTATGACGAGGTTAGGTTATTCGTCGTCGTAGGCCGGTCCCGCATAATTATCAAACCGCGACCACTGCCCATTAAACGTCAATCTTACCGTCCCGATAGGACCATTACGCTGTTTACCTAAAATAATTTCAGCAACCCCTTTGAGGTCGCTGTTGTCATGATAGACCTCGTCACGATAGATAAACATAATTAAGTCAGCATCTTGCTCGATGGAGCCGGATTCACGTAAGTCGGAGTTCACTGGGCGTTTATCCGCACGTTGCTCCAAACTACGGTTTAGCTGAGAAAGCGCGACAACAGGTACATTCAATTCTTTAGCTAATGCTTTGAGAGAGCGAGAAATTTCTGCAATTTCTAACGTTCGGTTATCCGACAAAGCAGGCACACGCATTAACTGTAGGTAATCGATCATGATCAGACTTAATCCACCATGTTCACGGTAGATTCGCCGTGCGCGAGAACGTACTTCCGTTGGTGTGAGTCCCGAAGAGTCATCGATATACATATTACGTTTTTCCATCAATATGCCCATGGTGCTCGAGATGCGTGCCCAATCTTCATCATCAAGCTGCCCTGTACGAATACGAGTTTGGTCGACACGGGAAAGTGACGCTAACATACGCATCATGATCTGGTTACCTGGCATCTCTAAGCTGAAGATAAGAACTGGCTTTTCTTCGGTCATTGCCGCATTTTCACACAAGTTCATCGCAAATGTGGTTTTACCCATTGATGGACGTGCAGCAACAATAATTAAGTCAGAACCTTGTAACCCCGCGGTTTTCTTGTCTAAATCTTGGTAACCAGTAGAAACCCCGGTCACCCCGTCGTGAGGTTGCTGATAGAGCTGTTCGATTTTTTCAACCGTTTCCGACAAGATTGCTTCAATCCCTTTTGGACCTTCATCTTTATTCGCTCGCGATTCCGCAATTTGGAAAACTTTGGACTCTGCGAAATCTAATAAATCTTCACTACTACGCCCTTGAGGATCATACCCCGCGTCCGCGATGTCATTAGCGACAGAAATCATATCGCGTACAATTGCACGTTCACGGACGATATCCGCATAAGCATTGATGTTCGCCGCACTTGGGGTGTTTTTTGATAATTCGGCTAAGTATGCAAAGCCCCCCACACTGTCCAATTCACCCTGTTGCTCAAGGGATTCTGACAATGTGATCAAGTCAATCGGCTTGCCCTGCTCCAGCAGGATTTGCATTTGCCCGAAGATAGTACGGTGAGGGCGGCTAAAAAAATCGGCTGAAGTGACACGCTCTGATACGGTGTCCCAACGTTCGTTGTCCAACATCAGTCCCCCCAATACAGACTGTTCCGCTTCGATAGAGTGCGGTGGAAGTTTTAATCCTTCCATTTGCTGATCGCGCGGTGGGTTTGTCTTGTAATCTGAGGAGGGTTTTTTAGCCATACTTGAAATATCCACGTCTATAATTAACCAACAGTTAGTATACGCCAATCTGAGGTGTCATGTGGCGTCTTTCTTGTTATCTATACAAGATATTATTACAGCCGCTATCTTAACGCAGCGCACAAACCGATAATTCTTCTTATTAAAGCATCGCGTTATGATGGCGCTATTGATACTGTTAATAAAAACAAACTCACCTATTGGAGATGATCATGGCAAAACGTATTGAATTTTCGCAACATGGTGGTCCTGAAGTTCTCAATTTTGTTGACTATTCCCCGAACGCTCCTGCGGAAAATGAAATTCAAATTGAAAACCGCGCAATTGGCATCAACTTTATTGATACTTACGTTCGTAGTGGGCTATACCCAGTTGCAAGCTTGCCATGTGGGCTTGGCACTGAAGCTGCTGGCATCGTCGTTAAAACTGGCTCTCAAGTAACCGGTTTCAAACCGGGTGACCGCGTCGTTTATGCTCAAGGTCCATTAGGCGCTTATAGCGAAGTGCATAATGTTCCCGAAAGTGCGGTTGCACATCTCCCAGATGGCATCACGTTTGAGCAAGCCGCGGCCTGCTCATTGAAAGGAATGACTGTTTATTACCTGCTAAACCAAACCTACCAAATTCAAAAAGATGAAATTTTCTTATTCCATGCTGCCGCTGGCGGCGTGGGCTTAATCGCCTGCCAATGGGCAAAAGCGTTAGGCGCAAAAATGATTGGTACCGTTGGCTCAGACGAGAAAGCGCAGCGTGCGAAAGCTGCAGGCGCATGGGAGGTGATCAACTACCAAACCGAAAATATTGCTGAGCGTGTGAAAGAAATTACACAGGGTGAAAAAGTCAATGTAGTGTATGACTCCGTAGGTCAGGCAACTTGGCTAGCCTCTTTAGACTCACTGAAACGTCGGGGCTTAATGGTAAGCTTTGGTAATGCCTCAGGTGCCGTGACGGGTGTTAATTTAGGGATCTTAAATCAAAAAGGTTCCCTGTATGTAACCCGCCCATCACTTGGCGGTTATGTCACTAACAGAGAAGAGTTAAACCAAGCAAGTAAAGCTCTGTTTGATATGATTTTAAGTGGCAAACTCAATGTGGATGTTCCTTCATCACAAATTTTTGCGCTGAAAGATGTGCAAAAAGCACACCAAACACTGGAACAACGCAAAACCCAAGGCTCTAGTCTGCTAATTCCTTAATCAATAAAAAAGCGCCAGTCTGCAATAACTGGCGCTTTTAAATGCCTGATAATTTCAATTTTAACTAATAGTGTCCTTTATGAGCCTGCTGATCTTTATAGATTTGCTGGTTCTCTTTAATGGTGTTGTACACTGTTCCCTCATAAGGATCCTGCTTTGGTGGTTCCCGCATTTGTCCACCTGAACTTGAGCACCCAGCAACCAGCAGTAGCAACGAAGCTGTCATTAATCTTTTCATCCGCATCTTCCTATTGATTAAATGAATTTAATCATAACATGCAGATAATATTATTCGGTCAGCATCAATAAAAATCAAAATTCCATTTAAGTAATATTTACTCGCCACGCGTCACAAATGCGAGGGCTTGTTCAACCACAGAGAGATCTGCGCCTTGTTTATGAGCATTTTCACTTAAATGACGACGCCACTGGCGAGCCCCTGGAATACCTTGGAAAATCCCTAACATATGGCGAGTCATGTGCCCTAAATAAGCGCCTTTAGAGAGCTCATTTTCGATATACGGATACATACTGCGCACCGCCGCAACGCTATCAACAATAAGCATATTTTCATCAAACAATTGATTATCTACTGCGGTTAAAATAGACGGATTTTGATACGCTTCGCGCCCAACCATTACACCATCCAAATATTTTAAATGCTCTTTAGCTTCTTCAAGGGTCTTAATTCCGCCATTTATCGCCATCGTTAAATGAGGAAAATCACGCTTTAATTGATATACCCGCGGGTAATCTAATGGTGGAATTTCACGGTTTTCTTTCGGGCTTAAACCTGATAACCACGCTTTACGTGCATGGATAATAAACATCTCACAGTCACCTTTTGTAGAGACTGTATCGATAAATTCACATAAGAATTCGTAACTATCTTGCTCATCAATCCCAATACGCGTTTTCACCGTAACAGGGATAGAAACCACATCACGCATCGCTTTTACACAGTCTGCCACCAGCTGAGCATCCGCCATCAAGCACGCGCCAAAACGACCATTCTGTACGCGATCTGATGGGCAACCGACGTTTAGGTTAATTTCATCGTAACCGCGTTCTTCGGCAAGTTTGGCACATTGAGCGAGTGCGAGGGGGTCACTGCCCCCCAATTGTAAAGAGACAGGATGCTCTTCTTCACTGTAAGCTAGGTAATCACCTTTGCCATAAATAATCGCACCTGTTGTCACCATTTCCGTATACAACAACGTATTTTTCGTTAATAAGCGATGGAAGTAACGGCAATGACGGTCGGTCCAATCGAGCATTGGCGCAACCGAAAAACGGTTAAGGTTTTTGTAACCACCAATTGTTGATGGTGTATTTTGTTCTATCGTTTGATTTTGTTGCATGTTGGTCTTTTGGCATTGATATCGAATTTAAGGCTTATGCTGTTGTGAAATAGCAAAAGAAAGCCGCATTTTAACAGCTGGCTTTCTTTTGTCATAATAAACTGTGCGGATCATTTTCGAGGAATTAAGCAACTTTCTGGGATTTTTGTTTTAATAATGATCTATCGATATTCAACTCATTAAAAAGCAAGAAGAAGTTGGCTGGATTTCAACCTCATGGGCTCATGGTAAATACTTTATAAAATGCAATGCCTGTGCCAACAATAATCCCAATAAACCATTTTAAATTAGCGGATTGCATATCCTTAATCTGGTTAAGAACTGATTGTTCTGATCTCAAAATAGACTGAACTAATATATTATATTTATCATCTATCTTTTCTTGCAAAGCATCGCATCGAATATCCATTCTTGCTTGCAAAGCACTACACCGTTCATCCATTTTTTCTTGCAAAGCACTACATCTCTCATCCATCCTTGTTTGCAAAGCATCACATCGCTCATCCATTTTTGTTTGTAAGGCATTACACCGTTCATCCATCTTCTCTTGCAAAGAGTTGCATCGCTCATCCATTTTTATTTGTAAAGCATCTATTTTTTCTTGCAACACACCACACCTATCATCCATTCTTGCCAAAGCAGAATCATGCTTATCATCCAGTTTTTCCTTCAGAATTTCATGATTGCTATCTACTTTGTTCGTGATATTCGTTATGTGATTTTCTAGTGTGACTTTGAGGGTATTGTAAGCCCCCATCCCTTGGATAACCCATTGCAGTTGTGCGCTCTCAGGTAATGCCTTTTCCGGTTGTTGACCTTCGTACATGTAAGGTTCCTTATGCGTTTCATGAAAAAATAGAAAATATGTACGTTCCAATACTTTCTTATTTTCTGAATATAACGCATATAGAAAAACACTTTTTCTGAATAAAAATTAGCAAGCTAATCATTTAGCTAACAAGAATAAACAGACTGGAACCTGACGCCCTTTTTATCAACAATAAAAAAGGCGCTTCTGGTTTATATTTTTTGGAGGGAAACTTGACCGAAAGTCATAAAAATCAGTGTGCTGCCTGCAACGCCGCGATAAACACCTTGCTGCTCATTCAACTCACATGCCAGTGCCGCCAACTGCCATGCATCATACTCTTCGATATCGCTCACACGGGAAGTCAGCAAGCTATTATCTTGCCGTTCACCGTAAGCTTTAACCACAATTGCATCTCGCATTAATGACTCTTCAATGGAGCTATTAGCCCAGCCCCACATCCAACTACCCACATTTTGGTCATATGTCCCGATAATTTGCACTGGTGCAGTGGCCATCACATTATCTGGCGCATGAAAAATAATGGTGCCTTCATCTTGATCCACCGACCAACTGGCTTCGTCCAGTTTCCAATTATCACAATGGAACTGGTTTTTCAGTTGCAGGGAATTCATGCTGCGTTCGATTAATGACTCGTAAGGCATCTGTTCTAATTCACTATTCATGTTAAATACAATCCCATTAACCAATATTTTTCAGTGCGTCGATGACCATTTGCCAAAACTTGTCGCGGTCTAATTTTACCGCTACCTGCGTGTGGCAATCCGCTGGGGCTGGATGGCGAAAATCTGCCACAGTCATTCCAAGCGTGAGTGTTCCCGTCAATTCAATATCCACAGGGACTTTCTGCGTGGTCATGACGGAAGGGTCAATAACATAGGCAACCGCGCAAGGATCATGCACTGGCGGCGCATCAAAACCTTGTGCCTGTTTGTACATTTTCCCAAAGAAATCCAATAATTCGACAACAAACTGCGAACATTGCGTATCAATTTGAGCGATTTTTGCGACCACATCTTCAGTTGCCAATGCTTGATGAGTTAAATCTAATCCAACCATCGTCAGAGGCCATTTCTCATTGAAAACAATGTGTGCTGCCTCAGGGTCAATCTTGATATTAAACTCAGCTACTGGGCTCCAGTTTCCTACATGGTAACCGCCTCCCATCAGCACGACCTCTTTCACTCGTTCAACTATCCGTGGCTCCAATCTTGCTGCTAAAGCGATATTGGTTAACGCACCGGTGGGAACCAGCGTAATGGTTTTTGGCGGGTGGGACATAATGGTATCAATGATCAGATTCACTCCGTGACGCCCATCTAATGACAGCGTTGGCGTCGGTAACTCTGGGCCATCTAATCCAGAGTCTCCGTGAATATCCGGTGCAACTTCCACTTCTCGCACTAAGGGACGTGCGGAGCCTGCCGCAAAAGGAATGCCGCGAATATTCGCCATTTCAGCGATTGCGAGTGCGTTTCGGGTGACTTTTTCAAGGGTTTGGTTGCCTGCAACCGTGGTGACGGCGAGTAAATCGATGTCTGGATTACCGTAAGCCAGTAGCATAGCGATAGCATCGTCATGCCCAGGGTCACAGTCGAGAATAATCTTTTTCGTCATAGGGTTGCCTTATCGTCAATCGGGATCCACATTTGCGGATCCCAATTTAACTATCTCATTCGGCAAAATCTATGCGTGATGTCTGAATACGAATAAATTTATTTCAAAACATGTGCATACACGCGTTTTGGTCCATCTTCATTTTTCGAGATATAGACACCTTGTAACTCTGGCGCAAAACCGGGTAACGCATTAATTCCGGCCTCTAACGCCTTAAAGTATTGCAAGACTGGACCTGCCCACACTTCCCCCGGCACAACACACAGTACTCCTGGTGGATAAGGTAATGCCCCTTCTACGGCAATACGCCCTTCTAACTCATCCAGCGGCAATAGTTCCACATTGCCACGAATAAACTCAACATGAGCCTGTTGTGGGTTCATTTTGACTTGTGGAAAATGCGCCTTACGGAACATCTCTTTTTGTAGCTGCTTAATATTGAAATCTACGCTCAATTGATGCATTTCTTGGCATAATCGACGTAAAGTGTAACCTTGATACTGATCTTGATAACGCTGATACACTGAAGGTAAAACGTCTTCCAATAACGCATCTTCATCCAAAAGTTGTTCAAATCGTACTAGGTGGGACACCAACAACTCGAGCTTTTCACGAGATTCAGCAGGTGTTAGCAGGAATAGAATCGAGTTTAAATCACATTTTTCAGGGATCACACCATGTTCACGCAGAAAATGCGCCAAAATCGTGGCAGGCACCCCGAAAGATTCATACTCCCCACTTTCGACATCAATCCCCGGTGTCGTCAGCATCAGCTTGCAAGGATCAACGAAATATTGATCTTGCGCGTAGCCATCAAAGGCATGCCAACGCTCTTTAGGGATAAAATTAAAAAAGCGCTGCTCCGACGCAATTTGTTCGGTTGGATATTCATGCCACGGCTTGCCATCCACGAGCTCAGGCACAAACGGCCTAAAGTGACGGCAGTGTTGAATAATGGATTTGCGTACCTCAATTCCTTGCCTCACACACTCCATCCACATCATTTCTCCCGCCGCACCTTGGTGCATACGTGCGTTCACATCGAGTGAGGCAAATAGCGGATAAAACGGGCTAGTAGAGGCATGCATCATAAATGCGTTATTCAGCTTTTTATGGGAGACAAAGCGATCCTGTCCTTTGATATGATTATCTTTTTTATGGATCTGTGAAGCTTGCGAAAAACCAGCTAACTGCTTGTGAACAGATTGCGTCACCATGATGCCGGGATCATTTTCATTCAATTCCAGCAATAAAGGCGAACATTGGCGCATCATCGGAATAAACTGTTCATAACCCACCCATGCAGAGTCAAATAGAATGTATTCGCAAAGGTGCCCAATTTTATCCACCACTTGCCTTGCGTTGTACACCGTGCCGTCATAGGTGCCAAGCTGGATCACGGCAAGGCGAAACGGTTTTTCAAGCTGCGCTTTTTCTGGCATCACGTCGTTTACCGCATTACGCAGATAGCTTTCGGTAAAACAATGAGCATCAATCCCGCCAATAAAACCAAATGGGTTACGTGCCGTTTCTAGGTAAACGGGTGTTGCCCCCGCTTGGATCAGGGCGCCATGATGGTTAGATTTATGGTTATTGCGGTCAAACAGCACTAAATCACCTGGTGTTAATAAGGCATTCAGCACCACTTTATTGGATGATGAAGTGCCATTCAGTACAAAGTACGTTTTATCCGCATTAAAGACTTTCGCGGCAAATTTCTGGGCTTCTTTTGCAGCACCTTCGTGGATCAGCAAATCCCCCATCGCCACATCGGCGTTACACAAATCAGTACGAAAGAGGTTTTCACCGTAGAATTGATAAAACTGCTCGCCAGTTGGGTGGCGACGGAAAAATTGTCCGCCTTGGTGCCCTGGGCATGCAAATGTCACATTATGACCCGCGGCGTAGTCCATCATGCGTGCAAAAAATGGCGGTAATAACTGCTCAAGATATTGGTTTGCAGCATCACGTAACTGGCGGCTATTTTCTTCACGCGCAGCAGGTGCTGGCGGTAAGAGCGCGGTTAAATAATCAGGTATTGAGGCATTGTCCGGTAGCTGTTTATCACTAATGACAAACAGCGGAATACTGAGTTTACTGTCAGCAACTCTCTTCCACAGTCCTTGGTTGGCATCTTGTTCAGAAAGCACAACCGCAGCAATATTATTTAACTGTGCATCGCGAATATCTACCCACTGGAAATGACCGGTAAAATAGATAGCGACCCCCTGGCTACATGCCACATTGATTTTCTTCATAGCAGTCTGGCTCTTGGTTAGCTGAGGTAAAGAGGGGCTCAATATACTTGATAGATACTGAGATTGAAATAGTCAGAATTAATGCAAAATTATTCAGTTTTGCCTAGGTTAAATATTTTTTATAACTCACTGGTTAATCGCATAAAAATTTAAGCGCAGACAGGCTGGCTTTTTAAGCATAAACCATAAAAAATAAATTATTTGCAGATTAACCGACCGAAACAAACACTCTCAGTAGTGAATCAGTCGGTTAACTGTCGAGGATAACGAGGTTACTTGTTTCTTTCCACATACAGCGTTTGAGATGGATACGCAAAGTCCGCATTGTGGCTTTTTACTATCTCAATAATTTTCAAGTAAACCGCTTGCTGAGCATCTAACCATTCCGCCCAAACCGTCGTTTTGGTGAAACAATACACCATAATATTCAGGGAAGAATCGGCAAACGCATCGAAATAAACCAATATTGTTTGCCCAGTATCGATGTTCTCATCTTGCTTCAGCATTGTACGGATATCGTCCACAATCGCACTGATCTTGTCGGCATCCTCATAACGTAAACCGATTTCCGTTTTTATTCGTCGATTGGTCATTCGTCCTGGGTTTTCAACACTAATAGAGGAAAACAGTGAGTTGGGAATATACAGCGGGCGATGGTCAAAAGTGACAATCTTAGTGATGCGCCAGCCAATCTCCACCACCGTACCTTCGATATTTCTATCCGGTGAACTGACCCAATCTCCTATATTGAACGGACGATCAAAGTACAGCATGATCCCAGAGAAAAAGTTACTCAGGATATCTTTACCCGCCATACCGATAGCGATACCGCCAATGCCGCCAAATGCCATTAATCCTGATAGGCTCATGCCAAAATGTTCGCCAAATAACAGTATAATAATGACAATGACGGCGGTCTTAAACACTCGAGCAATGATACGTGCGGAGGTAGGGTCACTCCCTTTTTTAATCTGTTTCTTTTCAAGGCGGTTAACCAACTGAAAGAATTTTCGCGTGATAATTAATGCAATCACCGATATGGCAATTAAGTTAATTAGTGATGTCGAGATAAAGGTTAAATCAAAATCACTGGTTGCCATATCGATAGATTGTGCTGCCACTAGCACCATTACACATAGAACCATGGTCTGAATGCCATGCACCAAAATGCTTTTTCGCTTATGTTTATGTCGCTTATGTAAAACCTCGAAAAACAAATACAAGGCTAAACAAACGGCAATGATGGTCATGCCAATGGCATATTTTTCGAGTAGTGCTTCTATCATGTCTTATTGCCCTAAACTGACATTGAAAACTAATTTGCTGTGTAAAATATAACACTCTAAATAGTGAGTGAATAACTGCTAAGATAACAATTATTCACCTAGTTATCTCAATAATTATCAATTACTTTTTAGGTAATCCAATAATGAATAGCGCCTATTTTTCGCCTAAAGAGCAAGAGATCAACAATGTTCTATTGCTCTCCCCTCATCGCCGATATCTCTATTTTGTTGGCAAAGTTGCTGATTGGGAACAGGTTTGGACATTAGCTAACCATGATGGATTAGTGACCGCGCAGAATGATGACCACCGCTTATTTTTACCGCTATGGGCTGCGAAAGAGTACGTAGAACTGTGTTTGACGGATGAATGGGCAGAATGTTATCCGCTACCGATGACACTAGAACATTTGATGACAGAAATCTTACCGGATATGGCAAGTGCCAATATTCAAACGGCAATCATGATGTTACCGAATGGGAAAAGCACTCCTATATTTGATGCGCAAAGCTTACTTGATGACTTACAAGAAGAGTGTCAACAATATGAATAAAAGGCTGCTCAACGGCAGCCTTAGTAAAAAAGTTACTGCTCTACACCCGTTGTCACCGTAAATTGACGGTTTTCTCCGGCTTCTAGCCAAATCAGCGTCTGGTTATTTTTAGCGGCAATAAACCCTTCAGGGCGGCAGGTTGCAGGTAACACAAAGGCCCCTACTTTTTGATCACCATTATATAAAATCCAGCGTGTCGCATAATTTAGCTCATTCGATTTAAAACGAGTTACAAAGGTATTGCCTGCTGGTGACCGCATTTTAAATTCAGGACTGGCAGTGTATTGGCTCAAATTATCCATAAAGAAGACAATCTCAGGGTCACACATCTGCGGCTGATTTAATTGATTTAGCGTCACCTCTCCAGACTTGAGCGCTTGATTAAAATCGAGCCATTTTTGAGTTGGGTGTACATGCCCCGGAATAGACTCCCGCAACTTAATTGCCTGCTCAGGAATATTTTGCGTCAAGGTGGCATCATCCACATAGGCGTAGTTCATATGGCACATATATTGAAGCGGCATTGGTACAGACGCTAAGTTAGTCACTGACATGTGGATATCAAACAGTGCACTATCCGCATTTAATTGTACGGATGGCGCGGCACGATAATGGTGACCAAAGCCCATCACATACTCATATTCACCGCACACTTTAAGGCTGGTTTCAGTCAATTCAAGCCATGCGCTATCCATTGGTGCACAGGGCATTTCCCCGTGTAATGGGTGATTATCTTCTGGCGATGGGCAACCATTGCTGATTAATCCAGAATGGAAAGCGAAGCAGCCATAGGTTTCAATTACGGTTGGAACAAGCTTGGGTTCTGAAAACATATTTTCCATTTTCAGATTTTGCCCGCAAAATTCAGCATCCCAAATCATCTGCCCTAAAAATGGCAAAATGGTTAAGTGCCCCTGCGAGTTTTCAACCCGCAGCCCTTGCACGCCAGATTGGTAAACAAAGGCGGAAACGGAAAACTGGCTATTTTTCAAAACTAAGGTCGGTTTTTCCGTAAATAAGCGTTTATGTAACGGGATAATTGTGTTCATTGTCATACTCACGGTTTGAAGTAAAGATGGGTAGGCACAACGCCTACCCTGAGCAATAGCGAATTATTTGGCTTGTTGTTTAGCTTTAAAGCGACGTTCGCCGACGAAATAGATGCCCACGTAGACGAAGCACAGCATTGAGACTAAGAAAGAGAGTTGCAGAGAGTGAGTGATATCCGCGACATAGCCTTGGATTGCAGGTACAACTGCCGCGCCGACAATCGCCATCACAATCACTGCACCCGCCATTTCGGTATGTTCATTATCGACCGTTTCCAGCGTACCAGCATAGATAGTTGCCCAGCATGGTCCAAACAGAATGCTCACTAATACCGCCGCATACACAGCAGTGAAGCTCGGCATAAAGGCCACATACACCAGGAACAGCACACCAATAATCGAATAAATAATCAGTACTTTATCAGCGTTAAAGCGAGTCATTAAGATGTTGGCAATAAATTTACCAATAAAGAAACAGGCGAAGCTGTACACCATAAAGTTAGAGGCATCACGCTCGTTGATATCCCCCATTTCCAGCGCTAAACGGATGGTGAACGACCAAACAGCAACTTGCATTCCCACATATAGGAACTGGGCGATGATCCCTTTTCTAAAGCGACTGTTTTTAGCTAAATATTTTAAGGTATCCAGTGCAGAAGGACGTTTATGTTCCGCAGTTTCTGCCACTTTACATTTCGGGAATTTCGTCAGTAAAAACAGGATCATCACCACAACCAATACCATGATCATATAACGGTATGGTTCAAGGGTGTTTTCCAGCATGGCTAAACGGAATTCATGGATTTGAGTCGCATCCATTCCTGCCATTTGGCTTTGTAGGCTTTCCCCTTCTGAGAAAACTAAATATTTGCCCAGTAAAATCCCACCTGCGGCACCAATTGGGTAGAAGGTTTGGCTGATATTCAGACGCAGTGTCGCGTACTGTTTTGGACCGATCATGGAACTGTAAGTATTGGCTGCGGTTTCAAGGAAGCTTAAACCAATCGCGATCGCAAAAATCGCCGCTAAGAACATGGTATAAGTTGCCATGTGCGATGCTGGGAAAAACATGGAACAACCCGCAATATACAAGATCAATCCGATCATAATCGCGTATTTATAACTGGTTTTTTTGATCACTAATGACGCAGGGATCGCAATCAAAAAGTAACCACCATAGAACGCGCTTTGCACTAATGCAGAAGCAAAGTTACTGAGTTCAAAGACGCTTTTAAACTGTGTGATTAAAATATCGTTCAATGCTGCTGCGCATCCCCAAAGCGGAAATAAGCAGGAAAGCAGGATAAATTGGAATATAGGTGTCTTATTCAGGTACCCATCAGGTAACTGAGTGATGTTCTTGATGTTCATAGTAACCCTTAATCGTTTTTATAATATTTTTAACCGGTTAAACGGGCTTTTTGCTCTAATGGCAACCTTCATTTCAACCGGTCATGCTCAACATCATTCAAATTCAGAGCAAATATTGTGGGTACAGGTAATGCTTCTGGCGCTTGAAAGATGGTTAGAACTAATTATTCAACTGCACAAACTCACTGAACTGCTCGATACTTGGATAAGAAGATTGCGTGCCTTTTCCTGTTACGCTGAAGGCTGAAAATAGAACCGCTTTTTTCATCGCTTCTTCGATGTTTCCGGTGTGAACATAGTAATGAGAGAAACAACCGATAAACGCATCGCCAGCACCACTAGTGTCAATTGCATTGACTTTGATAGCCGGAATAAATAACTCACTGTCGCGAGTCATCCATAGCGCACCTTTGTCGCCTAAAGTGACAATCAGGTTTTTCAGACCTTTGTCTAACAGGGATTGTGCGGCACGACGCACGTTATCCATGGTATCCACAGGCATGTTGGTCAGAATTTCTAACTCGGTTTCATTCGGTACAAAGAAATCACAACGACATGCGTAATCTAAATCCAGTGCGCGTTGTGCTGGTGCTGGGTTAAGTAACACAGGAATGTTGTGCTTATTACCGAAGGCAATCGCGTGGTAAACCGTTTCCAGCTGCACTTCCAGCTGCAATACGATCAGTTTGCACTTTTTCAGATCTTCCGCGGCGCGGTCGATATCTTCTGGGGATAAAAACTTATTCGCCCCTTTAACAATCAAAATACTGTTAGACGAATTTTGGTTAACAAAAATCGGTGCGACACCGCTTGAGGTGCATGGTACTTTTTCTACATAGCGAGTATTGATGCCATAAGACTCAAGATTACGGATGGTGTTATCCGCAAAAATATCGTCTCCAACTTTAGTTAGCATAATCACTTTAGAGTTTAACTTTGCTGCGGCAACAGCTTGGTTTGCCCCTTTACCGCCACAACCGATTTTGAAGGCTGGGGCTTCGAGGGTTTCCCCTTCTTTTGGCATTTGATCAATGTAGGTGATCAAATCGACCATGTTTGAACCGATAACTGCTATATCCATGATGTCCCTCGTGTTAAATAAATCACATAATGATATAATCCTAACATTATCATGTTGCAAAAATATCATTTGTGATTAGGATCTCGAATAACGAATGATCAAGTGTTATATCTGCCACATTTCCTCATTCTTTGTTACCTATTCCACATCTATTCTGAAAACGTCATATAGGAAGGTTTAAAATGCAAGATTTAGCGAAATATATCGATCATACTTTATTGGCTGCTAACGCAACGGTTAATGATATCAAAACGTTATGTGCAGAAGCCGCACAATATCATTTTGCCTCTGTGTGTGTTAACACCGGCTATGTACCTTTAGCAAGTGAATGTTTAAAAGATAGCGATGTGATGGTGTGCTGTGTCGTAGGCTTCCCATTAGGTGCATGTTTAACAGAAGCTAAAGCATTTGAAGCCGCTGAAGCTGTTCGCCGTGGTGCCGATGAAGTGGATATGGTCATCAACGTTGGTATGCTAAAAAGTGGTGATTTAGACTTTGTTCGTCAAGATATTGAAGCCGTTTTTGCGGCTTGTGGTAAGGCAACACTGAAAGTGATCCTCGAAACTTGCCTGTTAACTGATGAAGAAATCACACAGGTTTGTGAAATTTGCCGCACAATTAACGTTGGATTTGTGAAAACTTCAACAGGATTCAGTACAATGGGTGCCACTGAGCATCACGTCGCTTTAATGCGTAAAGTGGTTGGCAATGAAATTGGCGTCAAAGCATCCGGTGGTGTACGTACGCGTGAAACCGCAATTAAGATGATTGAAGCTGGTGCTAACCGCGTTGGTGCAAGCGCGAGTGTCGCTATTGTGACTGGAGAAAATACCACTCCAAGTGACTACTAAACAACGGGGCGCGGTTCGTCCGCGCCATCATAAAAAGGATTGCAGGGTGATAGAAACTAAACAAAAAGAACGCCTTCGCCGATTAAGTGAATGTATTAAACGTTCAGGACGCATTCACCTTAAAGAGGCAGCGAGAATACTCGAAGTTTCTGAAATGACTATTCGTCGAGATCTCAATGCCGATACTGAAGGTCCCATTCCAATGTCACTGCTTGGTGGCTATATTGTTTCTGTCACTCAACCTGCCGCTTTAACTCCTCATGAGCCTCATGCCGATATTTTCACACCAGACCAAACTGAAGATCTGTATATTCCAAATCTAGCCGCCAGTATGGTCAGCGAAGACGATGTGATCTTTTTCGATAATGGCATTGAAATGGCCACCTTGATCGCCTTGATCCCTGAAGAGATAAGCTTTACTGGAATTTGTTACTCCCATAACGTTTTCCTTGCTTTAAGCCAGAAAAAGAATGCTACCGCTCTGCTCTGTGGTGGGGAATATCGCCCCAAAAGTGACTCTTTTTACAGCCCAACATTGCCTTCTTTATTGGATTCCATCAACCCCAAAAAAGCGTTTATGTCCGCAACTGGCGTTCACAGTGCCTATGGGGTGACTTGCTATAATCTCGATGATTTACCGATGAAAAAGAAAGGCATGGAAAAATCTATTCGTAAGATTTTATTAGCGCCTTACAATC
Organism: Providencia sp. PROV208; assembly: GCF_028479465.1. Classification (NCBI taxonomy): domain Bacteria; kingdom Pseudomonadati; phylum Pseudomonadota; class Gammaproteobacteria; order Enterobacterales; family Morganellaceae; genus Providencia; species Providencia sp. PROV208. Next base: position 134,831 of record NZ_JAMPNS010000017.1, on the reverse strand, counting down.
TGTTTGATGAAGTGGCGACGGCGAATATGGGAGAGTTATCTCAATTTGATGTGATTGTCACGAACCGGCAACTCAGTGATGAATACGAAACATACTGCCGTAATGGGTTTGTTAAAGTTATTTATTAGGCTGAGGTATTTCATCAAAACAAAATCGACACGTTTGAACCCGTGTCGATTTGTTTTCTCACTCAATTTTCACCGTCAAGTAATCTTCAGCTATCTGAGTTTCTGGAAATTCTGCTTGGCATTCCGCCAGTAAGCGAGGAAGATCAGCGGGTCCATAACGTCCGCTTAAGTGTGTGGCGATAAACCGTTTCACATTTGCTTGCTTAGCCAATTGCGCGGCTTGGCGAGTTGAAGAGTGCCCATGCTCATTGGCTTTCACCTCCAGCGCCACTTCTAGCGTGGTTTCATGCACCATCACATTAGCATTTTTAGCCAATAGCAACGCTTCTGGTGTTGGGGTGGTATCCCCAAAAATCGCGACCACCTTCCCTGCAACCGGCTCACCAAGGTAGTCAGCCCCATTCACGCTGCGGCCATCTTCTAGCTCAATAACTTCGCCCTTCTTCAGCGCCTGCATCCAAGGTCCGCGAGGGATCCCATCTTGCTCCAGTTTTTGCACATTTAGCGTCCCCGGTTTTGGATGTTCTTCAATACGATAGCCATAACATTCTACGCGGTGATCCAACCGATACGCTGTGACAACTAGCTCCCCATCATCAAATAACTCACCTGCTTCAATTTCTACAATTTCAAGAGGATAAGTCATGAAGGAGTCGCTCACTGATAAAACGATTTCCACATACTGCTTCAGGCCTTTTGGTCCATATAGCGTTAATGGGTCTGTGGCTCCTCCCATCGACCGGCTACAGAGTAATCCAGGTAAGCCAAAAATATGATCGCCGTGTAAATGTGTAATAAAAATCTTCTCGATTTTTGGGGTTTTAAAGGGGCTATTTAAGATTCGATGTTGTGTTCCTTCGCCACAGTCAAACAGCCAGTAACCTTTACGAATACCGACTAAATTTAATATTATGCTGGTGACATTGCGCTCTTTTGTTGGCACACCTGCGCTAGTACCCAAGAAAGTCAGTTCCATCGTTCCTCTATCTATCTCTTTGTTTTTGTTTTATTAAAATACAATTCCAAACTTTTCCAAAGTGGCTAGAGCTGTCTTTCTCAGCATCTTTTTACTGTTATCATTTTCGTCGTGACCACGTTTAGAAAATTTATGGAATTCATTGTTTTTCCACCGAACAAATTCAATTTCTTTTTAAGTCAAATCAATTCACAAGCCTATATCGAATACCCACCTCAGAATAGCCGCGTAAATTTTCGCCACTAGGAATAAATTGAATGAGCTCCTCTGTTTCGACCGTTAAGCAAAAATTGGCTAACGGTTTTGTTATATTTACGGCTATTTGGTCATCTGCCATTATGCCTGTTATCCCAGCTTATGCAAAAATGTTGGATAACAAAGAGTTACCATCATTAGGTAGCGACCAAATCATCGATGAAAATAATACCGAACACTTAGCCGCTGAATACACTAAAACAGTTGGAACCTTCCTTTCACAAAAGAAAACGATGAAGGATCTGTCTCAGATAGCGCAAGACTACGCACGAAATAAAGTTTCCAGTGAAGCGACAAAAGAGATTGAACATTGGTTATCCAAAGCAGGCAATGTCAAACTCAATATCGATTTTGATAAAAAATTCTCCATCAAAAATTCACAGTTTGACTGGTTGATCCCTTGGTATGACCAAGAAGATATCCTGCTATTCACCCAGCACACTCTTCATCGCTATGATGAGCGTTTTCATACCAATAATGGAATTGGCTTACGTTATTTTCATGAAAAAAGCACTATCGGTATGAACGCGTTTATCGATCACGATTTGTCTCACGCCCATACTCGCGTAGGATTAGGAGTGGAATACTGGCAAGACTATTTAAAATTAAATGCCAATAGTTATTTCGGTTTAACATCATGGAAAAGTGCCTCAGAATTAAATCACGATTTTAATGCTAAACCCGCTCATGGCTGGGATATACAAGTAGAAGGTTGGCTGCCAAATTACCCACACCTAGGTGGAAACCTAAGATATGAGCAATATTATGGCGATAGCGTTGCATTATTCGGAAAAACAAAACGTCAAAAAAACCCAAATGCCGCAACCATCGGTGCTAACTGGACGCCATTCCCATTATTCACATTAAATGCCAGTCATAAGCTTGGTAGTGAAAAACAAGTAGAGACCCAAGCCAAACTTCAATTTACGTGGACCTTTGGTAAAAACTTAGCTCACCATTTAGATCCAACCAAAGTTGCCGAGACCCGTCGTCTTTCCGGCAATCGTTATGATTTTGTAGAGCGCAATAATAATATTATTCTCAACTACCAAAAGAAAACCGTACTACACCTGTCATTACCGAGTAAAATTCAAGGGATAACAGGGCAGTCCGTGCCGCTAGTCAAATCTTTCACAAGTAAATACCCCCTCAAACATATTGAGTGGCAAGCACCTGAATTTTTGGCTGTAGGCGGTTCTATTAGTTCGGATGATCAAACGGCAACCTTAACTTTGCCATCTTATCAAACATCCAATGCAGCAAAAGATGTACAAAGGATAAATCGCTACCGTTTACGTGCAATTGCCTATGATATTAAAGGTAATGCCTCGCCTGTCGCTGAAACATTAATTGAAATTACCCACTCTGGCTCAATCAGTATCAGTCCTCGTGATATGAAATTTCATGGGAAAGGCTTAGCGAATGGAAATGATATTAATGGTCTTACTGCTATTGCCAGAGACTCTCTTGGTCATGCAATCCCTAACACAAAAGTGGTCTTTGTTTTACCAAATGCGCTCACACTCGCCTCCCAGAAAACAAAAACGACCACTAGCTCCAGCGTTCAAAATAGCCTACGTAAAAAAATGCAAACAATGAAAGTCGCTAAACCCTGGGAGTACATAACAACAACCAATGATAAAGGCGAAGCACTGGTACAATTTACCTCAGAAATTGCAGGGTCATACGAAATTAGCGCTTACACAGGTAATCATCAACCGGCGAAAGCCCAAGTCGTTTTCAAACCAGATTCGGCTCAAGCCAGTATCCACAGCTTTACAATCACCCGATCCGGTGTTCTTGCCGATGGTATTTCAACAAATTCAGTAAAAGCTCACATTACTGATAAAAATAAAAATCTGCTCGCCAATCAGGAAGTCACTTTTTCGGCAACGCATGCAAAGATCGTCGATAAAGCAACAACCAATGAAAATGGCATTGTTGAAGTTACACTCACTAGTTTAAAAGCGGGTTCAAGCGAAGTGACCATCTCCATCAATGGCCAGAGTGAAACCAAATCTGTTCAATTCCTTAGCGGTAAATTACATCAAGTGACTATCCTAGATGTCCCTGAAGTGTATGCAGGCAGAGAAAGCCAAGTATCATTTCAATTACTGGATAGTCACGGCAACCCAATTATTGATGCCCAAAATGACATTACAACCATCATTGACAAGAAAACGGAGTCAACAGCAATTTGGGATACTGATATCGACAAAGGCATCTATGCCGCTAAAATTTCCGGGCAACAATCTGGTACGCATACCATCCAAGTTGTTATGGGCAAAACAGTTTCACAAGAACAAAAGTTTAATACGCGTGGAACAAATGCCGTCGCATCTGTCGCCGCTGACGGCAGCGGTCCACTAGGAACATTAGGCGTCATCGCTGATATTGAAATCGATATCAATCCTAACCGTACAGATTTTAAATCTGGTGACAATCCACTTGTGATGGTCACGCTGAAAGATAGTTTTGGTAATGAGATTGAAAATATCGACCCTAGTAATATTCATCTTGGTGATTTAAAAGGAAACGATATTGCTTGGCGCCAAGATGGAAAATATGACTATATTGTCAATTTACCATTAACCAAAACTGGGGATATTGATATCACAGCCCATGTGAATGGTATATTCAGCCCCAAAACTGTTTTGACGGTCAGCCATAATGTTGATATTTCAAAAATTCAAGATGTGGTGCTCCCCCCGATCAACAACACCCCGCAAGCCGGTGAGACACCGTCGATCAGCGTGGTATTAACTGATAGCCACGGCAACCCAGTCAACGACGTGAAGCAACTTGAAGTGATCATTGCAGGAACACCGCATACGCTTCCAGCAACTCAGAATCCGGATGGCAGCTACACAATCACCCTGCCGGCGCAGCACAGCGGTAAACAAGACATTCAGGTGACCGTCAACGGTAAGGATTCCAACAAAGAGACTTTAACTGTACAAGCCCCAACACCAATCCCCTCCAAGGTACAGGGGAACAGGGGTGAGCAAGGTGTCCTAGAGACCGTTACCTTAAGCAGCGCCGCCCTCACGGGACTACAATCCGGTGATGCCTTTGATTTAACCGTGACGGCGAAAGATGCTTTTAAAAATCCGTTAACGGGTCTCGCTTCGGCAATCGCGTTAACCCATGGTCAAACTGGCTCCGTCACTTGGACAGATAACCAAGATGGTACCTATACGGCTTCACTGACCTTAAGCAAGCTGGGCAAAGATAGCCTGACGGCGACCGCCAATAAGGTGGACAGTAATACCCTCAAGGTCAACGTCACTAACCGCACCGGTCACACCGGTGTGCAAAATGTGGTGATCACCCCGACCAATAAAGCCCCACAAGCTGGTGAGACACCAACGCTGACCGTGACCTTAACCGATAGTAACGGCAACCCGGTCAACGACATTCAGCAACTAGAGGTGACCATTGCTGGCACCACCCACACGCTCTCAGCGACGCAAAATCCAGATGGTAGCTACACCGTGACCCTACCGGCACAACACAGTGGTGATAAAAATATTCAGGTCACCGTCAACGGCAAGGACTCCAACAAAGAGATCTTAGCGGTACAAGCACCAACACCAATAGCCACCGATACGCAAGGGCAAAAAGGCGCTCAAGGGGTAGTTGCAACGATTGCCTTAAGCAGCAGCCCCCTCACCAACCTGAAATCTGGTGATACCCTTGATTTAACCGTGACGGCGAAAGATGCCTTTAAAAATCCGTTAACGGGTCTCGCTTCGGCAATCGCGTTAACCCATGGTCAAACTGGCTCCTTCGCCTGGAAAGATCATCACGATGGTACTTATACAACTTCACTCCCCTTGACTAAGCTGGGCAGTGATAGCTTGACTGCGACCATAAACACTATCGCTAGCCAACCTATTTCGATTACGGTTGAAACTCAACAAACTAAAACATCAGTGAACGCCGTTGAGTTACACGCCCAGCACCTACAGATTTCTGCGGGGCAGAGCACAACACTCACTCTCACTTTGCGTGATAAACACAATAATAATGTTGAGAAAATTCCTTCTAGTGACATCAAATTAGAAGATAACAAACTGACGCTATCCAATATTCAATGGAAAGAGCAAGGTAATGGCGTATACACCACCGAAATCTCATTCAAACAATTAGGAAATCATAAGCTTGTTAGTACAGTCGGTTTCACCAATAGCCCCTCTATTGATATCGATGTTATCGCGTTAAAAGGAGCTATTCACGTTCATCACGTTAACCTTGATGCTACACCGAAACAATTTGTCGTTGGTGAAAAAATTCAACTCAAACTCACGCTGCTTGATCAGTTTAATAATGGCGTAACCGATGTACTGGATAATAGTATAAATATCAATGATGATAATACGCGCAGTGCGCTAAAAGGGTTGCAATGGCACCATCAGCAAAAAGGTGTCTATACAGCGGAAACAACTGTGACTAAAGGTGGCATTCATTCATTGAAAGCCACTGTTAATAGCAAGCAAGATAATGTGCTAATTCATGCCATTTCTTCCGTTGGTCAGAAGCAAGTCAGTGATGTTCAGCTATCAACTAGCACCGCAAATATCGTTGCAGGTACTCCCGCTACGCTGATATTGAAACTCAACGACCAACACAGCAATCCAGTTTCTCAAGTCAACAGTGCTGATATTTCCTTAGAAAATAGCGCTGGCACCCCCCTTCCAACGACTTGGCTTGAGATGAACAACTTAGGAATTTATACCGCACAGATCTCATTAAATAGCGTTGGAAAGCAAACTGTCACAGTGAAAGTCAATAATATCTCACACAATGCCACTCTTCAGGTCACACCTCCTCAAGGTGCATCTTCAGTTGCGACATTGGAGATATCCCCAATAACCACCGTTGATGCCGGTCATACCTCCTCCATTACCTTGATAATGAAAGATAAATATGGAAACCCTGTTAACAACGTTCTCAACCGTGATATGACCCTTGAAATTGATGGCGTTATTCAGTCGATTCAACTGACTGAATTAGGCGATACAGGTCAATACTCTGGAGAACTTCCTGCACAGCAAAAAGGTCAACATGCCGTTAAAGTGACCGTTAATGGTCAGCTAGCAAGCGTAAATTGGACTATCAATAACCCAATGCCAATCCCATTAAGCACCGTTGATAGGACGGGGCAACGTGGTGCACTTGATACAGTAATGCTTAGCAGCAGTAAAAAAACGGTTGGTTCTGGCGATAAAATCACCGTTACACTTAATTTAATGGATAAATTTAATAATCCTTTAACCGGAGCGAATTCTCATTTAAAGCTATTAACAAATTTAAGTGAGATATCTCAATGGCAGGATCACAGCGATGGCAGCTATTCGATTGACTTACTGATGAATAGATTAGGCTCGCAAGATGTGCAGGCGATCGTCAAAAATATTCTCAGTAATAAAGTAACGCTTGAAATTAAGGCTCTAAGTGGTGCTAGCAATGTCAATACAACGGCGCTGACGATTAAAGATGCGGCAATAGAAGCCGGAGATACCACTGAATTAACCTTACGACTTAAAGATTCGGTAGACAATGGTGTCACCAATATTCAAAACCGAGATATTCACCTTACACAGAACAACGCCAAAATTGATAAGAAATGGTTATCTGCCATGGATGGTATTTACACTACCCAAGTACAAATCAAGCAGGTCGGTGTTTACCCACTTCGAGCAACGGTTAATCAGCAAAATAGCCGAATTGAAACTATTGAAGTCACTGCACCTGTTGGAAGTACTAAAGTGGCAAAAGCCAAGTTAGCATCCAGTATTGTAAATTTGGATGCAGGTAACAATGTGGAGTTAACGCTAGAGCTGAAAGACCAATACGATAATCTCATTATTGGTGTCAATGGTTCGGATATTATGCTGGAAAATAGCTATACAGCTGAAACTATCGATAACAGTCGATTAGCTTGGCGTATGGATTCCGCAGGTATTTATAAAGCATCACTTCCGTTAACGCTCGTTGGAAAACATAAGTTAAGCGCAGTGATTAATAAACAACGCACTTCAACCGCAGATATTACTGTCAATGCACTCAAAGGCGCGACCAATGTCAGCCAAGTTATAATAACAACTGGAAAAAATACAATTTCCGTTGGCGAGAAAACAGAGCTTACATTAAACGTTCAGGATCGCTTTGGTAACGAAGTCAATGATGTTTTAGCTTCAGATATTGACTTAACCAATACCGACTCACAAATCAAAACCTCAGTAAAATGGGTAAAATCACCTTTAACATTAGGCACGTACATCACAGATGTGCAGTTTGATAAAGTGAAGTCACACACTTTGATTGCCAGCGTCAATGGGCAAACAAAAATGCTTCAAATCCATGTACAACCACTGAAAGGGTATAGCAACGTTGCAGCCATTGCCCTACAAGCCCCAGCAAAAATTGAGGTAGCAGAAAAAACCAAACTCACACTAACCTTAATGGATAAGTTCAATAATGGTGTGGTTGGCGTTGAAGCTCAGCATATTGAACTCCTTATTGGGTCAACCCTTCAGACCACAAACTGGGTAGACAACCAAGATGGGTCTTATCATACAGAGTTTGCTTTAAACCAAGCCGGTGATACCCCACTGATGGTAACAGTGAATAAATTCACGGAGACGAACTCTATTCACGTTAATTCACCAAGTGGTAAAGATAAAGTAGCTTCAATACAACTTGCCGCAACCGTTACTCAGGTCTTACCAAATACATCAACGGTGCTCACTTTAACGTTGAAAGATCAATATGGAAACGGAGTGAATAACGTACTGAGTAAAGATATTTTATTATCGAATAGCTATACACCTGAAAACTTAACATCACCGAATTGGGCTGAAGATGGCAAGCAATCGGGTATATATACGGCTTCTGTAAACTTGCAGAAAGTCGCAGAGCACACGTTAACGGCTAAGGTGAATAATCTCGATAACATCCTAAAAATTACCGTTCAACCCTTTACGGAAATACAACATGTCAATAGCCTTGAGTTAGCCATAGATAACAACAACATTACGCTTGGTGAAAATGTCATGTTCACATTAAGCACGAAAGATATCTATGGAAACAACGTCATGATAAAACCGGCTGATATCCATTTAAACAATGCAAATGGAACCGTAAACCAGCCAACATGGAAAGAGCAAAATGGTGAATATAAAGGAGAAATGATCCTCTCTATTAGTGGAAATTATGTCATTACTGCAAATGTGGGTACCCAAATCAGTGCCCCAATTAACCTAACAGTACAAGCGGGCACACCTGTATTTGCCACTGGTAAGAGTCAATTATCTGTAAATAGAGATGACCTTGATGAAAACAGTAGTACCAATGCCATCGTGACATTAGAGTTAAAAGATGCAAATGGCGTTGCAATTAAAGGGAAAAAACCCCATATACAAGCTACTGCTGGAAAGATTGATCGTATCATGATTGAAACCACTGATGGCGTATATACCGCTAACTTTAATAATCCTGTGGTGGGTGAATCGACAATTTATCTTGATAACGCTTCCATTGATTACTCAGGGTCAACACCGGAGATCATCGTGGTGACCTACGGTAAATTAAAAATTAAAGCGCTTGGAAGGGAACATATCTTCTCTGAGAATGATGAATTCCCTCACACTGGATTTGCTGGGGCTCAATTTCAAATTATTGCTCCGATTGGTAAACAAACTGATTATAACTGGAGTGTTGACATTGATTGGTTATCTATTGATAAAGAAGGGATTGTCACCCTATTACGCAAACCAACGCCTATAAAGGGTATAAATGCAATGATCCCTATCTTTACAGGGAAGCCTAAAGCACACACCAATTATACACGCCCTGTAGAGTACCGTTTTACGTTGAAAAAATGGTATGTTCATAAGGGGAAATTTTCGGCGCGAGAAGCAGTAAATACTTGCCAAACCCCTAGCCGTCTAGTTAGGTACGATGATCTTTTATTAAACGGAACACCATATGTAATGCCACGTAATGCCGGGGAGAAAATTTTCCATGAATGGCACAACCAGCATTCGCTACAGAAACTTAACCTTAGCCCAAACCCGATGATCTTGCTTGCTGATATGCAAACCGCAACACAGATAACTCATATACTAAATCCACATAGCTATGGAATTATGAACTCAAGTCCTGATGGAGAAGTCATTTGTGTTGACGACCTTCAACCTTAAATAAATCTTAGAGCCCCTTATGGAGACTAGATTTTAGTTAATTAAAAACAAAAGGGCATCGAATATCGATGCCCTTTTCACTATTCAACACTATTTATCGCCAATTTTCGCTCTTCACCACGGAATACTTACCCGCACCCAGAAAAGCAATCGCCAGCGCACTCACAAAGAAATAAACGATACTCTCAATCGCCCATGCCCCTGTTTTATCCAATAAAAAGGTTTTGTCTAGCCCTACCATTAACCACGCGACAACCATGGTAAAAGCAACTAAAAGCGCTGAAGGGCGAGTCAAAATACCCAACACAATGAAGATAGGAGCAACCACTTCCCCTAAAATCGTGCCATAGGCAATGAATTCAGGTAAGCCATAAGACGCCAGCAATCCTTTGATGCCACTCGCACCTGTTAGCAACTTGCTCATTCCATGAAATAGCATTAATCCACCCACCGCTAAGCGCAACAGCAATTTTCCTGCGTCTTCATGTGACAAACAACGATTGAAAAGTCCGACCATTTTGCACCCCATCTCTCTACGTTATGTTACTTATCATTATGGTTCAAAAATCAGAAATGAGAATTGTTTTAATTTTCATTTTATTCATCTATATCAAGGTAATTCTAGTTATTTTTAATCCACTATTTCTTATTCAAAAATAGCGTTTATGCTCTCTTTTTTTGAACTAATTTTTTGAACCCAACGATTCAATGTGCAGTTCAATTGAAAAATATCCCATCAACAAATTAACCACATAAATAGCAAGATTAATCACTCAATAAATTTTTAATTAATTAAACAAAAATATTAAAAAAGCATAATACTCTTTTTACTTGTTTAAATATTAAAGATAAATAAAAACAAAAAATGCCAGAATAAAAATAAAATAAAAAAAACCAAGAAATAAAATCTTCCTTATATTATCTATACTTAACTAAGCAACATCACTCATCATAAGCAAAAAAACAGTATATAAGATAATTAAAAATAAAAAATTCAGTTTTTTAATCTGAAAATTTAAAATCATTGGTTTTATAAACCCAAGAATTCCACTTTACATATCTTGAAGATCTTTAAACCTTGTCTAAGCTTAAAAAGCCAGTCAATTCTGACTCGCGAAAAAAAATCACTTATTTTAATTAATCGAGAACCTCGATGGGGTTAATTATGCCTAGACATATACTTTCTCTATCAATACTGTCCTTATCCGTGTTATCTGGCTCAGTAATTGCTGCCACAAATAGCCCTGGAGGTATTATTTCTTTCTCCGGTGCAATTAGTGATACTACCTGTACGATTAATGGTAATAACAGCGCTGATATGTCGATTGCTTTAGATCCGATTATATCTTCTGATGCAGGAACAACGGCAAGTACAGTTATTACAAAAAACCAAAAAGCCTTTGGGCTTACCTTTTCAAACTGTGCAATTGTTGGTGGAGGTACGCCAGCAGGGACATTAAAACTTCACTTCTCTTCAAGTAATATTTCGCCTTCAGGCCTGTATTTAATGAATACAACAGTGAACGAAAATGATCCGGCCGTTGCTCGTAACGTGGGCTTTAGCTTGTCACAGACTGGATCACCAACCGTTGCTATTCCATTAAATACGACCTTTGATACTCAGTTAACCGCAGCCAATACCACTTCAGCTGCGGGTGCAACATTGAACTTAATTGCTAGCTACTACAAAACAAATGCGACTGCCGCATCTGTCGGTGCGCTGCAATCAAACGTTGTTTATACCGTTTCATATCTATAACAATAAACTCAAGCTAGGTTCCTCTGAACCTAGCTTTTAGTGAGAATTTATTATGAAAATAAAATTATTATTCTTACTTCTTTTATTATTTTCTAAAGAAACATTTTCAAACGTTATTATTACAGGAACAAGAATTATATATCCTGAAGATGCACAAAGCATGTCCGTGCAATTGACTAATAACAGTAAAACACCGTCATTAGTTCAATCTTGGATTGATGATGGCAATATAAACTCAACACCTGAAAATTCAGATGCACCGTTTTATCTTTATCCTCCTATTATCAAAATAGAGGGTTTGCAAGGTCAACAATTAAAAATTAAAAAAACAGATAGAAAACTTCCAGATAATGTTGAAAGTATTTTTTATTTAAATGTCCTAGATATTCCTAAAGCGCCAGATTCAATGAAAGGGAAAAATGTCATTCAATTAGCGGCGCGTTCAAGAATAAAATTATTTTATCGACCTAAGGGATTAACTGAATCACCTGAAAATATCACGGACAATATTAATTACCAGCTAAATAATAACGGTATTGTCGTGAATAATAATTCCCAATACCACTTTACAATTGCTGCTATTACAACGCCTGAAGATAAAAAAACAACGCTTGTTGATTCAGAGATGGTTCCACCCCACACATCCAAAACACTGCCGTTAAAAAAGCAGTTAAAAGGTAACAATCTTATTCTGACTTATGTTGATGACTATGGTGTTTTCAAATCTAAAAACCTTCAGCTTTAACAGAAGAAACCATCATGAAAAAAGAAAATTATCTCTACATCCTTATTTTAATAGGGCTACAGACTTATCTAAAAAATGCATTTGCAGATGAATTCGATACCTCCCTTTTGGTGGGTGAATCTGCAAAAGGAGATATTTCTCGTTTCTATTCGGATGGACAAATTCCAGCGGGCAAACAACTTGCGGACATCTATGTTAATCAGGTTTGGAAAGGACAGTTTGACATCAATGTTGAAGATAATGGTAAGCAAATCAGCATTGCGCAAAGTGATGTCCCTAAGCTCGGTTTAAAAACCACACCTAACCAAACAGATCAGACTGAAGATAACGCATATGTTCAACTCAGCTCACTGGCACCCAATTTACATTACCAATTTAAAATCAGCGAATTACGACTAAACATTACAGTTCCACAAGTGTCGATTAAACAATCTGAATCTGGTTATGTCGATCCCAGCTTGTGGCAACATGGCGTGCCAGCCATTATTTTTGCTTATAATACAAACTATTACACTTATAAAGAGAAGAAACACGAAAAGAGAAATAATGAGAATTTCTATGCCACCCTCAACTCGGGTGTCAATTTAGGTGCATGGCAATTTCGTGATGAATCCAGTTATCGCTATTCATCCCATGGCTCGCAAAAATGGCGCAATAACACCCGCTATGTATACCGCCCAATCAGCCAGATTAACTCAGGGCTGAAGGCTGGCGATTTTTATACACCAACGGCGCTATTTAATAGCATCCGTATGCGAGGAATAATGCTCGCAACGGAAGTGGGTATGTTGCCAAACTCAAGCCAAAACTTTGTGCCGATTATTCGGGGCGTCGCACAAACCAACGCCTTAGTCAGCGTTTATCAAAATGGGTATTTGGTCTATCAAGAAAACGTGCCGCCAGGTGAATTCGCATTTAACGATATTCAGCCTAGCGCGGGAAGCGGTGATTTATTGGTGGTAATACAAGAAGCGGATGGTCGAAAAGAATCATTCTCTGTTCCCTACTCCGCCGTACCCGACATGCTTAAAGAGGGTGTTTCCAACTATAACATTCTTGCTGGGCAAGCAAAAATCGACAATACCTCATACCAACCTAAATTTATTCAAGGTGAATATCATTACGGCTTGAATAACTTAGTGACGCTCTATTCCGGCGCTCTACTCAGTGAGAAATATTATTCCGCCGTCATTGGAAGTGGTTGGAACTTTCGCTTTGGTGCTATCTCCGCAGACGTCACTCATGCCAAAACTAAATTGGATAGTGGAGATAAGAGTGGTCAAAGCTATCGTTTAACCTACAGTAAATTTATTGATGCCACTTCGACCAGTTTAACGCTCGCCACATACCGCTATTCCACTAGCGGCTACTATAGCTTTGTCGATTCAATTTATTCTCATGATAACTATAAAGCCTGGCAGCGATATCAAGACGAAAATGCCAACCAAATTGGCAATAATAATAACAATTCCGATCTCTCGCTAAGTAACTTCGATGCCTTACGAGGCTCACGGGCGAAAAATACCTTCACCGTTAACTTGAATCAGCAACTTGGCGACAATTATGGCTCTGTTTTTGTTTCTGGAACCCATCGTGATTACTGGAATACTCACGGCAGTAGCCGAGAATATCAAGTTGGTTATGCCAACAACTACAACGACATTTCCTACAACGTATCTGTATCACGGGTGCGTAATTATGATAATAAAGAAGAAACCCGCGTTTATATGAATATCAGCGTTCCCATTAGCCTATTCGAAAAACGCGCTAACGTGAGCTTAGGCAGCTATTTTACTGATTCTCACTATGAACAAACTGCCATGAGTGTCAGTGGCATCGCGGGGAAAGATAACCAAATTAATTACACCGTGACAGGCACGAATCAGTCTGGGGGTAACAATGTCCTCGGTGGAAATATTACCTATAAACACCCTTACACCACATTATCCGGTTCTTACACCGAAGCGAATGATTATCGTCAGGCAGGGTTAGGTGCCCGAGGTACCTTGGTTGCTATCCCTAACCATATCGCCTTATCGGGTGATACCGGGGATACCTATACCATCATTGATGCCCCAATGGCCGATAATATGATGGTTAATGACAATAAAACCACGCTAACCAATCAGCGCGGTGTGGTGCTCGTGACCAACAGCACCCCTTATCGCGCTAACTCATATACCCTTTCTGATACCGAAAACACGGCTGGCGCTGAAGTGCTCGGAAATATGGCGAACATCAGCCCGTATCAAGGCGCAGTGAACTATATCAAGTTAGAAACAGACACTCGACAAACCTTTATTTTACGTGGTGAAAAAACGGATGGTCATAGCCTGCCATTCGGTACAGAAGTTGTGGATCCACAACAGCAAAGTATTGGATATGTAGGGCAATCTGGCGTGTTGTACCTCAAGAGTGATCAACTACCTTCAGCCTTACACGTCAAGCTGAAAGGGGAAAAAGAGTGCGTCATTCATCAACCAATTAACACGATGGATAAAGGTAAAAACCGCTGTCAATAAAGGAACATCCAATGAAAAAAACCACATTGGCATTATTATTTTCCAGTTTACTTGCCGTCAGCCAGTATGCCTCTGCGAACTGTCGACAAGCGACAACAGTCACGGCGTCCCCGATTACGTTTGATATATCAAACGATTTAAGCAACTCATCGACTGTCGTGGCCAAAGACTCTCGAACCATATTTTCCGGGACATTTACTTGTACCAATAATGGACTACTCCCTAATGTCGTTGGTATTGCCTCACCATTTCAAGGTCGCAAAGCAACGGTGGGATTTAATGGAGGTAAACAATTAGTAGAAGTGACCGTCACCAAATTAGAAAAAAACAATGTGTCAAACCTATCTGCCGGTTCTCACAATGCCAATGAACTCAATGTAAATTTCACCATACAATTTACCCTTGTGACCGTCAAACCGAGCTCAAATTATGTTGAAATTGCAGGAAGCAGTATAACCATTAACCCCGTTGTTTTTGCTTCGGATGCATCCACTTTAGGTCTTGTACAATGGCTTATTGATGTGGTGACCAGACTCCTCGCGTTTTTGCTTGGACTCAATTGGACCACTCAACCTGATGATATTTACTTACAACCCGTTCAAGTCACCTATAACCCAATCACCACCACGTGTAACTTTGCTAACCAAGGGTTAGTGGTGACTCTGCCCCCCGTCAGTATCAGTACCGTCAAATCAGCAACACGCGCAGGTTATACGCCCTTTAATCTCAATTTTACCTGTCAAGATTTTCTGGCAGGAGGTAATGCATCAAGGGATATCAATATTTTCTTATCCAGCAGCAGCTTACTTACCACAGATAAAACCACCATGAATAACACCGCCAGCCAAGGTGCTGCCGGTGTAGGTTTTCGGTTAGTGACCGCAAGCAATCCCACCACGCCTATCACTCTTTCAGATAGTGTGGCAGCACAAAATACCGCAACCTCTATTTTCAGTGTCGCAAAAGGGAGTCCGATTTCCCCATCATTTACCCTCAATATGGGGGCTTATTATTACCCTTATACCCCAGCCATCGTGACGCAAGGTCCTGTATCCAGCACCGCAACGGTGGTCATGTCTTATAATTAGAAGGATGAAAAAATGCGGCATATTCAAGGGATTATTTACAGTTTAATGTTGCTCCTTCTCAGCTCACAGACGCACGCGAGCTTAATACTCAAAAAAACGCGTTTGATTTACTTAAGCGACCAAAAATCAGCCAATATTCAAACCATTAATGACAGTGAACAAGCAAGCTTAGTACAGAGTTGGGTTGATGAGGGCAATATCCATTCCACCCCTGAAACAACAGAGGCGCCGTTTATTGTGACGCCGCCTGTGACCAAAATCGCCGCTCATGATGGCGCGCAATTACGGATTCGATTTATTGGTGAGGATTTACCGCAAGATAGAGAATCTGTTTTTTACCTGAATGTACTTGATATCTCGCCAAAACCTCAAAACAAAGAAGGCATGAATATTATTCAGTTAGCGCTACAAATTCGTATCAAAGTTTTTTATCGACCCGCAGCGCTTGCCAGTGGCGTAGAGTCATTTATAAATAACGTGAGTGCCTCACATTCCGAGAATCAGCTTTCAATTAAAAATCCTACCCCTTATTTTTTGAATATTTCACAGCTCTATTATGAAAATAGCCAAAATACCCCCATCGCGAAAAGCGTTATGATCCCACCGTATTCAACCGAAAAGCTAGAAGGGAGTCATCGGCAAAATGGTAAACTTATTGCGGTGTATATCAATGATCAAGGTAGCCTCGTAAACCATACAATGAGCATCAATTAGGTACCGAGCCGAGTTAGGGTAAACATTTCCTACTGAGCCAACTTTTGAAAAGCCGCCAAAGGCATTGGAATTTCAGCCAACCACGTAAAACATGTGGTCATGTCAATAAAAATTGCCTATATTCGAAAAATAATGATGAATATTTGAATTTCAGCCATCACGATTTCGACAAGAACACAACTAATGAGAAATATTCCACTTAATACTATTGATCACGTTGCGCGCGATATTTTAGCACTCGGTACCGACTACCTACCCAATGTGCTATTGGATTCCCACAAGCATCGACGCGCACAGTTTCTATATGGTGCCACTGGGTTAATTGAGGTGAGCACTGAAGATGGTGAATGGGTGATCCCTCCCGATAGCGGCGTGTGGATCCCTCAAAATACCGCTCATG
Organism: Providencia sp. PROV208; assembly: GCF_028479465.1. Lineage (NCBI taxonomy): Bacteria > Pseudomonadati > Pseudomonadota > Gammaproteobacteria > Enterobacterales > Morganellaceae > Providencia > Providencia sp. PROV208. Next base: position 118,037 of record NZ_JAMPNS010000017.1, on the reverse strand, counting down.
AAACGCGTATGCTAAATGTCAGCACCCGCAGTTTATATATCGAGCCTGCTGCCGCACCCCGTAACAGTAATAAGTGTGAAGTCCTACGCGTTACGCCGCTATTGCGTCAATTGCTCCTTGAAGCGGTTGATGTTCCGCTGGAATATGATCTCACTGGGCGCGATGGCGTGCTGATGCAGTTGATTCTCCATGAAGTGGCTCAGGCGGAACCCTTACCATTTTTCGCACCAATTCCTCGTGATGAAAGCCTCGCGACCTTATGCAAAGCGTTTTTAAAATCACCGCAAATAACCTCACTACCCCAAGATTGGGCAGCAAAATTACATAAAAGTGAGCGCTCGTTTAGCCGATTTTTTGGGGCGCAAACAGGCTTGTCGTTCTCTGACTGGCGACAACAAGCCTGTTTACTCAATGCAATTAGCCGGATCTCAGCGGGTAAGTCGATCACGGAAGTGGCATTCGATCTGGGCTATAGCAATGTAGGATCCTTCTCGACTATGTTCAAAAAATGGTTAGGACAATCTCCCTCAAGCTTTATTCAACGTATTGAGCAATAGCGCTAATCCAGTGTGGCGATTAGCCACGCGGATCCTTGATAATCACCAGCTTGCGCATTTTCTCCCTGCAGGTGACTACTAATTTCAAACTCTTTCATACTGTGAATTTCGGCTTTGATTTCTTTACCAGATTGCCCTGTTTCAAGATCGGTGATCACCAATTCGCTGTAGATCGTATCGTTATCCCCATTCGTCATAGGTAAACGCTTTTGTGGATCGTCATCTTGTGTGTAATCCAAACGTAAACGCACTTTTGTGGAGGATTGAAAGAGACAATGATAAGTGACTTGACCGCTAGCACGGTTGTCATATTGCAGGCTGTTTAATTGCCCATGGCGTAAATTCAATACACTTTTTTCTCCACTGCTGGTACTGGTAGAACACTTTGCACCAATATTAATTTGTGATGCAGCTAGTCGTAGGGGAACTGAGGATTCATTGAGTGACCAACTATCATAAGGCGGTGCCACTTTTGGATTCGTAAATGCCCGTACATAGCCTGCTAAGGGCATTTCACTAATCACTAGCTGCCCATCAATAATCTGCTCTTTAATATAAAACGTCATCGTGATAGGAAAATGGTTATCAAACCTTGGAACATCAAATACAGTCTCCTCACTCGCCATTGAACAAACTCCAGAGCTGCGGTTGGTCCATTCCATCATGTCAGCTTCTACTGTCATGACTAAGTTGGCATTTAGCCGATAAGCTTTGAGTCCTCCGAGAGAAAACCCCGTTTCAGGCACATACATAAATAGCCGATGAAAAGCATTTGAAGGCAAAATTTGTGTACTGGTACTTCCCCAACGTCGCCCAATACACTTAACCAAACCTTTAGGTTCAGCACGGTTGCTATCGATGACAAAGGGTTCACCAACTTGGTAGTAGTTTTGACCATCAGAGCCGACGTCAGGGTGATCCGCCAGTGTACTGTTGTTATTCACCCGTATGGTATAACCGCCATTGGGATCAATGATTTGTGCGGCATAATCCGCTTTCGCCATCATTGACAATATAAGCCCACCAACCAAACAACATGCCCATGCTATGAGCCTAATCTTCAACATATTGGTTTTCCCACTAGTTATAAGTGACTGAAATCATCATTGCAGATGTGAATCTCCCTGCAGGGAGCTGGTTTAATGGTCGTGTATTCACCAACTGTGCTTGTAGGTCAATCCGGTGTTCGGTCGTACTTATGGGCTGAGGGGTGAGCGCCTGTAATTGATTTAATTCTAAAGGAATCGCTTGCCCATCAGTGACATCAAGAAAATGGATCCCCAGCCCTTTCGCACTGGTTGACAAAATATGTCTACCGAGATACTCCTCTGTTCCGTAGCCTTTCGGGTTGAGTAACACTGACAGCGTTTTTCTCCCTGAGCATCCACTGATATACACGGGAAAATCTTTGGTTAACGAAACCTCAGGAGCGCCATTGATTTCAACCACACCAAAATTAATTTGCAGCGGAGAGCTGCCATCTTCACTACGAACATGACAAGCCGGATCCACCATCGTCGCAGCGACATTCACTAAAACATCCCCATAAACTATTGGTGAAATGAGTAACAGCAAACCACACCAATAGTTTTTTACTTTATTGATTTGTTTCACTATTCATACTCCACGGAAAAAGTAACCCAACCAGAAAAATTCCCTGCATTGACGTAACCAAATGGGGGCTTACGCGCCACAACGCCAAATAATAGAGACTGCTCATCTTTCACCACTGATACATGCCCCACATCAATGGGTTCATCCCAAATAATCGGTTTACCTTCGCCGTCCACTAGACCGAGCACCACATCGCTATCACCTTGAGTAATAAGGTAACTATGCCCATCAATATCCACTAACTGCGTTCCATGCCACGTCATTTTGATTAACTTCCCCATGTCTGATTGCTGGCAATGGTCAATTTCAATGGAGAACGGTGTTATTTCGCTCACATCTCCTTGATTGAGAGACTGCATGCGTAACGCCTCAAGCTGAATCTCTTTTTTCACTGAACCCGCACTGACTTTGCAAGACAAATGAACCAATTCACCGCTAAACTCCACATCCAAAAACTGGGCATATCCTCGTCCAGAAAGGCTCCAAAAAAGCGGCGCAAGTAACCACCAAAATAGTGTTAGCTTATTCATAGCTCACCTCCAATCTCAGTAAATGAGCTGGATCGATGGTATTCGGTAGCTGCACTGTATTATTCCCATTCACCAAGTTAACAGAGGAATGAACCACTCTTTTCCCTGTCGCAGCATCCACCACTAACAACATTGCGGGTGTTTTTGCTCCACTGTCGCTTTCACTGAATGCTGAGCCAGCACCGCATTGAGTCAATACGGGCTTCTCCTTTACTGCTAAGCTGCATGGCGCATTAAATAACGTGGCATTAACCAAAAACCACCCCATGTGGGGGGATTCATAATGTGATTCAGTGGGTGGCACACTGCCTAAAAATTTATCGCCTAGCGCCCCCGTCGTCATTGCCATGGTGATAATTGCGCATCCTAGCCGGATCATTTTCATCCGATTTTCCCCCTCAATGTCTTCGTAAAATTACTGTTCTCCAGAGACGGTGCAGGTGTCTCCTTTGCAACGAAATGCCAATGTTGGCTTACCACTATAGTCATTGATGTAGGTCAGATACGGTGTTGTGAGTGAATGCGTGGTGATATCAAAAGTGGATTTTGGTGCCACCATGACTACTTCGAATGAGCTCTCTTCCGACTGTTTTTTACTATTACCAATGCCAATCACCGTTAAATTAAAGGGGGTGGTGTTATTCAAACGGTAGCCTTTCGCCGTTTTCAGTAAAGTGATGTTATGAGCCCATTTCGTCTGGGACATCTCTAGAATTTTTTCAGGGCGATAGAACAATTTCACCCGTGACTAGAGCGCAATTTGCAGAGTATTTTCTTCGGTAGATTTTGGTGGGACTTCCCGCAGATTAAAATAGAAAACCGATTCTCTATCATCAGGTAGCTGGCTCAATAAAGGTGTTTTACTCAAGCGTACCAAACTGTGGCTATTGGCTTCCACACGTTGTAATGGTGGAGTCGCAAGAATAGCGCCTTGGGTGAGTTTCTTGCCTTGTAAATCTTCAATCCAACTTTGCGCTAAATACGCCTCCTCAGGGTTATCATTGGAAATACGCACATTAATCGATTTTTCATTTCCCGGAAAAACAATGCGCGTTCGATCCAGTGTCACTGCACCGTAGGAAGCCTGTGACATAATCATTAGCAAGCTTATCAATGCAGCATAAATTGATTTAAAATTAAACATAATCAACCTCATAAGATAGGTACGATGAAATATTCCGTTATTTTTCACATGGCAATAACAGCATTGACGACGTGGTGTTTAACGAGTCAGGCAAAGTTAACTGGCACTGTTTTTGGCTGTGCCAATAGACCCATAAAGGCTCTTGTCTTACGACGCCAGCCAGCCACGTCACGCCATCCTCCCCCACAATTCCTAGCTCTTGATTTGCCTCATTACGTACACTGGCACCAAAAGGTGGCTTTTTGCCATTTTGTAACGTAATCACTGAGAACAATTTTTCGCCTTTCATAACAGGGAAGCTGCGATAGCCAATAGCACCTTTCGTCAATGTGATATCGCTGGTTGCATTCAATGCTTCAATGTCATCGGGTAATTTACTGGTGTTGATGGAAGCCGTAGATTTACGGTAACTATTCATATTTGGGAGTACCGCTAAGCCAAAACGGTTCGTTTTCGTCACCCCTTGATTCAGAGGAACACCACTTATGTCCGAGGTTTCGACCATAAGACGTGTATCTCCATGCGCAGAACGGTGTAACGCAATTCCTTTACCCGTTACCGTTATCCCACTCTTAATGGAGGCGCCAACACTACGATATTGATGCGGTACATAGCTGCCATTAACCGAGACGTTGGCATCTGAGAGGTCACGAGAATAAAAACCACTAAAACTCGTTTGGCTATCCATATCTTGACCATGGTTATATCCCATCGTCAGGCTATAGTTATCCCGCTCCCCATAACCGCTATACCCCACATTATGGTTATATTGGTTCTGTTTATTTGAGCGAGAATACAGCTCGGAGAACGTGAGGCTATGCCCACTGTATAGCGGGATGGTCAAATACAGGTTAATCGCATCATCTTCATAGCCATTACTTCGCTCGGTTCGCGTCGCAGAAAGTGCAATATTGCCGTTGTATTGAGAAAGAGATGGAAAACTGAGGCTGGTATTGGCATATAAACCATATTGAGTTTGAGGATCATCCTGCCAATAAGTGCTGTACTGATAATTTAATGACAGATTAAAATCATCAAAATATTTATTTAAATAAACTTGGTAGTTTTCCTTGGTTGCGCGAGGTGTCTGCCCCGTTCGATCCTCATCCATATACTGCATTAACGTGCGATATTCTTTGTCTGCAAAACGATAACCTGCAAAGGTAATATCTGTTCGTAAATCATCGAATGACTTTGCATAATTAAAACGATAAGAGCGCCCCTGTAAGTGCCCCTTGTCATCATCAGAATAATCAGCAAAGGATTGCGTAATATCTACAGCAACAGCCCCGAAAGAAAACAGATCTCGACCAATCCCTAATGCCGCGCTTTGATAATACGCATTAAGCTGAGTACCACCATAAAGCGACCACGCATTTGATACACCGTATGACAATTCACCACTAATGACGGGATCTCCCGTTAAATGTCGATTGTCATAACGTGTTTTCCCCACCGCAGCTTTATAATTTATCCGTCCAGGACGCGTTAAATAAGGTAATGAAGCCGTACTAAGGCTAAATTTATTCTCTTCCCCATTTTCTTCACGCACCGTCACATCTAACACACCACGGATCCCACTATCTAAGGTTTGAATACGAAATGGACCCGGTGGTACTGAAGTTTCTGAAATAATTCGGTCCTGACTACGCACAATAACAATGGCATTCGTTTTTGCGACTCCGATAATTTCAGGCGCATACCCCACCAGTTTTGGCGGCAACATGCGATCATCACTTTCAACAGCAATCCCCGTATACTGCCAAGAATCAAATACATCCGAATAAAAATTGTTCTCCCCTAAGGTGAGCAGTGCCGCGGAGTCCTTCAATGAACGAAATGCATATAACCGACTGAAATCAAAATTATGTTTCTCTTGCGAATAGACTCCACCATGCTGTTCTTGATAAGTCCCGCTAAAGTCTCCACGTAAACGCCAAGCACCAATATTGATCCCAGATGTCCCATTGCCAGATAAATAAATACGCTTATCCCCTTCGGTTTCTTTTGTTGCAGACACATTCGCGCTGTAATCCACAAACGCACCATTGATCCCTTCTTCCCAATATTTAGGCGGGATCCAATAAGGATCTCGATACTCCATCCACATCTGCGGGATCGTCATTTTCAGAGACATTGTGGGTAAATCGACTTTAGTTTGAACGCCCGAAAGTGCAGAAAAATTCAAACATTGGTCATCGCGAAACAGTGTGACTTTTTCCTCTGCTGATTTTTTGAGTCCCATTAATCCCAGCAACTGAGGTGCAAGACACACCTGTTGAGATAACGTTTTCTGTGTATTTTTCTCATCAAAAACAGCGATATCTCGAGGTTCCCCTAAGCGTTGACCATTCACAAAGACGGTCAAGATATAGTCACCTGGTGGAACATATCCAGCGACCGAGAATTGGCTCATATCAATGTTACTAATATCTTCAGCATCTAATACATCTGTATTAAATTCAGCAGCATGCGCATTTCCGATCCCCATACTTAACGCTAATAAAATCGCCAGTCTTAGTTTGCTATGTTTGAACATCATGCCCTATACCACCCCAAATGCGACGAGTGTGCCCCTCTCGAAAGGAATTTCGAGATTATGTTTATTTGCAATTTATTGATAATCGATGAAAAAGCGGATTAATCCTTGATAGTTACCCGCTTGGATCGGTTCTCCTGTCAGCTCCAAACGTAAAAAGTACTGTAAAAAGAGCGTTTTCTCTGATTTATCATGCAGTAACACATTGTCTGACAAAGAATAATATTGACCCGGCACCAATGCATTTAAACGATTATCCAGTACCGAAACCCCAAGACCTCGTGAAGCTCCTTGCAAGACAAACCCATTAATGTGTTCCGCGGTTTGTCCCATAAAGCGAATAGACCACGTTTTAACATCAAGCGAAGAATAAAGACTTCCACAATCTCTTAACTCAAGAATGAAAGGTTGGTTATGCTGTTCACGTTGCAATTTAGTCCCGAGCATCGTGATAGCTAGCGGCGAGAAATCAATCGTTTGGAACCTATTTTGCATCACAACCGAACACGGTGTCGCAATCACAATACCTTTGAGAGTTGCGCTTCCATTAAGCTCAATTTTTTTCTTGCTTTCAGCCCCTGAAATGACTGGGTATACCAGAATACTGACCATTATCAATTGTGCTAATTGGCGAGTGACCCATCGATAAACAATCACAGTTTCCTCCCTCAACTCAGTCGTAATACCGCCAGCGAATGCCAGCGGTAGACTCAGATGTTTACTGGTAAGTAATGCGGAAGTTAGTTACGGCACTAAATTTACCTTCAGCGACATCTTTATTCGTATCAATGGCTTTAGCTAATGCTTTGAACGTTAAAGTGTTATCACCCTTCTTATTGATAATACGGGAAAAAATATCTTTGGCTTTACCAAACTCAAAACCATCAATACCAATCCCCACGTTATTTGCATTGCCAGCAGACGTTGAGAGCAAGGTATTACCCGCATCCGCGTAATTTTGCCCTGTAAAAACCAGCTCCATACTTTTCACTACCGCAGGTGTTCCTGCGGCATCTTTGGTGTAATCTGAAAAATCACATCCCGTTAATTCAATATTAAAATCCACCTCCGCATTGCGACCATTCTCTAAGCCTCGACGAGAAAGCTGTCCAAAATCAATGGTTTGCTTCAAAGAAGACTGAGCAATATTGCAGGGCGAAGTCACAACTGTACCGATAAAATTCACCGTACCGGTATTCTCCGCCATAACACCAAAAGAAGTCGCCGATGCTGCCAGCAGCGTCATGGTTGCTAACTGATTAAGTTTCATAGAATGACTTTCCTTTCGTTTAAAGATGAGAGAAATACAAAACACCATTAAATAATTAATGGAGATAACAACATGTTAAATATCATTATTGGGTATTAAAGCTCATGTAATGCCCTGAACTTCAATTTATCGTAATATGAATATTTTGATTTTTTATCTTGAAATAAAAAATTATCTTGTAGTTTTATTTCTGCTACTTCATCTGAATAATTGGCTATAACTTTAAAAAAAAAGTCAGACCAATCTTTGCCTAATTTATTTAATATGGCATCAAGAGTTTCAATGCTCACACTCGTAATACCACGTTCATATCGGGATATTTGTTGTTGACTAATATGGAGCATCCTACCTAATTCTTCACCAGTCAGTGAACAATTAAGCCTAGCCTCCCTAATAAATGAACCAACCTCTTCACGTAGTCGATATTTGTTTTTCATAATATTAAAACCAAATTTAAATAGCTTTAATTTTATTTACTCAAAGGTAGCCATATCATTGAGTAAATAGTTAAATAAAAAATGGATATATCCAAAGTGCAGGAAATTAATTTATTAAAATATAGATACAAGAAATAAATCTGTAAATACGTTTATATCGATCGAAATTATATTATTTAATAGTTAATATCTATCAAATTAAGTTTATTGATCACCTTTAACCTAGGTAAAATTAAATACACTAATATTTATCAAATAGTTACATAATTACATATGTATTATATAATTATGTAACCATTTAAATACCCAATAATTAAACATACTAAAACCTGTAAAAAAATATCAATTACCTTTAATAAAAAGAAACTATTTTCATTTTTGAAAATGACACTAAAAAAACGCCAAAAAAAGAACTTTCGTTTTAATTAAAAATATCAAAATTAAAAATACAATATTTAATTAAAAATAAAAAACAACCTAAAATTACACATTATATGCGTTACATAAATTCAACCCATAAGATTTAAAATATAATTTAAAAAAGAGCACTAAAAGGAAATCGAAACCTATCAATCAATCAATAATAAAAACCTATTTTATCCATATCATGCTAAAACTATACAAATGATGCATTTTTCATTTTTAAATATTAACTGAAATAAATTAATCCGTTAGGATAATGAAAAAAGGAGCCAATAATGCAAACTCAATTTTACAGCTACCAACCACAACAAGGTCATGGTCTTCCCCACGATCCTATTCCCTCATTGATCGCTCCTCGCCCTATAGGTTGGATTTCCACATGTGATAAGCAAGGTAGAACGAATCTTGCACCTTATAGTTTTTTCAATATCTTTAATTATTCTCCGCCTATTTTGGTCTTTTCCAGTGTTGGAAAAAAAGATTCTGTCACTAATGCAATCGAAACGGGAGAGTTTGTTTATAATCTTGCGACCCTCGAATTAGCTCAGCAGATCAACCTAAGCAGCGCCATGCTACCTCATGGAGAAAGTGAATTTGACCTCACGCAGCTTTCTACTTTGCCATCCACATTGGTGACTCCTCCACGTATTGCCCAAACACCCGTCTCTCTAGAATGTGTTGTCACCGAATATCAGCAATTAAAACGAGCAGATGGTAGCTTACTGGATACATGGATGGTCATGGGGGAAGTGGTCATGGTGCATATTGATAAAGCGACCTTGGAGCAAGGCCTGTATAACAGCGCACGCCAAAAACCGCTGATGCGTGCAGGAGGACCCGCTGATTATTATTGGATTGAAGAACAACAAAAGCTCGAAATGTATCGCCCTAAATAATCAATAGAGGCTAAGACCAGCACATATTACGCTGGTCTTAAAACCCATTATTTGGGTACGCAGGTATACACCCAAGCAGGTGGGAAATTTCGATATACCCGCTCTTTTGTAAATGAAAAATAACGAGAAAATAACCGCTCGCAACCTTGGGTATACTGAAATAGCACCAGCCTACCGTGATTCTTGAGCAAGCTTTGGCGTACCTTTTTCAAGATTCGCATACTAGTTTTTTTATGTAGAGACAAGAAAGGGAGCCCTGAAATAATCAGATCATAATCGCCACGTAAATATTCAGCTGAGCAAGGTTTAACTGTTACTCTAGGATCTTCAATTTGATTTAAAATAGCAATAAAATCACGATTAATTTCATAGAGCTCCAAACTCGATTTCTCAGGAATTTCATTTGCAATGTAACGCGTCATTACACCATTACCCGCACCGATCTCTGCAATTTTTATGCAATTTCTCCAATCTATATTGCTAACTATTGCATAGCATAACCAGCGAGATGATGGCATCACTGTTCCCATCGAGGCGGGTGATGCAATAAAATTTTTAATATAGAGTTGGTAATGATTTTTTTGAGAAAAAAACGATGCAATCATGCTTCCTCCTGAACTCGGAATACCTTTTCTATTTTCCTAAGTTGCCGTTCCACACTCGCTGCAAAATTTCGCATTTAGGCTGACGATACTGCGGCATTGTCGGCAGATTATTCCTTCCGCGTTTTGGCGGTCACCGTATTGATAACCCTCCCCCAGTTTTGCACCATACCCGTGCTTATCTTGGTAATTGTGTTTATCACGGTAATTGTGCTTATCACCGTTATTGTGCTTAGAATCTCTACCATGCCTTGAATTATTTTGATATTGGCCACCGTGTTTAGCGCCGCTGCGATGTTTACTGAGATTAAATAACCAGCTGAAAATTGACATAAAAGATATCCTCTACAGTTATTCTTCACACGAGTATAAACCTTAGAGCTAACTTCAAACACAACAGCAAAACTCAATAATTACAATAAAAAACCATTGATTACGTAAACTGAATTTCGCTGTTCTATACCAACAAAAATAGACTCAGCAGCCATGATTGAGCTTTACGATTTTAGCAATGATGTGCCATAGGAATTATCAATCACGCATAACCACTTGCCTTCAATCAGTTTAAAAACGTAGGTGGCTTCTCGCGCCGTATTAAATTCGGTGCCATCCTGCATTTGTGCACTTAAAAGAGTCTCAGCGAGCACTAAGGCGCAGTCTTCACCAAAAATGACTTTCACCGCACCTTGGGAAACTTGCAGAGTATGATTAAAAAATTCTGCAATAGCAGAAAAGGCTTTCTGGAGGTCCTCTTTTCCATGGACATGTAAGCCATCTTTCACCACTAATGCGCCATTTTCAGAATAGAAATTCATTAAATAACTGAAATTTTCTTCTGTGATTGCACGATCTGCGCTGGCAATTAAGGCTTCAAGATCTTGGGTATGTTTTTGAGTATTATCGAGAAGATTCATTGATAGTTCCTTGTGGAGAGTTAACCAGACAAGGACAAAAAACCCGCCTTATCTGGCGGGTTGAGGATGTCACAGACTCCCACCAGTTAAGTGATGGTCATCATAATCATTAAATGAGCGGCATGCTGCGACATAGTTTTTTCCTCAATAGAATTAGAAAATACATTATCAGTAATAAAATATATTTCAATGATGATGTAAAAACGGCTTAAGTATCTTAAGCCGTTAGGGTCAACATTTCATGAATCAGTGTTTTGAACTTTTATGGTGATTTAATGTTTCTTCTTTTAAATCAAGTTCGTCACGTAAGCGATGATACACTCGTTCGTTGATGTTTTTTCCTTTACGCATTTGGTATAAGGCTTCACGCTTCGCCTTAAGAGCGGAATTAGACATCGAGCGTTCCATTTCGATCATACGGTGTAAGTCAAAGACATCCGATTCAGTTTCATCGGAGTTATCTAAACGACGACCATAGATTTCGAGCAACTGAGCCCCGACTTCGGTACGCATCGCAATCTCATCCACATCTTCGGAAGGGTGATTCATTAACTCACGAATATGTGCCATTGCCGCTTCGTTTAGCGCCAAGCGGGCACGAATTTCGTCGTTATCGTAGGGTAAATCTTGGACTAACCCTTTGGTTAAAATAGGTAAAGCAATACTCGCAATTAACAGGGAACATAAAATGACCCCCATCGCGAGAAAGATTGCCACATCACGGTTAGGGAATAACGAACCATCTGGCATCAACAGTGGTAAGGTCAAAATACCCGCTAATGTAATTGCACCGCGCACACCCGCTGTTGCCATCACCGCCATCATACGAATACGCACTTCATCCGCTTGTTTTCCACGACGTCGATGATGAAACACCGTCAATGTCATTGATATCCATACCCAAGCAAAACGCAATGCACCTAATGCAATGGTAATCACTGCCACATACACAAATAGCATCCACGGGTGGCTAGCACCTGCTGCTTCAGCGACCTGTGGCATATTCGTCCACATTCCCGGTAACTGCTCACCCAGTAGGATAAAGATCATGCCGTTAAGGCCCGTTTGCACTGTATCCCAAACTGCCTTACTTTGCATGCGTGTTGCGGCTTGCATACGCCCAGCAATTTTTTCATAGTGCATCGCAATACCTGCAACGACCGCGGCAAGTATCCCAGAAACATGCAAATGCTCAGCAAGTAAATAGGCTGTAAATGGCATTAATAAGCTAATCATGATTTGGATGGCAGGTTCTTCACCAGTACGCTTAACCAAGAATTGGTTTAACCAACCTATAGCCCATGCCACTAATAAACCAATCGCAATACCGCCAAATGCCACCAGTACAAATTGCCCTGCGGCAGAAGTCAGAGAAAACTCACCTGTCAGTGCCGCGACAACCGCAAAGCTAAAGCATACTAAGCCTGTTGCATCGTTGAGTAAGGACTCCCCTTCTAAAATGTGCGCCATACGCGAAGGTAATGGTGAATTCACTGTCATTGCGGATACAGATACAGGGTCAGTCGGCGAAAGAATCGCCGCCAGCGCAAATGCAACCGCCAGAGAAATCGTTGGAATCAACCAATGAATAAAGAAGCCCATTCCAATCACTGTGACAACAACCAGACCGATCGCCAGAGATATAATTGGTTTAATTTCTTGAAATAACGCCTCTTTTGGAATGCGCCAGCCATCAAGAAACAGTAATGGAGGAATAAATAAAAATAGAAACAGATGAGGTTCAAATTCCACTGTAAACCCATAAAACGATAAGGCAGCACCTAACGCGATTTGGATAATAGGTAATGGAATAATGTCTTTAAGTAATCGTGAAACGAACACGCTCACGACGACTGCAAGTAAAAAAACGAGTACAAGTGTCACTACCGACATTGAGTGCTCCATAATGGTTTATCTTAGTTATCTGATTTGCAGTAAATAGATAAATCAAATCAATGTAAAGTGACAATTTATGCTCTAGAAAAAAAATAAAATAAATCAAAAACTACGATAGCAATCATTGTGTTACAGAATATTACTTAATTTCCAACACATTACATTTATGATGAATATGTTAGTGTTTTATAAGGGTTTAATAATTATTCGTCCTATAAAATTCTCATACTCATCAAAAACAGATGAATCCTAGTATTTCGATGGAGTTTATCTATTTGATTTCTGGGCTATGTCTATCAATTAATTCTTGTAAAACTTGTTTGAGCATTTTGCTTTTACGAGCGCCTAATGGTGCTAAAACCTGCCTTTCATGCTCTTCTGCGGCAACCAATAATCCTTCCACTAACTCCACTCCACTCGAAGTCACACTGACTAATGTCACGCGTCGGTCACTCCCTGAATGATTATTATGGCGGATTACATGCCCTTGTTGCTCCAATCGCTGTAAAACCCGCGTAATAGTCGGTTGCTTGCTGACTGTTTTTTGCGATAACTCGGTGATCCCCATCGAACCATTATTCGCCAATGTAGAAAGCACTCGCCATTCCAACACGGATAACCCGTTAGCTTCCACAACCGCATGAAATTCAGAAGAAACCAACATCCATGCCTGCCCCAGCAGAGCGGGCAGGTAATTATCAACGAAGACTTTCGATTTAGGCATCAATTCCTCTTTTTTAGCTTCTGGTTTTATCACATTAGAAGCTAGCAGAGTAGCAGAAGGAAACCGAACTCTTAACATAATTTAACTAAAATCTGCCACTAAGCAGTGAGCCAAAGCCATCAACTCGAGTATCTAATCCCAATTTTTTTAGCATCATATATGTCGTTGCCACGGATGATGACAAGACAGGCAAGCCCACTCTATTTTCTATCAATTGAATTGAAGGCAGCGAAGGCATCTGTACACAAGCAGATGCAACAATGACGTCCACATTGGTATTCAGTTTTTTGGTAATTTCAACAGGGGCTAATGGATTTTGTCTACCAACTTCAAGGTTATCAGGTATTTCTAGAGAGATACTGTCTACCACCTCAATACCTTCATGTTCGATGTAATCGATAACCAGCTGTGTTAATGGTTTCATGTATGGGGTCAGAATTGACACTTTTTTGGCACCCATTGCATGTAAACCATCAACTAAAGCCCCTGCACTTGTCACGACCGGCGCTGGATGCCCGTTATCTATCGTGCATTGATGAAGACGTTTTTGCGAAATGCGGTGATAGCCTTTACCCATGCTCATAATGGCAACTAAGCAGGCATACCCCAATACATCTACATCAGCATCGGACAACTCAATAGCACAGCGATCACTGTCAGAATCCATTTTAGCTAATTCGTCTTTGGTCACTTTTTGCATACGCATACGGCTAGAGTGAAATGTAAAGCGTTCGGCAAACATGGCTTCACGGGCACGTAAAATAGCCGGAATTTCAGTTTCCATGGTGGTATTAGACGAAGGCACAATCTGCCCAATACGAAATGTACGCGCTAAGCTCATAGTCCTTTCTCCAAAGAAGAGTCATCCGATTCAGCAAATTGATTAAGTTCATCAATATCTTGCCCACTATGATGGAAACGGGCAGCCGTTAAAGGACGTCGATTAACCTGTAAATCAAAGATATCAAAGCGATTATAATGCCCAGTAATATCATGCATCTGACGAGGTTGAATGCAGCGATTCAAATCAATTTCACCATAAACAATACCTTCTTTATCAATCAAAGGTTCCCCAATAACGCGCCCATCGGGACCGATAATGCCGGAAAATGCACTATTTGGGCGAGCCAGTAATTCACGAGACTCAGGATGGGATGTTGCCATGGCGTCAACGATTTCTTCAGAGACCGTTGAACAAGAAATGATAGTAAATACCTTACCTTCAAAGCAGTGCGCTGAAGCTCGTAAGCGAATGGCATCAGCCATATCGTAATCTTTCGGTGCAACTGGCAGAGCAATATAGCTGGCAATGTGTACCAGCTCACCCTGAGCTAATAATGAGAAACGCGCCAATGTATTGGTATTTTCCCCACATGCCAGTGCGCCTAGAGGACCAATGCTCGTTTGGTGCACTTTTAGAGAAGATGCATCACCGTTCGCCCACGTCAGCTTTTCCGCCCATGTCGGCACTAATTTACGGTGCCGCCCTAAAATTTTGCCTTCATCAGAAATAGTCACCAGCGTGTTATACAGCGTCGCTATGCCGTTCGGATTACGTTCATTCACCCCAACAACAACATTGATATGGTGACGAGCTGCCGCTTGCGCAATTTTTTTAATTTCGGGTCCCGGTACTTCAATCGCTGACTTACACAGTTTTTCAAACCATGGGCTGCCATCAATCGGATTCATCACCCAGCTCCAATACGGGTAGCCAGAAACAAACACTTCAGGGAATGCGACTAATTTAGCGCCATTATCAGCCGCCTCTTCAATAAGCCGACACACTTTGTCCACAGTGGCATCAGTATCAAGAAATACAGGGGCGGCCTGCACTGCCGCCGCCTTAAATTGAGGTAGATTCAACATGTAGTTATCCCCCTTAAGTTATACTGCAACCACTGGATGACGTAACTCACCGATTTTTTCTACATAAGCTTCAATCACATCGCCTGGCCACACCCACTCTTGAGGAGAACGTCCGGCTCCCACCCCTTCAGGCGTTCCTGTCGCGATAATATCCCCGGGTTCTAACGTAATGCCCTTGCTGATGTCTGCAATCAATGCATTCACGTTAAACAACATATGACGCGTATTGGAGTCTTGCTTAGTCACACCATTGACTTTCAGACTCAGATTCAATGAATGTGGATCAGGAATTTCATCCGCAGTGACGATACAAGGACCAAATGGCGCATAGGTGTCTTGTCCTTTCGAGTAAATCCATTGACCAGCTCGACGACAATCACGAGCGCTCATGTCGATCATCAAGCTATAACCGAACACATAATCCAGTGCATCTTCTTGCGCTACACCTTTAGCTCGAGTTCCCATAATGACCGCCAATTCGACCTCCCAGTCTAACTGCTGAGTAATTTGGGCATTATGTTCAATGGCATCACCCGGTCCAATCACGGTTGTCGGCGGCTTAGAAAAAATCACTGGTTCTTTTGGTAATTCTTTAGATGTATCCAACGTACGGCTAGACTCTGCAACGTGCTCAACATAGTTCAAGCCAATACCAAAAATGTTTTTTCTTGGGCGCGGAATTGGCGCTAATATTTTCACATTTTGTACAGGCCACGCCGTTCCTGCTGGGAATTGCCCTTGATAACCATTTAATAACGCCGTTCCCGCACGCACGCCTTGAGGACCTAAATCAATAAATTCCAGCATGTTATCAGGAAGATATTGACCATTTTCCTCTGCCAATCTCGCTAAATCCACAACTTGCTCATCCACAATCGCGCCTAAGCGAGCTGCTGCGGTAACATCTGAACGGTAAGTAATAAGACGCATAATTTTTCTCCTTGAGTCAGGTCTCAAGACCTCACTGAAATCTTCACGTAATAGTTAGAATCAATAATTAGATCAAATAGTTAACCAATCACTTTTTGGTGACCGTCATTTTCCACCAAAGCCTCTTCATAATAGAGACCAAGGGAGTGCATCACTGGCAAGTCGCTAAAACAGAACAGACAAGCATCTTCACTTTGGGATGTATTAATATGTTCGTGGAACATCCATGACGGTACACAGAAAATGTCGCGCTCTTGCCAATCAAAACGCTGCCCGTTAATAATCGAGTAACCTGACCCTTTCGCCACTTGGTAAATAAAGCTACCCGTATGACGATGAGCTTTACCAACAAAGCCAGGACGTAATAACTGCATGCTTGCCCCAATGGTTGGCATGACAGGACCGCCAGTTAATGGGTTGGTGTAATTCATTAAGACATCATCAAACGGTGATCCTTCCGTCACTTTTGCGGCTCGCTGTAACGCTTCGTAAGTGGGCCCCCACTGGTATTTAAACAATGGCGAATAAGGCTTATCCCATCCCACATGGTGCGGACGTAATGCCGTTGCCCCCCACATCCCAACGGGATAATCAACTGGGCGGGTTTGTGCTTGATGTAAATCTGGGTGAACTTTATAAAAACCAGCCTCCATGGCATTGACGAGTGGAATATCTAATCCGTCCTGCCAAATACACGGTAGCCCACCTTCTTCAACACCATGCTCATGCCAAGTACCATTTGGCGTCAGCACAAAGTCATTGGCTTCTAAAATCATTTTTTGCCCTTCCACGATGGTGTAAGCTCCACGCCCTTCCATAATGAAACGCAAGGCAGATGATGAATGCGCATGAGCGGAAGCCGCTTCTCCGGGATGCATCACCTGTAAACCTGAATACAACCATCCCACCGCAGCAGCAACATCTTGGCGACCTGGGTTATTTAAATAAATCACGCGACGACCCGCCTTTTCTGGCGTCACTAAATCCACTGAACGTAAAACATGCTCGCGTAAATCTTGGTAACGCCATAGCACTGGCACTGACTGAGATTTTGGCTGCCATGGCTCAATTTTATTGGCAACAGTCCAGAGCGCACCTGTTTTTAATTCATCTAACTGCTTGTAATACGCCAACAATTCCGGTGTATCTGCTACATCTGCGCGTCCTGCGATATTCTCTCTGTATTGTTCATGGGACTGAGTAGTCATGGTTTTTCCCCCTTTCGCATTGACGCCATTAGCGGTTTTTCGATTGTTGGACTAATTGTTGGCGACCATATTCATAAGGTGCTGGCCAAGTTACGCTGTTCCACCCAAAGCGCGCACATTCATGTAATAACCACGCAGGATCAGAAAGCAGCGGGCGAGATAATGCACAGAGATCGGCTCGCCCTGATGCGATAATGCTATTAACTTGATCTGCATCGGTGATTGCCCCAACGGCAATCACCGGAACCGATCCTTCATTACGAATTCGATCCGCCATTGGCGTTTGATACATACGCCCATAAACAGGCTGCTGAAGAGGGGAAACCTCACCGGATGAGCAATCGATAATATCGGCTCCAGCTTGATGCAGAGCCTGTCCAATCAGCACTGCTTCATCAACTGTCGTTCCTCCTTCCACCCAATCTGTCGCAGATATTCGCACCGAGAGCGGTTTGTCTTCAGGCCACACTTTCCTCACCGCGCTAACCACTGCTAGCGGGAAACGTAGACGGTTTTCTAATGACCCACCAAATGTATCAGTGCGCTGGTTAGTCAGTGGAGAGATAAAGCTCGATAACAGATAACCATGCCCAGCTTGCAGTTCTAGCCAGTCAAAACCCGCTTGATCTGCACGTTTTGTTGCCGCCACAAATTGGTCAATAATGCTTGCCATCTGAGCTTCGGTCAGCGCAGATGGTGTCTGTGATAGAGACGGTAAATAAGGTAATGGGGAAGCTGAAACTAACGGCCAGTTGCCTTGTTTCAATGGATGGTTTTCTTGTTCCCAACCGCGCTGCGTAGAGCCTCGACGTCCAGCATGCCCCAATTGCATCCCAATTTTCGCATCTGTTTTCTGGTGTACAAATTGCGTCACATTTTTCCATGCCGCCACTTGCGCATCATTCCAAATACCTGGGCAGCCCGTCGTCACTCGCGCTTCTGGAGAAATGGCGGTCATTTCCGTCATAATTAAGCTGGCACCACCTAACGCACGGCTACCGATATGCACGAGGTGAAAGTCACCTACCAGCCCATCTGTTGAGCAATACAACAGTGTTGGAGAAGCAATAACACGGTTCTTCAACTCGACATTACGCAAACGAAATGGCGTCAACATCGGGGCAATTTTCTGACTAGCGAGATCGCTTGGTAAACCTGATTTCTCTGCAAACCAATTTTCATAGTGGGTTAACCAGTGATCATCACGCACACGCAAATTTTCATGGGAAATGCGCTGAGAACGGGTTAATAGAGAGTAAGCAAACTGTTCAGGGTCGAGATTTTCGTAACGTTGAACATTCTCAAACCACTCGGTCGAGTTACGTGCTGCATTTTGGATTTTCAGCACTTCAACACTACGTACTTTTTGATAGTGCTCTAATCCTTTGCGCAAATCACCTTGGGTGGCTTTCAAGCTTTCACATAATTCGATGGCATCTTCCAAAGCCAGCTTGGTGCCCGACCCAATAGAAAAATGCGCGGTGTGCGCTGCATCACCCATCAGAACCACGGGAACATCTTTACCGCTTGTTGGATGTGTCCAATGTACCCAGTTATCACAAATAACTCTCGGGAAGCGGATCCAAATCGCCGCACCGCGTAAGTGAGCAGCATTCGCAATCAACTTTTCACCATCTAACCATGGCGCAAACAGCTTTTCACAGTAAGCTATTCCATCTTCTTGAGACATTTGGTCGATGCCTGCTTTGAGCCATGTCTCTTCCGTCGTTTCAACAATAAATGTAGATAAGCCTTCTTGGAATTGATACGCATGAACTTGGAACCAACCGTGCTCATTTTCAGCAAATATGAAGGTAAATGCGTCGAAAATCTTTTTCGTGCCTAACCAAACAAAGCGGCAACGACGTTGATCGATATCCGGTTTAAAGACGTTTTCATAGCGAGTACGGACTGCGCTGTTGATCCCATCAGATGCAATCACCAGATCTGCATCATATTGGCGTGCGATTTCCTGATCATCGACAACTTGAGTTTCAAAAACCAATTCGACACCGACTTCAAGACAACGATCTTGCAAAATATTCAGTAATTTCTTACGTCCTATACCGATGAAACCATGACCGCCGCTACGGTTACAGCTACCTTTGAAATGAATGTCGATATCATCCCAATGGCTAAATTCGGCGCTGATGGTCACTGCGGATACAGGGTCAGCTTTGCGCAAATTACTTAATGTGGCATCAGAAAATACGACACCCCAGCCAAAGGTGTCATAAGGACGGTTACGTTCAACCACCACCACCCGATTTTGTGGATTTTGCAGTTTCATCAGCAACCCGAAATAAAGCCCTGCGGGACCGCCGCCGATACAAACGATATTCATGGAATTTCTCCTTTAATTACGTTGTGCCATTACACCGGTTGCTGCTGGGTTAAGGCGCTATACAGTGCTTCAGGGATAGGAATTGCCTGATGCGTGATAAGTGATGTCGTGACATAAGTTTGTGTCACTTCCATACGCAACTTGCCATCAAGGCTGATGCAACGTTGGTGTAAAGTCAGAGACTTGCCGCCAATGCGTTTAACGTGCAGCTCAAGCTGAACATCATCCCCCATCCGACTAATTGCTTTGAAATCTGCTTCTAAATGCACCGTGGGTAAACCAAAGCGCTGCTCAAGGATGTACCCTGCGAATCCTTCGGGAATCAGCTCATCAAACCAACGTTCAATGAGATTGTTAAACATCACAAAATATTGCGGATAAAATACAATTCCTGCGGGATCGCACTCTGAAAAGTGGATCCGATGGTGTTGAGAAAAGGTCAATAAACTCATGATGCGGTCCTTATTCCATCGCCAAACGCTGACGGCATTTTTTCAATTCATTACCGTGTTCATCTGCCAAAGCCGCTTCACGCAGTTCACGTAAATTAATGGGGGCTAACTGGCTACCATGACGCTCAACGATTTCCATCAATATTTGGAAATTGCGCAAACCACGGGCATGAGTATCGCTATATCCCTTCACCACTCTCTGACATTGCGCAATCTCAGTGGCTAGCGCAGGGTTGCTTTTCGCCGCTTGCGTCACCGCATCTAACCATTTTTCAATACGATTATTTTCAAGTTGATAACGCAATGTTGAGCGCCGCCCTCTTCGCCACGCGGCGAGTGCATATAACTGTAAAAAGCCCCAAAGCGAACTGGTAGTGATCGTGCGTCCCTTTTGCGTTAATTTGCGAACGGCTTTGTGAATCCAATGTGGTCTCATTAGCCAGTTTCCTAAACTTTTGGGAAGCGTTTCGCAAATTTCTTCAATTCTTGGATGCATAAATTCATTGATATCAAGCAATTGGTTATCTTGTGCTTGGACTTCACTACGGACTCGCGCAAAACGGCTATCACGAATTTTTAAGTCAGCCACACGGATGGTGTCCTCATAAGACATCCACAACGCTAAATGACGAACTAAAGCACGTTGTAAGCGCGGATCATCGCCGCCTTTTTGCGCAAATAACGCTTGAAGTCGATTGAGGTACGACTCTGCATAAGCAGGATCTTGGTAATCAATCAAGCGACGAACGCCTTCAATGGCAAGGTAGTGAACATGGTCAGGGAATTGGCTCTCAACACGCGCAAGGAGAACGGCAACATGTTTATTTTTTGGTGTTTTTTCAATCAATTGCGAAGATTCCACTTGATACGTTTCTTCTGGTTGCGCCGCTTTTTCAGCACCCAACGTAAACGCACGCAAACTGGGTTTCACCCCAACACCACCACGAACAATGGTTTCTTCAAACTGTTCACGGCTAAATGGCAAAACCCCCGAACCAAACAACGCACCAAACAGAACGGCACTGATGACACTGCCACTCTCTTGCGCAGCTTGTGCCATATCAAAATGAATAAATTGACGGGCAGCTTGTCCTGCATGACGAATCAACGCTTGGCTATCTACGCGCCCATCCCCCATAGCCGACTTTTCTGCAATCGAATACACCCGATGAGTCGAGCTTATCAACGTAGTACGTTCCGAAGTCACAAAACCACGCTGTACGGCACGTCCTGCCTCCATTAGCTCGGAAGCTAAAACCACATCCACATCTCCCGGCATTGGCATTAGGGCTAATACTGGTGAAGGGGTGTCTGGGTTGTCAGCCCCAGGGAATAATTCAACATAATAAATTGTTGCCCCCGTCCGCTGAGCCACACCCGGTACTGACGTGGTTTGCGCAAAATACCCATTCTCTTCGCCAAGATTAACAATCCAATCGGCGAGAACGCCGCCGCCTTCCCCACCCATTGCAAGGATGGCTATTTTGATAGGCTGTAAGGTCATTAAAGGTTGTGTCATATGCCCCCCTAAAAACTCAGTTGTTCACGGCGGCGTGCATCACGACGCTGCAAGAAGCCAATAAACCAGCCGCGAACACGGTGGCGCAATTTGTCCCAACCATTTGGATTGGTGATAATTTGTGCTTTAAAGAAGGAAGGACACAGCACGGCGGCATGGGAGACTTCACCGCACAGCCCACAGCCTACGCAACTATCCATCACTGTCGCAACTGGGTCTGTCCGTAAAGGATCTGGGTTAGGCTTGATTGATAACGATGGGCAACCCGATAAACGAATACAGGAGTGGTCTCCCGTGCAAGTGTCTGAATCAACACCAAAACGCTCACGGATAACTCGCTTGCCTGCTGAAACGTCCTCACGAACTTTTTTCTTTTCACGACGCTGTTTGTTCAACATACATTCGCTTTGGGCAATCAATACTTTAGGACCACTTTCTGTCGTCGTCAGAGCTTCACGTAATGTATTTGTCATGGCTTTTAGGTCATAGGTACGGGTGATGGTTTTCACCCAGTTCACCCCAACACCTTTAACGGCTTTTTCAATCTCATGGCCAGTGCTACGTGTTGGATTCAAAGCGGTTGACGATAAAATATCTTGTCCACCCGTTGCCGAGGTATAGCTGTTATCAACTACGATAGTGAGATTATCACTGCGGTTAAACACGCTATTGGCAATTCCACTCGTTAAGCCGTTATGCCAAAAACCACCATCCCCCATTACCGAAATAGCGCGCTTACTGGCTTTCGCGTTCAACGCCGCAGCACCCGCACCACCAAGCCCGTAACCCATGGTGGTATTGCCAAGATTAAATGGCGGTAAAATCGAGAATAAATGACAGCCAATATCGGCACTCACATGGTGCTCACCCAACTCACGCTCAACCAACTTCATTGCAGTAAAAATTGGGCGTTCTGGACAGCCGGTACAAAATCCTGGCGGGCGCGCATGTACAGTGTCATTTAGGGTAGGCTCTGCCGCATTAACGTAATCCGGCAAGTCATCATCCGCTTTCACTGCCGTGACATTAATGGCTGGGATGCGGATCTGCTTAGCAGCCGCTTTCACTTGAGGTTCGATTTTGCCGTAACGTTCGAAGAATGAACGCAGTCCTGCCAATACAGTTGCCGTATTGTATTCACCTGCCATCGGCAACATGTCTTTACCGTGAAGTGCTATCTCGATATTGCGTTGGCGTAAAATATTCGCCACATTTTGCTCAACGAAGTTCGGCTGCCCTTCTTCCAATACCAAAATCGCTTTTTTGTTGCGACAAAAACGTTCAAATTCATCATCAATTAAGGGGTATGCCACATTCATGACATACAGTGGAATTTTGCTATTACCGAAGACATCGGCTAAGCCAATTTGGTTTAATGCACGAATCAAGGTGTTGTAGCAACCGCCCTGTAAAGCAATTCCCACATCCTCTGAATCTTCCGCAAAAAATTCATTCAGTTCACGCTGTTGAATAAATTTGATAGCCGCGGGCCAACGCGCTTCTATTTTTTCTTTTTCATGTAAAAAACTTGCCGGCGGTAAAACGATACGGCTGACATCACGGGTTGGGTTCTCTAATGCGTCTTTTACCGTGAATTTCGGATGTTGGTTATCTGAACAGGTAAATTGTCCATGAACATGGCAAGAACGAATACGCATTTGCAGCATAACTGGCGTATTACTAGCTTCGGAGAGATCAAAACCATCTTTGACTGCCTGTACAATGGAAGGCAAGTTAGGACGTGGGTCAAGTAGCCACATTTGGGATTTCATCGCAAAGGCGTGGCTACGCTCTTGCATAATTGAAGAGCCTTCGCCGTAATCCTCACCCACAATGATCAACGCCCCACCCAATACACCACCAGAGGCTAAATTGGCTAATGCATCAGACGCCACGTTGGTTCCCACTGTCGCTTTAAATGTCACGGCACCGCGTAAAGGGTAGTTCACCGATGCCGCAAGCGTTGCGGCTGCGGTTGCTTCGCTGGCACTGTTTTCAAAACGGATACCATATTCCGATAAAATATCCTGTGCATCCGCCAGTACATCCATCAGGTGGGAAATCGGTGCACCTTGATAGCCTGCGACATAAGAAACTCCCGATTCCAGTAATGCTTTTGTTACCGCAAGGATCCCTTCACCGCTGAAAACTTCACCTTCACCCTGCCGTAATTTTTGAACTTCTTGGACAAACGAACGCTCAGCCATTTTAACCTCACCAGTCAACGTCGGCACGTTATTATCTTTTTTGTGTTTCCTTCTTGTATCTCATTTGTTAATAAATGGTCAATCCATGATTAATCATGCATATTAGATTCTTGCAGAGAGTGGATAAGAGGTGCATAGAGCGGACAAAATCATTGTAAAACAATGAAAAAATGCTGATGAACAGGCTCAAAGGTAAATATTTCAGTCTAGTAAACTATTGGCTAATTACTTTCACTAATCAATCATTAACTCCAATTAATCCTTACTCATAGAAAGGAATTAGAGTATTCATCTGATTAAAATCAATATGGCAATATAGATAACTTTTTGATTAACTAGTAGGCAGCAAAATATAAATAACTATATGAATAATCATATATTTAAAACTAAGAATTAATAAAAATAACTTTATTTTTTAGTTTGTTACCGAAATCACAATCAGCACATTCTTTGCACTTTTTTGCAGTATTTGGATAGTTTTTGCACAAATATAGCTAGGTAAGCAAATTCCTTTATGCTATGTTCGAAGCACAATTGGTTAAAAATTGTTTAATAAAATGTTAACAAAATCGATTCCTGTGATGGGTCGAAAGTCGTCAAAAAATAACAATAAGATATCTAAATATCCCAACAAAGACCCTCAAAGGACCCACTAGCCAGTGACTTCTATCTGCTAGGAAGCCAATCAGGGTTACAGTGTTTACTTTGGAGGCACCTCCTTATGTTGAGCAACTCATGGCCTTACGCACCTGCACCTCAAATAGAGAATCAACTCTGTTCTTCTGAACGATTGTTGTTCAGTTCAGCCGATCCTGAAGAGATCAAATCCATGGTGGGGCGCGTTATGAAACCTCATCAATTTCAATTACTTAATCAACATCAGCGCCTTGATGCTCGCATGCATTACATCCCAATGGGCGACATTTCCCTTAGTCGGCTACGTTATGGTGCTGATGTGGCTATCACGCCAGGACAACTCGAAGATTTTTTTCTGGTGCAGATGCCGCTATCAGGCAGTGCCATCATTGAAAGTGGCGGAAAAACTGTAGAATCGACACCATTGATGGCCTCATTATTGAGTCCTGAAGAGTCTACGGTGATGCGTTGGAACAGTGATAATGACCAATTTATGCTACGCATCTCCCGTTCTTTATTAGAACGTACTTTGGTCGGGCAGCTTGGACACACTTTAGATAAACCATTAGTTTTTGAATTAGGGTTTGCTTGGCAATCATGTATTGCATGGCGTACGTTGATGAACTATCTGATTGAATGCGCTACACGTACGCCAGATTTGCTGCAACATAAGCTTATTACCACTCAAGTAGAACAATTGGTTTCTGTCACACTCTTATCCACACACCAGCATAATTATTTGGAAGATTCCGGTATGCGCCGTGCCACTATTCGTCCGCGCCATGTGCGCCGCGTTCAAGAGTATCTTGAAGCCCATGCCCACGAACCCATTACGGTAGAACAACTGGCTCACATTGCCGGAGTCAGTTTACGCAGCCTATATGCCGGTTTTAAAGAGTTTTTGGACATTAGCCCGATGCAGTATTTACGTGATTTGCGTATGGAACGCGTGCGAGCCGAATTGATGTCAGGGGAAGCCACCAGCGTCACGGGGGTCGCCTTACGTTGGGGATTTGCTCATATGGGACGTTTTAGCGCCGAATATAAACAACGCTATGGTGAAAGCCCAAGCCAAAGTATGAAAAAAGCGTAACGCGTAACTTAAAGCAGTCCTTGATTAAAATGACCGTATAGCGAAAAAGCCATGCGGTTATTTTTTTCATCGATAATGCTCTCAACCATCACTTGGAAATGAGTCGTCAATAGGGATATCAGCAGCCTTTCGGCTGCCAATATTAATAGGATTAAAACGGAATGGACGCTTTGAGATAAATTTGGGAACCTTCAGGGCGATTTTTCACCGAGAAATCTTTCTCCCATTTTGCCGTAAATAACCAGCCTTGTGGGTTAGCATAGCGGATTGACGGACCTACTGCGAAAGCTTGAGCCTTACCTTGTGCGGAGTTTGGACCACTGTCATTCGTGGTTTGCATAAACCCATATCCACCAATACCCGCAACCCAACCATTGCCAAAGCCCCAACCGACCGCATAATCGGCGTGGAATGCCTGACCTGAACGCGTGTCCGTATCATTGTTGCGGAAATTAAAGTCATACATCATTTTTAAATCCGCATTAACGCCCACTGGGGGGATATAGCTGATTGCCCAAACTGGCTGTAATACCCAGTAATTCTTCCCTAAGCTTGAGGGGTCAGTTTTACTGTATTTTCCGGTTGGGGCATAAGCATCCAAGCCCAGCACATAATGTAAATCTGCTGAAGGATGGAAGCCTAATGCGGGACCAAAAGTGATATCCCCCAATCCACGGCTAGTTTCCTTATTCCCCGCCGCTTTTGCAGTCACATCAAGCAGTGGAAGAATGGTATGGAATGCCAAATCACCACCGAACACTTTTTGATCGGTAACCCAGATAAAACGCGGTGCGAGCACATTCACATTGACACTAAAGCCAGGAATAGGGATTTTATCGCCTTTATCATCACGAACACTGTCATAATGCGCATTACCGCCATATACCAACACATGCACACCTTGCGGTGGCAATGCGCCAGACATAAAGTTTTCGAGCCCATCAGGGTAGATCCCAAGACCTCCCCCCTCGGTTGCAACGGCACCGAACGACAATGCCCCCAAGCATGAACCGACGATTAGCTTATTGACCATTTCTTTATTCATCATTTACCTGCCGCTATAGTTGTTTTTATGGTGGTGATTTTTATATTTGCTGTGTTTATCTTGCCTACGATTTGGTAAAGCCCATTACCGCTTTTTCTTCGCTGCTAATTGCTCAGCAACTAAATACCCAGAGCCCCCGCCAAGACCAGGACCCGGATGTGTTGATGCCCCAATGTGGAACAGATTTTTGACTGCCATTTGATGTGCCTTAGTTTTTCCTGAAGCGGCAAACGGTCGTAGCCAAAAGAATTGATCTGGAGAACAAGTTCCTGAATAAGGATCTCCCCCCACCAAATTGCAGTTGTAGTTTTCAAGATCTGCCGGAGAAATTGCTTTACGACCAATGATCAGGTTAGTCACTCCTGGCATCACCATTTCCAAACGCTGTTGAATACGATCGGCTACAGCTTCACGCACCGTTTCATTCCAGCAACCATCTTCAGGTACCGTGATTTCGCCCGCCGCGTCCCCTTTCAAATGGCGAGGTAATTCCTGCATTTGGATCCATAAGATCCAGCCACCATCAGGTGCTCGACTTGGATCTAACGCTGTTGGCTGACCAATACCAAAGGTGGGTCTATCTGGTAAATATCCGTTATTCGCCTGCGTGACAGACAAACACACTTGCTCCATACTTTCTGTAAAATGCACCAATGGCACATGGCGTAACTCTGGATTACACCACGGTGGCGGCGCACTGAGCGCAAAGTGAATTTGCATGCCCCCGCGACCATAACGGTATCCCTTAGCATGTTGCTTCACTTGAGGGGAAACCTCATCAAGTAGGCTGCCATACAGCTGAGTTGGTGTCACATTACACACCACACTTTCACTCGCGGGGATAAACTGCCCATCGACCCGAACACCTATCGCACGGCTCGCTTTACCACTGCCTTTCGTGATGATTTTTTCCACATGAGCATGGGTACGCAGCTCACCGCCATGTTGCTCAATGACTTTGGTAAATGCTTCAACAATCCGATAACTTCCCCCTTTCACGACCGGCATTCCCCCCGCCACTACCGCCGCAAAAGTCAGCTTTCCTATCAGCGCTGAGCTGGCTTCATCAGGCCCTAGCCCTGTATGCAGCACCCACGGTGCCATCAGTGCTCGGCTAAAGTCATGCTGCAATTCCCGCTCAGACCAGCGCCGAAAACTCTCCACGCCAGACTTGGCAAAATCCAGTAGACCGTCAACGCCACGTTTACGCCATTCCGAAAACAGCAGTTTGAACATGCCGCCGCTGTAGGGGTTCTGCCCCAACAAACCAAAGGTCAGAGCGGCATCTTCACTGAACAATTTTTCTGCCATTTGGCGAAATGCAAAGCCATCACCGGGTGCGATTTCATCCAGCTGTTTGGCGGCAGCACCAATATCTCGTTTTAATGCCACCGATTTACCATTGGGTTGCACCAAACCAGTGGAATAATCGCACTGAGCAAATTCCAAGCCATGCTGTTGCAGTAAAGGAGCGAGTTCTTGATAACCGGGACTGCCCACAAACAGGGAATACCAGCAAGAAAGTAGGTCGTGAGTGTATCCGTCAAATAGCGCTTCAGTACGAATACAACCACCAAGGCGGTCGTTGCGTTCTAATACCAATACGGATTTTCCGCGCACCGCCAATAACGCCGCGCACATCAGCGAGTTCATCCCACTGCCGACCACAATCACTTGAGGATTTGATAAGGTCGCCATACCTCACCCCACCAGCGCAAGCACACGCAGTGGGCTACCTGAACCACCCTCAATTTTCAGTGGTGCCGCCACAATGACCACGCCAGTTGCGGGTAATTGATCGAGGTTTTTTAAGCATTGCAGACCATACTTATTATTGCCATGCATTAAGGTATGGCAGGGATAGGGCACTGGCCAGCTATAAGATTGCCCAGCATCGGTATTGATAGTTTCAACCCCGAATCCTTTCACATCACGTTGATGAATAAGCCATTCTACGGCTTCCTGAGAAGGACCAGGGGTATGAGCGCCATCTTCTCGCATATTCACATACGCTTCTGGGTTATCCGATTTTTTTGACCAATCTGTACGCAGTAAGACCCACGCTGCTTTTGGGATTTTGCCGTATTTTTCTTCCCACTTTTGTAGGAAATCCACGGTTAAGATCCAATCTGGATTTTTCGCTACTTCTTTGCTGGCATCAACCACCACCGCAGGGGCAATAAAGTGGTGAAGCGGGATAGTATCAACGGTATTTTTCGGCTGATCTTTACCACTTATCCAATGGATAGGTGCATCAAAGTGGGTTCCGGTGTGTTCACCACAGCTAAAATTATTCCAATACCACGCGGGACCATTTTCATCATAACGGGAGATTTGTTCCATTTTAAATGACCAGACTTGCCCAAATTCAGCGGGTAGCTGTAATGCAGGAAATGAAGGCGATAAGGTTTGCGTCAGGTCGATAATCTGAATATTGCCTTTTTGTAACTCGCTGGCGAATGACATCAAAGTTTGCTGTTCCATACTATCTCCTGCGCCTATTGCGCTTCATGTAAGGCTGTAAATGTGCCACTGTGGAAAACTAACGGCTTACCGGTTTCGCTACCAATGCGACGCACATGCCCCACCATCAGTAAATGATCCCCAATATGATCTTGTTTGTGGTTTTCACACACCAACGTCACGATCGCCCCATGTAAGGCAGGGATCCCTTCAGGTGTCATATGTACCGCTACATCTTCAAACTTGTTTTCAACACGTGGATTGGCAAAACGCATAGCTAGCTCTTGGTGATCTTTTCCCAAGATGTTGATCGTGAAATGCTGGCAATCACGAAACACCGCAAGATTAGGGGAATGATTCACTAGGCTCCACAACACTAAAGGAGGATCCAATGAGAGTGATGCAAATGAGTTGATCGTCAGACCAACATCACGTCCATCAGGCGTTCGCGTGGTGACAACTGCGACCCCTGTGGGGTAGCAGCCTAGTAAATTGCGTAAGGTTTTCGATTCAAACTCGGTATGACCCCATTCGCTCTCGCACATAAGTGTGTCCTCTGCAATCATCGACATACTGATCTCTCCTACGAAGCGCGAACTTCTTCTTGCATCAACGATTGAATATACGTATCGCAGGCATGGGCATCGTGCCACCACGGAGCAAGTACCGGTGGGTAGTTAAAAGCATTCGCGACAGTATGAGCAAGGGTTGGCAACTGCTGAGCAGCGCCTAATACATTCAGGACATGTGGCTCTGGTGGCGCTAACAAGGCGTTAGTCCATTCCACGACATGGCGACCATATTTCCAAAACTGTTCAAAAGTGTCATTCATCCACTCGGCGGTATATGGCTTATCACCACGCGCTAAAATAGCGTCATAGTAAACTTTGCTGGCTTTTGTGGCATTGTTAGAACCTTGCCCGGTCAGTGGGTCATTCGTGACTAATGCATCACCTAAACCAAAGACAATTTTCCCTGACGGCAGGGTGAGTACGGGTTTACGGACCGTTGGAGCAAAGCGCCCAGCCAGAATGCCATTTTCATCGGTCAACTCGATATGACGGCAGCGTTCAGCTTCCCAAGGTAAGTAGGTATCGATGATTTTTTTGCTATAAGCCAGATGCTCTTGCGGCGTGCGGGCTTCTCCCCATTGGTCCATCGGTCCACCGGGTACACCTTCAAATACCATAATGTGGCAATCACCGCTGTTAGTTAGCGATGGGAACACAAAGTACTCCCCCACTCCTGGGATCAGGTTGAAGGAAACTTGTGAAAATTCAGGGGTTGGCAGCATTCCGTGAACATAAGTCAGTGCTAATGCACGTTGTGGTTTGTCATACGGCGAGCGGGATGCATCGCGTTCTAACAGCTTCACAATTTCGCCTTTTCCTCCTGCGAGGATCACTAAATCATTAGTTTCTGCTAAGCGTTCAAGTTCAGCGACACCCACATCTTCAATCAGTAAGTTACCGCCACGAGCAGCAAACAACTCCAGCCAATAGGGCATTTTGATACGCTGATCAACCGCTTGAGCGTAATTATCTAAGCGAGAACGCCAAGTAATAGCTTTCTCTCCCGCTTTTTCTGGGTGTGGCACAGTAAAGCCGATTCCTTCAACGGGTGGGCATTTGTCTTCCCAGAAATTAATGCCAAGATCGCGTTCAAATTGCAGCGAAATATCAAACATACATTGGCTAGACATAACTCTGCCATTTTTCACATCATCTGGGGTACGGTTGGTGGCAACCGTCACATCATAACCTTTGTCTAGCAGCCCTAATGCCAATGGCATACCCGCCTGACCACCACCTACGATTGCGATACGACGCATAGTGAATTCCTCGATAAAATTAAAATAAGGGTGTCTTATTCAGCAAGACGGGGAATGGCGGGTTTCGCCTGTTCAGGTCCCATGGCAGAGTATCCACCATCGACCGAGTAATCTGAGCCAGTCACAAAACTCGCCAGATCAGAAAGTAGGAATGCCACGACCTGAGCCACTTCTTCTGGGTCGCCAACACGTTGTAAAAGATGATAATCCGCAGCGACGCGGTCGGTTTTTTGACGATCGCCGCCAGTCAGTTCATCCATGACCCGTGACCATGTCCAACCAGGGGAAACAGAGTTGACGCGAATACCGTCGGGAGCATAGTCCATTGCTTGACTGCGCGTGACTTCAAGCATGGCAGCTTTGGACGCGGGATAGAGCCAACGACCTGTTTGCGCGACCGAAGAGGAAATACTGGTAAAATTAACAATTGCCCCTTTGTCTGCTTTCGCTAAATAAGGTTTGGCAAATTGCGCTGCCATCACCGCACTCACGACATTGATATTGAGTGCCGTGAGCCAATCTTGGCGAGAAGACGCTTGACCGTCATCCAAATAGGTTGCGGCCAGATTAACCAAAAAATCGAGTTGACCGTACTTTTGCGCAACACGGTCAATACCGTGTTTTAGTTGTTGGTCATCGGTGATATCGATAGGTAGAAAGTCAATATTGGGCTCCGATTGCGCCACACTTTCTCCATTGGTTTTATCAATATCAAAAATGGTCACTTTCACCCCATAAGAACATAAGATTTTCGCCACCGTTGCGCCGATTTTTGTTGCACCACCTGTCACAATGGCAATTTTGTTGTTCAGACCTTTCATCGCTGTGCCCTCTTTGCTCTCATTCGCTCACCATAGGTTCACAAAAGAATATGTTCACAAAATAATGCGTTCACAAAAAATTAACATGACGCATCATTACGCAAAAAAGGCAAAACGCTGTAGCCTATATGCGCAAAGATTATCCGCACAGCGCGGCTATTTGATTAATAACTTAATGATTATATTGAATAAATAGCCACATTTTGCAGTGACTATCCAGATAGTGAAAAGTGTGATTTATGGGCGTTCTAGAATTTGAGCACCCGGACCCTGATTCCCTAAAATATCTTCAGGGTTGCGCAATGGGCAGTCACGCAGTGATAAACAACCGCAACCTATACAATGGTCTAATTCATTACGTAATCGAGTTAACTGCTTGATTCGTCTGTCTAAAGAACTTTTCCACTCTGTGGACATGCTCTTCCATTCTTCTGCGGTCAACGTGCTATTGGCAGGAAATTTACCTAGCGCATCTTGGATCTCTTTTAACGGAATTCCTGTGCTTTGAGCCACTTTAATGATGGCAATATAGCGTAAAACGACAGGTGGAAAACGTCGTTGGTTTCCTTGGGTTCGAGCGCTTTGAATTAACCCTTTTGCTTCATAAAAATGCACGGTTGATACGGGTACACCCGCGCGCTTTGCCACTTCTCCCACGGTAAGTGCTCGTGAAAAATCCCCCTTTTCGGCCGCAATTTCCCGCGTTTTTATCGTCTTCATGGTTTTGCCCACCATTTTTGCCCCCCCTATTGACCTCAACTTAACTTAAGGTTTTATAGTGCCAGCCTCTTTAATTGTCAATTTAAGATGCCAATGATAATGAATAAAAAAACGCTAACTTTGCTATGCACTGTACTTATCACCGCAGGTGGGGGAACAGTGATTTACTCGACATACGCCAATTCAAACGATAAACCACAAGCGGCTTATCAGTATCCTCCTGTAAAAGTCGCTTTGGCGCCGGTGACGCTCGCTAATGCCCCCCGAACCTTCTACGGCGTGGGAGAATTAGAAGCCGGCAGCCAAGTATTGGTGGCTGCTGAGACCAGTGGACGCATTACTAAAATCGGTTTTGAATCCGGACAGCCAGTGAAAAAAGGGCAACTGCTAGTCCAACTCAATGATGCCGTAGAAAGAGCCGATTTGGCTCGCTATCAAGCGCAATATCGTAATGCAGCTCGTTTATATGAGAGAACGCGGACTTTATCTGCTCAACATTTGGTGGCCGAAGCTCAAGTAGATAGTACGCGTGCTGAGCGAGATATGGCGCAAGGGTTAATTCAACAAACCCAAGCCTTAATTGCACAAAAAGCCATTCATGCCCCCTTTGATGGCATCATCGGTATCCGGCAAGTTCATGAGGGTCAATACCTTAGCCCTGGGGAAACCATTGCTAGCCTGGTGGATACGCAAACTTTGAAGCTAAATTTCTCATTAGATGAACAAGCCTCCCCTGAATTGCATCAAGGGCAAGTGGTGGATCTTGCTGTTGATGCTTACCCAAACACGCCGTTTCCCGCGAAGATAACCGCCATTGATCCGCTGATAGGTAAATCCCGTACGATTGCATTGCAAGCCACATTGGATAACAGCAATGGCAAACTCAAAGCCGGTATGTACGCTAATGTCACGGTAGTTCGCCAAGCCAATAATGCGGTACTAACTGTCCCTGAAACTGCGGTCACTTATACCGCTTATGGGGATACGGTGTTTATCGCTGAAGGTTCAGCTGATGCCATGACCGTTAAACGTGTTTCTGTAAAAACAGGACAGCGTTTTGATGGCAATATCGAAATTGAGCACGGGCTCATGGAAGGTGACCAAGTCGTGAGGTCGGGGCAATTACGCCTGAATAATGGCTCAGCGATTATTCCTGTGGCACAAGATACATTATCTGAAACGCCTCAAGGCTCATAAGGACAGCATCATGAAATTCACGGATTTGTTTGTTCGCCGCCCTGTTTTAGCCTTAGTGGTGAGTGCCTTGATTGTACTTATTGGGCTCTTCGCACTGAGCAAGTTACCCATTCGCCAATACCCACAGCTAGAAAGTTCGACGATCACCATTACAACTCAGTACCCCGGTGCATCGGCAAAACTCATGCAGGGATTTGTTACCCAGCCCATTGCACAAGCCGTCTCTTCCGTAGAGGGGGTCGATTACTTATCATCATCATCCGTTCAAGGCAGTAGCCTCGTTACCGTACGTATGGAGCTTAATCGCGATTCCACTCAAGCGCTCACCCAAGTGATGGCAAAGGTGAATCAAGTTCGTTATAAGTTACCCAAAGAAGCTTATGACCCCGTTATTGAACTCTCTTCTGGGGAATCTACCGCTGTAGCTTATATTGGTTTTTCCAGTACCGAACTCGCTATCCCTGCTCTGACAGATTATCTTTCCCGCGTGGTGGAACCCATGTATTCGGCGATTGATGGGGTGGCAAAAGTGCAAGTATTTGGCGGGCAGCAGCTCGCAATGCGCCTATGGCTAGACGCGGATAAACTCGCCGGTCGAGGTATTTCTGCGGCTGAAGTTGCGCAAGCCGTACGCCAAAATAACTACCAAGCGGCGCCCGGAAAGGTCAAAGGAGAATTTGTTATCTCCAACGTGTATGTGAACACCGATTTGACCAATGTGGATGAATTTCGAGACTTAGTGATCCGCAATGATGGCAACGGGCTTGTGCGCTTAAAAGATGTGGGCACCATTGAGCTTGGGGCCGCCTCCACGGAAACCAGCGGATTAATGAATGGCGAGCCCGCTATTTATTTAGGTTTATTTGCCACCCCAACGGGTAACCCGCTAGTCATTGTGGATGGCATGAATAAACTCATGCCTGATATCACGAAAACACTGCCGCCAGATGTGAAGGTGGAAATGGCCTTCGAGACGTCACGGTTTATTAAGGCCTCTATCAACCAAGTGGTCAGTACCTTAGTTGAAGCCCTGCTAATCGTTATTGCGGTGATTTACCTGTGTCTTGGGTCTATTCGCAGTGTCATTATCCCTATCCTAGCAATTCCGCTGTCCATGTTGGGTGCCGCTGCATTAATGATGGCGTTCGGTTTTAGTATTAACCTGCTTACCCTGCTAGCGATGGTGTTGGCGATTGGGTTGGTGGTGGACGATGCCATTGTGGTCGTGGAAAACGTCCATCGGCATATTGAAGAGGGGAAATCCCCCGTTCTCGCGGCCTTAATTGGTGCCCGTGAGGTGGCAGGTCCTGTTATCGCCATGACCATTACACTCGCAGCGGTCTATGCGCCTATTGGTTTGATGTCAGGGTTAACTGGTGCGCTATTTAAAGAATTCGCACTCACCTTAGCCGGTGCAGTGATTGTTTCAGGTATCGTGGCATTAACGCTTTCTCCTGTAATGAGCTCATTTATGCTGAATTCAAAACAGAATGAAGGACGTATGGCGAGAATGGCAGAAACCTTCTTCGAAACGCTTGCCCATTATTACACTACCATTTTGAATTTCTCGTTGAAAAATCGTTGGATGACAGGAATCTTAGCGTTAGGTGTCGTGGTCAGCTTGCCAATGCTGTATCACGCCGCGCCGCGAGAGCTCGCCCCTGTTGAAGACCAATCGAGTGTATTAACCGCGATTAAGTCCCCACAGCATGCCAACCTTGAATATGTGGAGCGATTCTCACGTAAGTTACATGATGTCTTTACGGCGCTTCCCGAAACGGAAAGTACGTGGATTATCAACGGTACTGATGGCCCGTCCGCCAGCTTTGGGGGAACTAACCTCACTAGCTGGGAACAGCGTGAGCGCCCTGCTTCAGCCATTCAATCTGATTTACAAGGACGAGTTGGTGATGTGGAGGGTAACAGTATCTTTGTTTTTCAATTACCTGCACTACCCGGCTCAACAGGCGGATTGCCAATCCAAATGGTGTTAAAAAGCCCGCAGGATTATCCGGTACTGTATCGTACGATGGAAGAAATTAAACAACGCGCTCGTGAAAGCGGCCTGTTTATGGTGGTAGATAGCGATCTCGACTACAACAATCCTGTCGTTGAGGTGCGTATTAACCGCTCAAAAGCCAATAGCCTTGGCATTCGCATGCAGGATATTGGTGAATCTCTCACACTGCTCGTCGGCGAGAACTATATCAACCGCTTTGGCATGGATGGTCGCTCCTATGACGTGATCCCGCAGAGCTTACGTAGCCAAAGACTCACACCTGAAGCTTTGTCTCACCATTATGTGAAATCCGAGGATGGCAGCATGATCCCGCTGTCAACCGTCGTGGATATTTCTACGCAAGTTGAACCAAATAAGCTGACCCAATTCAACCAACAGAATGCCGCTATTTTTCAAGCTATCCCCGCTCCCGGAGTAACATTGGGGCAGGCGGTAGCGTATTTAGATGAGATGACCAGCGAACTACCTGCCGGTTTTAGCCATGATTGGCAATCTGATTCTCGCCAATATAAACAAGAAGGAAACACCCTCGCCTTTGCCTTTATGGCGGCGCTGATTATTATCTATTTAGTGCTCGCCGCGCAGTATGAAAGCCTTGTCGATCCTTTGATTATCTTAATTACTGTTCCACTTTCAATCTGTGGCGCCTTGATCCCACTCGCCCTCGGCTATGCCACCCTCAATATTTATACCCAAATTGGGTTAGTCACCTTAATTGGGTTGATCAGTAAACATGGGATCTTAATGGTGGAGTTTGCCAACGAGCTCCAAGCCAATGAAGGCTTAGATAAGCGGCACGCCATTTTAAAAGCTGCACAAATTCGTTTACGCCCTATTTTAATGACAACGGCAGCAATGGTTATTGGTTTAGTACCTCTGCTGTTTGCCACAGGAGCAGGTGCAAATAGTCGATTTGGTCTGGGTTTAGTGATTGTCACAGGCATGCTGGTTGGCACGCTATTTACCCTGTTTGTGCTACCGACCATCTATTCCGTACTCGCTCGAAATCATAATGCGACGACATTAACCCCAAGACGTTATGAGCTTGCTGAAGCTAACCGCCTAATTAAACATTCTGAGGAGACGGCGCCATGAATTACTCATCGTTAAACCATCTTTCACTGGTGCCTACACGCAAGGAAAAACGGGCAGCTCATGACAATAAATCAACTGATTTTTCTGCCAACCCGATGAGTAATAGCATCGCGATGATGATGATTTATCATCCTTATCCATTAAGTACCTCACATTCGGACGTCACAGATCCACAGCGTAAATAACCTCTAGATTTAAATAATAAAAAAGAGCCGCATGCATTCGCTTTGCGGCTCTTCTTCAACAGACTATAAGTCGATTTTTATTTACTGACCTTCATAGAAAGCCATCACCAACTTACCTTCTTTAATGATGATAGGCGTCCCCGGTAACGCATCGATGACCTCATTTTGAGAGGCATCTACTACGACCGCAACATTACGGTTATTTTGGCTCGCCAGTAAGCTTGGCAACTGTTCTAAACGATAAAAGCGGTTTTCAGCATCCGGATAATTCAGCCCATAACCTAACTCACCAGTTTGATATAACATCGTAATATCATCGCGTTTCAGTACCCAAGCTAATGCGGTACCCAATCCCACATTATTGGTTAATAACACCGCGCGATTTTGCAGTTGATCTTGGTATTTTGCCAGCACGCCTTGCGGCGTATTATTGCTCTCGATGTATTTAGGGATCACATGCCCAATACTGAGGCTTAACACTAAAGTACATGCCGCCGCCCACGACCAATACTTACGGTTGAATGACACGATCCCCATTGCTGCCCAGAAAAGGAATGCACCTGCGGCAATCCACATTTTGTAGCTTTCATCCCCTTGATATAAATTCATTTTAGGGAAGTAAGGTGATGCAATAAATGCCCCTGCCGCCACGACACCCAGTGTTATGTTTATCAGCGCATTCAGGCGAATGGTAGCCACTTTATTCTGGGTTAAAACCTGCTGCAAATAGGATGCCATCAAAATCGCGATAGGTGCGATGCACGGCAAAATATACGTGAGTAACTTTCCTTTGGTGATACTAAAAAATAGGAAAGGCAGCACCGCCCACAACAAGAAATAAAGGTTTATACCTTTAGCTCGAATAGCATAGGCAATCGACGAAACTAAGTAGCCTAACCACGGAAGAACCGCCGCCACTAAAATGGGTACATAGAACCAAAATGGGGATTTATTTTGTGCGTTATCTGCCATAAAGCGCTGAATATGCTCAACCCAGAAAAAATAACTCCAAAAATCGGGTTCAAGGCTAGCAATCGTTAATGCCCACGGCAGACAAACTAAAATAGCGACAAGAATAGAGACCAGCGCATACAAACAGATTTCTTTTAATTTTTTAAAATAAATCGCGCTGACTGAGCAGACTAATACTGGCAAGACCAAAACTAAAAAGCCTTTGGTCATTACCCCTAACCCACATGCAACACCTATCAGAATATATGCATACAATTTGTGGGCGCGTTGTGTCGTGGTTATCCCCCATTGGAAAAAGAAGATAATCATCGTAATAAAAGCGGTAACAATTGGGTCCAAAATATTATAAGTCCCAATCGTTAAAATCATAAACATCGAGAGGTAGATAAGTACCGCATTAAAGGCAAGGTCTTTATTCTTCCATGCCATCTTAGCGCTCAAATAAACAAATAGTCCGCTAATTAAGGTGCTAAAAACGACACCTAAGCGAACAGAAACATTGTTTTCGCCAAATAGCATCTGGAAGAAAGAACCCACCCAATAGCCGAAAATAGGTTTTTCAAAATAACGGATGCCTAACAGTTCAGGTACGCTCCAATGGCTACTCAGTATCAGTTCTCGACTGATTTCGGCATAACGTAATTCATCAGGTTGCCATAACATGCGCCCATTCAGTGGCAGAAAATAGGTTATGAGTACAAAACCGAATAATAGGCACCACTTTAAGTAGGCTTTTTTATTATTTGCCATCATCATTTAATCTCAACCATTCTTGTCATAAATATTTAATAATTATTATTTGTGCTACTGCATCAAACGCTTTTTATTAATCAAAACAGAGTACTATTATCTTCGAATTGACTAAACCCAGTATAAACCAATAAACATTTTCGTATTCCATTTAACATATTAGCTAAACAATCAATAAATGAATCGTGCATTTAAATGTTAAGATAAAAATGAGCTGCTTGTTCAGACTCGATTAAAAAACAATAGTTCAGCAATTACCATTTATTTTTAACAGAATGATAAATAAATTAAAAAAGGCTTTTTTTACAAATAGTTTTTTATGCTACAAAGGCAGTAACAGCGTGATAATTAATAACGTCAGTAACAGCAAAGACAGTTATTGCATTATATATTTAACAATAACCGCCTTTATTTATGGGGAGTGTTTTAATTGCTTACTTAGCCGCATCCAGCGCTTGAGTTAAGTCCGCAAGGATATCATCAATATGCTCGATTCCTATTGATAAGCGGATCATATCTCGTGATACACCTGCGCGCGCTAGCTCGGCATCATTTAATTGGCGATGCGTTGTGGAGGCAGGATGACACGCTAACGATTTAGCATCACCAATATTGACTAAGCGAACAATCAGGTTCAGAGCATCAATGAAACGAGCCCCAGCTTCCTGTCCCCCCTTGATCCCGAAAGACATAATACTGGCAGGCTTACCTTGCATGTATTTTTGCGCAAGTGCATGTTCCGGATTACTTGGTAACCCCGCATATTTTACCCATGCCACTTGCGGATGATTTTCTAAATATTGTGCGACTTTCAGCGCATTTTCAGTGTGGCGCTCCATTCTTAAGGCTAAGGTTTCCAGACCTTGAAGAATTAAAAAGGCATTAAAGGGTGATAATGCTGCACCCGTTCCACGCAACGGAGCTACACGGCAACGGGCAATAAAGGCAGCAGCCCCAAAATGTTCGGTATAACTCACGCCGTGATAAGCAATATCCGGCTCAACTAATAGAGAGAAGCGCTCAGCATGATCAGCCCACGGAAATTTTCCAGAATCAATCACCATGCCGCCAATTGAAGTACCGTGACCGCCGATATATTTTGTCAGCGAGTGAACCACAATGTCAGCACCATATTCGAACGGACGACATAAATATGGCGTTGCAACCGTGTTATCAACAATAAGTGGAACACCGTGGCGATGAGCAACATCGGCTAGTGCGGCGAGATCTACAATGAAACCAGCAGGGTTTGAGATAGATTCGCAGAAAACAGCCTTGGTTTTATCATCAATTAAAGCTTCCAGCGCCGCTAAATCATCATGTTCTGCAAAACGAGTTTCAATACCTAGGCGAGGTAAAGTATGTGCGAGTAAGTTATACGTTCCGCCGTACAATTTTGCGACAGAAACAATGTTATCGCCAACTTGGGCGACAGTTTGGATGGCATAAGTGATAGCAGCCATTCCCGAGGCAACTGCCAGTCCTGCAATGCCACCTTCAAGAGCAGCAACGCGCTTTTCTAGCACATCGTTGGTCGGGTTCATAATGCGGGTATAGATATTACCTGCAACTTTTAAATCGAATAGATCTGCGCCATGCTGTGTGTCGTCAAATGCATAAGAGGTGGTTTGATAAATAGGCACCGCGACAGACTTGGTTGTAGGGTCTGGAGAATAGCCTGCGTGGATTGATAATGTTTCTAATTTCATTGCGTTATCCTTGTTATACCCGCACTGCCAATTGAATGGGTTCTTGTTTTTATTTCACGGTAATCCTTTCCAATATCCCCCAAGTAGATCCCTCACACAACCATCTAGACTTGAAATAATTTCATCTATAGTTATTCACAAAATAAATAAGCCCACTTTAGAAACAAAAAAACCCATATTGCCAAAGCAATATGGGTCTCGGTACAACTGAATTTAATTACGCGAACGCGCCATAAATCACAGAGGTAATTGATGCTAAACCGCATAGCAGCGTAAAGATTTGCGCTGGCTTAGAGGTACTGAACGGTTTCATTGCAGGAATGATACGCATCGCCACAACTGGTAGGATGAACAGGATTGCCGCAATCATTGGAGCACCCATGGTTTCAATCATACCTAAGATACTTGGGTTGATAATCGCGACGATCCACGTGGTGATCACGATGAACAGTAAAGAGATTAATTCAATTTTCTTCACAGAAACTGAAGAGCGTGATTTGACTAACCCAACCAGACCTTCGTGCGCACCTAAGAAGTGACCAAAATAGCTAGAAACGATAGCGGCGAATGCCACGATAGGACCTAAGTAAGACAAAATTGGAGATGGGTTAATGTTGGCAATGTGAGATAACACGCTGATGTTTTCTTTCTTCGCAATTTCTAATTCAGCTGGGCTCAATGACAGCACAACAGAGAATACGAAAAACATCACGAAGCCTGTCAGCATAAATGCTGCCCCGCCCGTGATCATGTCTGTTTTAATCACAGCTTTGTCACCAAACTGTTGGCGCTGATCTTTCGCAAACTGGCTGATAATTGGGCTGTGGTTAAAAGAAAACACGATGATAGGAATCGCCATCCATACCACGATAGGCATTGCGCTCCAGTCTGGCGCTACTTCTAGCATCGATGTGTTCCACTCAGGGATCAGGTACAGTGATAATGCTAATAAAATGAAGACTAATGGGTAAACCATCATGGAGGTTAATTTCAGCATTAAATCACGACCAAAAATAACACCGGCGGTCATTGCTGCAATTAACACACCTGACAACAACCAACGTGGTAATGGGTCCATACCAATTTGGTTAATTAAAAATGAGTCGACTGTGTTTGTAATACCGACACCGTAAATTAATACGATAGGATAAATGGCAAAGAAATAAGCAAACGTGATGATGTTAGCACCCGTTTTACCAAAATGTTCTTCCACTGTATCCGTAATATCCGCGTCAGGTTTCTTTGCCGATAATACAAAGCGTGCTAACCCTTTATGTGCCAACCAAATCATTGGCGTAGCAATTAATGCAAGAACAACTAGAGGCCAAAACCCCCCCGCTCCCGCTTTAATTGGCAGAAAAAGGACACCCGCACCAACCGCGGTACCGAAAAGGGATAATACCCAAGTGAAGTCTTTGTAAGTCCATTTACTGGCAGGTTTGTCTATTGTGTTTACTGCTGTTTTTATTGTGCTCATAGCGCCACTTAATTTTGATAAAAGGGATAAAAAAAGATGGGCGAATTCTGCATTAAATGCGTAGGAGCAACTAGCTTATTTTGATTAATCTTTCTGGCTTTTTGGTGTAGATCTCATAACTGAGTTTTAAAAAATGACAATTTGTTAATAATCGCAAATAAATTTTATCGTTTGATTGAAAACACCCAAACAATACCCACCAAAATATCGTGTTTTTTTTCTTTTCAACATACGTTTTATCGAAATAAATATCGATAATAATATGGCCAGAATAATTTCTAGCCATATTATTTGATAATGCCCCTATTTTATTACAAATAAACCGGCACTAGGATCTCAGTGGCAATCACAACAACAATAAGCCCAACTAACACAGGAACTGACGTTCTTTTCACCACTTCAAATGGTGAGATTTTTGCCATCCCCGATACCGCAACCACCACACCAGAAACAGGAGACAATGTACGACCTAAGTTAGACGCCTGTAACATTGGAATCACTAAGTAAGCTGGGTTAACCCCCATTTGTTTCGCTAAGTGCGGGATCAATTCAACGAATGCGTAGAATGGCGCATTCCCTGAACCTGTTGTCATCGCCGCTAACATCGTGATAACCACCAGCGCAATCATCATGACAATGGCGCCAGAGCCAAAAGATTGAGCTAAGTCGATCAATCCTTTAATAAAGCCGATAGTGCTTAAGCCTTGCGCGAAGACACCCGCGGCAACCAACAGCATCACAACGGTAGCAAATGCATCCGCCATCCCTCTATAGCAAACTTCTAAGCCGCCATAGACATGTTTTGCACTAAAACTGCGAATGAATTCAATGACTGCCGCCATAATAATACAGCCAACAATAATCGTGACGATATGCAGCTCTGGAGCCCATTTACCATCAAACACCAAAACACCAATGATTGGGGTGAATGGTAAGATGGCGTAGAAACCTGGGGCATGAGTTTTAATTTCGTTCACATCCAACATTTCTGTTTTAACATGTTCTTTTCTATCAAGAAAACGCTGCCAGAAGAAGTGAGCTACCGACATCGCAATAATCGCTGCGATGGAGATAGGTAGTGTGGTTTTGAAGGCAAAATCAATCAGTGGCATTTCAGCGGCTTTTGCCGCGAGGATAACGTCCCCTGAAGTTGGAGCCAAAATAATTGCTGCAGGTGACGCACAAATAGCCGCCGCTGCACCGCGGCTGATTCCGACATTCACCATCACTGGGAATAGGGTCGCCATTAATAACACCCCTAAGCCCGTTGCAGAAGATACCGCCAGTGACATCAAACACGCCACAATATAAGCTGCAACCATCAGTAAGTAAGGCGAGTTGATCATTTTTAATGGCTTAGAGGCAATTTTAACCACTACGTCATTTGCGCCAATGTGCGTCATATAAGAAGCAAACCCACATAGCACCATGATCATCATACCGAGGTCACCACCTCGGCTCATTAATAAGAATTTAATGTATTCCAGAATATCAGTAACACGCCATCCCGTTGCTTTCACTGATTCTGGTAAAATGCTTTTACCCATCAAAGCGGTAATAATCAGGAGTAAAATACCCCCTGTCATTAATACCCCTGTTGCTGAGTAGCCCTTTATTATATAGCGCCCGACTCCAACGGCGACTATTACGCCTATTAAGAGCTCAATCATGTGTTTCTCCTGCCTGTCTCATTTTGTAATTATTGGTGGTACTCTGCCTAAAAAAAAAGCGAAATACACTGATAATGATCATATTGGGCAATATTTTTAATCTAGAAATAGATAAAAAAACAAGTTAAAAAAATAATATTTTTTTATTCTAAGAAAGAAATGAAACTCAGAAGCCTTTATTATTTAAACTAAAGTCAAATAATAGAAATCCAAGTTATATTACAGGGGGTTATTATCAAGAGAATAACAATCTAAACAGAATGGGATTAACTGCAAAAATTAACGCGAAAATAGCTCAAAAATCATGTCACCAAAAAAACCACGGTATTGCAGATAACGAATTTGCTTACTTTTCTCTTTGAAATCCGTTGGAATGTCATCCCCAAATTTTTTACAACGAACGTCTGCGGCTTTTTCGAACCAATCCACATCAAGCTCAGAAAGATGGTGTTCGACCAACGATGCAGTAAATCCTTTTTGGCGCATCTCTTGTTTAATACGCAAAGGTCCGTACCCTTTGCGCGCATACCCTTGCAATAACAATGACACAACACGGTTATCATCCAGAAAATGCTGTTCGCTGAGTTTGTCTACCACCCCTTCAATCAATTGCTCATCAATAATACCGTCATTTTTTTC
This sequence comes from Providencia sp. PROV208, assembly GCF_028479465.1. Lineage (NCBI taxonomy): Bacteria > Pseudomonadati > Pseudomonadota > Gammaproteobacteria > Enterobacterales > Morganellaceae > Providencia > Providencia sp. PROV208. Next base: position 73,639 of record NZ_JAMPNS010000017.1, on the reverse strand, counting down.
ATACATACGGCGTTTCATGCGAGCAAATAATTCCGCTTTACCATAATCGCGTCGAGAAAGTAGAAATAGGGCGTATTGGTACAGTTCAGGTTGGGTCATTATCACACTTAGCTCATAAAAAAGGGCACTAAATTCAGTGCCCAATCCGCATTAATGAACTTGGGCACCACTAAGAAGTTTGTAGATTGTATCAGGAGTATAGCTGCCGTCCTGATAATATAGGGTCCAATCCGTGATATCTTGGCGAGTCAGAGGGTAAACACCCCCTTCTTCCATGGTTTTTACGTAAAACGGCTGGTTAATTAAACGACCTTCAAATTGGTCGCCTTTCCATGTCAGTGGCTCAAACCACATATGTTCATGACCTTCATCACCCTCTTCATCTTGGTAACTAATGCCACATTTGACTAAGAAGCGCCATTCTGACTCTTTCTCTTCTTCCGATTTTCCGAGCAGCTTCGCAAACAAACCTTTTTTCGGTACAACCGGCTTTGGACCATAATTATCTAGCATGTGCGTGAAATATTCCCAACGTAGTCTCGCCTTGCTAGACATATCCGCGGTCTCTTCATCAGTGCGCATAAACATCATCGCGCGCTGATCTTCATACCCTTCAAAGAAACTTTCCAAGGTTGGATTTTCTTGGGTTACGCGGAATAACATCACCGAAGGGTGTTGATGAGATTCGTCACGATCGTGCCAGTCCCCCATAAAACGCTCAGAGTCGGCATCACCGAATTCAAAATTCATCTCTTCCAGTGGTTTTAAATTATCAATCGGTGTGGATTCACCCACATGTCGCAGCCCCTCTTCAAAAGGTACCGCCACGAGATATTCATAACCCGTTTGCGTTTGCCCAATAAAGATTGGCTCATTAAAGTCGATTTTTCCGTTGGTAATACTGTTATTGACAAAGCTCCAGAATAACTCAGGGATCCCGTAATAGGATGCAATAGGGTGCGGAATAATGATTTCAGCTTCTGATAAACCACAACGTGCTAAACCATGTGTATGGAACCAATATTTGGTTGGTGCTGAATCTTCTGAGTTTTCATCATGATCGTAAATTGCGTGTACCACATATAAAGAATCAATACTCGGCATCAAATCATCAACTAATTGAAAATTAAGCCATTCGCGAGTAAAAACTTTACCTGCTGCGGAGATATCCAAGCCCAATAATAAATCCGGTACTAAAATTTGGATAATTTTCAGTTGTTGGAGGTAGCTCACTAAGGGTTTTTCTTGGAATAAGCATTCAACCACCACCGCCTGTGGTGCAGAACTCGCTTGCGCATACAGCTCTTGGCTAATAGGATCTGTCGCAAAATAAGGGTTAATGGTGTATTCCGGATCACTTTCGACTAAAGAGATATAAAAGCGTAAATCCTCTTCTCCACGTTTACAGGTAAAGAAAAAGCCGCCGCCGTCTTCATCAGGAAGATAATCAATTTCACCGTCAGTAAAATAAGTTTGTTCTTCAAGACGCTGTTCAATGTGTAGGGAGGTTAACTCTGACGCAGGAATAGCCACCATCATCGAGGCTTCTTTTTCTCCATTGCCAGCAGCAATATCAAGGTATTGTTGTTTATTGTTCACTATTTTTTCCCTATTATTTATTATCTCACCGGAGGATATCAGCTTATATTATATAAGAATATTGTGATTATTCTTAACCCAATCAGATAGGTATTTAATTTCTTATATTTGAACTAAACACACCAATCATCATTATTTGATGCCACGTAATTCCACTTTTCATCCTGTATTCACTGAGGCACAATGAGAATCAACATAGCCAACATCGTTGGTCCCTTTCTTATATAGGTTTTGAAACTAGAGGTTTTAAGCATGGCTGATTTATCTGAGAAACAAAAAGAATATATTGATGACCTCGCAATGAAGCGCGTTTTTGATATGAACAATGATGATGTTTTAATTAATGCGCTGGAACAAAAAATTCACAGCATGGAAGCGCATTTAAAAGAATACTTCCACGAACGTGTTCAATTCCATCAGAAAAACAGCAAATAATACCTTTCTTTCATGGTGCTGAAGTACACTCAATTTCGGCACCATCACTAGCGCCTCAGTCACATTTACCCACTATTTCAATCACACCTAGCGTATTGATAATCTCCATTTTTGGCAGCAAAATATCATAAAAAAAGCACCATGAGCCATATGATCAATTGCCATATATGCTAAACTTTTGTCGATAACTGTAAATTAATTAACTTAAGATAATTTTTTATTTTCTTCATTCTATTCTACTAATCATTGAGTCCATTATGACACGCATTCAATACAGCGTAGCGCTGCTTTTTTCATCTTGTCTGGCAATTCCTGCCAGTTTTGCCGATAGTGACACACCACTATTTTCATTAAGTATGAGTGAATCCGGTGTCCCTAAAAATAATAGCGAAGGTGGTATTACTCGTTCGTCAACAACTGAGTCCCGCATTTTACCATTTTGGGGAGATGAGGCACGCGCTCGTGGTTATGATTTGCCACAACCTTTTGGTGCTAGCTATGGGTATATGAATCTGCGCCAAGATGTCGTAGTGGACAAAATTGGTTTCAAATCTGATTCAATAATAAAGTTTGGAAAGCTTGTCGAGTTTGATATCAATAAAGATTTAGATATCAAAACAGGGCACACTCGCAGTAAAAGCGAATCCCAAATGTTGAAATTAGACGCCTGGGTATTGCCATTTATGAATGTCTACGGTGTTTACGGGAAAACCAAAGGTACTTCCAAGACTAATTTAACCAATATTGATGCAAACGTAAAAATACTGGGTAAATACCAAAAAATGCATATTGGTAGCAACCTGCCTTTTGAGCTCAAATATGACGGGAAGTCTTATGGTGGTGGTGTCACTTTTGCTGGGGCTTATAACCAATTTTTCTCAACATTAGATCTTAACTACACCAGAACCAATTTAGATATTATTGACGGTGATATAAAAGCATTAGTCATTACTCCTCGCATTGGTTATGAATTTGTTTTTGAGCCGCTCATTTCTGGTCAAGGTAATACTAAAGTGCAAATCTGGACGGGTGCCATGTACCAAGATATTACCCAACGCTTTAAGGGTAATATTAGTAATTTGGACTTACCACCAGAGCTACAAGGTATGATGGCTTTAGCGCCTGCCGATACTAAATTCGATGTTGAACAGCACCTCGCGCATAAATGGAACAATACCGTCGGGGCTCGCGTTGAGTTAACCCGTAACTTTAACGTTCTGACCGAAGTGGGCTTTAACAACCGTAATAGCTTCTTTATTTCAGGCGAGTTCCGTTTTTAATGTTGCCACAGAAACACGGGTATAGGCTGACACTGCTCAGCCTTCTTGTTGCGTTCTCCTCACAAGCTCAAATACTGCCTGAACGGGAACAAATTGATGGCTGGCTCAGTGAGCTTGGGGGAGAAAATAGCTTTGATGAGTCCAAAACCATCGATTGGGGCGTTTTACCCGGTCCCTTTTATACTCCTGAAATGGGATTAGGCGTCGGCACAGCCTTGGTTGGACTTTATCGTCTCGATAAACAAGATACTGAAACTCAGCCCTCCTCTATCGGTTTAAGTGGTTTTGCCTCATCCACCGGCGCATTTGGTTTGAACTTCACCAACTATAACTTTGTGGATCACGACCAGTGGCGACTATTTTTGTCTGGTACCATCAACAATGTTCCAACTTATTACTGGGGCAAAGGTTACGCGGCGGGTAAAAATGACGGTAATAAAGAAAAATATCACTCTCAAGAGTTTAAAATCACCCCAAGAGCTTTATATAAGCTAACTGATGCTACCTATATCGGGTTGGGTTGGAATTTTTCGTCAATCAATGCCAGTGATCCGGACGCAGGCGCGAAAACCTATTTTTCACAATCTGTAGGGGGGCGCTCGGTGATTAGTTCAGGGGTCAGCGCTTATTACAGCTACGATACCCGTGATTTTTTACCCAATGCGCACCATGGGCAAACACTCGAAGTCATCTATACCTATTTTTCACCGAACCTTGGCAGTGATACCCGTTTTCAAGCCACTCAATTACAGTATGCCTATTACCATGAGCTCACAGAGAAAACTGTCGTCGCTATGGATAACTATGCCCGTTTTACGACTGGTGATGTTCCATGGAACCAGCTTTCTTTATTAGGTAACAGTAATCGTATGCGGGGCTACTATGAAGGTCGCTATCGGGACAATAATATTTTTACCAGCCAAGTAGAGTTACGCCATAAATTGGACTGGCGGCATGGAATTGTGGGTTGGTTAGGTACGGGAACGATGAGCGATTCCCCTTCTGAATTAGGTTCAGGTCACTGGTTACCAAGCGCAGGTGTAGGTTATCGTTTTGAATTTAAACCACGAATGAATGTTCGGCTGGATTTTGGTGTCGGTCGTAACAGTACTGGGGTCTATTTCCAAGTCGGTGAGTCTTTCTAATGATTAAGCTGCTAATCACTTCATCTATATTATTGATGCTCGTCGCGTGTCAAACTCGCGAAGAGCTGAACTTGCCTGCCGCTCGTATTAATCTAGAGACAGTTTCCCATGAGGAAGCCGAGCAAGCTTGGCAAGTACTACAAAACTTAGACGCGCCTCAAGGACTGCGAGCCTGTTGCGCATTTGGTTATGATCTGCAAGCTGAAGTGGCTGGCATTCCTGTTCCTTTCTATACCATTGATAATGTGGTTGAAGCCGATAATCTGGGTCAACATCATTATAATGATAGCTATTTTTCTGCCGCCGCTGATTTATTAGGGATCAGTAAAGAAAAAGTGGGATTGATTTATACCACTGAAGGTGGATTTATTGATATTGCCCATGTCAGAGATACCGCCGATTATACGCTCTATCTCTTTAGCCAAATTTACCCAAAGCTGGGGGAGGAATGGACGCTAACGCTGAATCATGAGCTCGCGAGCCGGCAGATTCATTTCTCAGCCTTTACACCACCCGCCTCACCCGCTGAACGCTACACGTTAAGTACTTACTTAGCCGCAAAGCTTGCTTTCCAGTTAGCGGCTTGGCATGAGATTGCACAATGGTATGGGTATCAGTCAGTCCCCGGATTTTCCGAAGGCATCTCTGCGTTTTCACCTGAAGACTTATATTCAAACCTAGTAGGAGCAAGGCTGGCAAGCTCACTGATTTTACAAGGTCGTGCTGAATCGCTTGCGATATTCTCACAATCTTTAGAATCTCTCATTCCTATCGCCTTGAAGCAACTCGGCGCTCAAGAGCGATCTCAAACTCGCCATGCATTCGATAAAGTCGATGGACTTTGGTGGAATAGTGCAAAGCGCGTTCCAGATAAGTTTTTAGTGCTCACTCGTAATTATGACGTCACGGACAGCCGATATCCCTTTTTACCCACTCAAGCGATACCAAGCTTAGGGTTAAAACTCAGCTTACCATCAGAATATGCAGGATTTGTATTATCAGATCTCGCGCAATTTCGCTTAGCGCCAACGACGAACATGGCTCAACTCCCTGTTCCTGAAACTTATTGGACTGTAAGTGATTTTGAGGCGCTTGCCGAGAAAGCCAAAATAGAAGATCAAAAACAACAAACGTTATTATTGAGTGAATAAAAAACAGGTAAAGCATTCTTCTTGATAGGGAGACCAATAGCCAAAAAAGGGGGCTTTTTTTGACTATTTTAGACTCTTAACTTTCATTTTGATATTGTCTTTTTAATACTCAACACTGCTCATAAAATGCGAAACAGGGCTTTTTGGTTAAAATTTAAACCACCGAATGATTATTTTTTAACCATAATAACCCTACTATATACCTGCCAATTGCTTGAATTATAATCAAATTTGACTTAAATTAGATAGTTCCCTTTTGAAATAAAAAACAAAAATTGATAAATACAGCATTGAAAATATAAATAAAGTAAATACATTAACCCTAAAATCATTGAGTTGCAATAAATCAACACTTAATGACAAATCAATACAGAAACTTTGCTAATTCGAGTCGGATAAAGGTAGCTCGTGAAAAATTATTCTGCTACCATTCGCTCGATTTTTGTTCAGAGAAACATAGGAGAAGCAAATGCCCTCTCGAACGATGAGGACAAACGCCGTCTTCGCTTTCTTATTTTTACTTTTATTTTCGGGCCTCAGTTTTGGCTCTACCAGTACCAGTACGATGCTTAAAAAAGACTTCACTCTGAAGTCGGCACAAAACTCAAATCAAGCAGAAACACCTCTGCCTGATATGCGTAAATACCCGTCTGGTACTCCACGTAAGAAAGCGTTTTTGAAAACGATTGTCCCTGTGATTGAAAAAGTCAATCAACAGATTATGGAAGAGCGTAACTGGCTGCTTTCCGTGCGCGCAAACACCAAATGGAGCGCCCAAGAGCTACGTCGCCTAACCCAGATCTGCGATAGTTATGGCATCAGTTGCAGCAACCCAAAACGTATTAATTGGGATAAGCTGTTAAGCCGTGTAGACATCATGCCAACGCATTTAGTTGCGACACAAGCGGCAACAGAGTCCGGTTGGGGTACTTCTCAACTTGCTCTAAAAAACGGAAATTTATTTGGTATGCGCTGTGGTAGCGGCTGCCAAGTTAACAAAGGAAAGATCAAAGGCTACTCAACGTATGCTTCTGTTGAAGCAACAGTGACAGCCTATATGAAGAACATGAATACCCATAACGCGTATGAGTCTTTACGTCACTCGCGTGCAAAACAGCGTCAATCACAAGATGAATTAGACTCCATCAAACTGATTAACGATATGAAAGGGTACTCAGAGTTAGGTTCATCATATAACCGCTATTTGAAAGAGATGTACGCGAGCAACGAAGAACTGATTACACAAGCTCAACAAAGAGCAGCGACTCGCAGTTAATTTTTAGTATCTACACACCGGGTACACGATATAAAAATCCACTTTTTCGAAAGTGGATTTTTTTTGCATTTATTCCCATCCGCTCGAAATATGACAACCCACCCCTCCGCGGCTATACTTCTTGCTTCTTGAATCAGTCATTTTTTCTTTTTTGTTTTCTATCTATTTGAATTTCTAAATAGTTCGCGTTGTCGCTAGGCGTCGAGGATTGATATCCCTAGGAGCATACACAAGTATGTGACTAGGATGGCAATACTGTGACAACACCGCGACGGCGCGAAATATGACGAAATTCCGATTGCATAGGGAAAAAGAATAAATATTATGGTCACCCATAACAAATAACACTTGAGTCTAATATGAATTTCTTCTCATTTGAGTTTCTTGGCTCTTTCTTAGTTTTCTTTCTTATTTATTGGGGCTGCCAACCCAGCTCAAAATTACAGAATGGGTTGCTCATTACAGCAAGTTATTTCTTCGTCTATTCTTTTAGTCCTGATTTTGCTTATATTCTGTTCGGCTACACTCTATTTATTTATCTCCTCACCAACTGGGCAACGGTATGGTTATCTAACCGATGGATTTATACGTTATTAGCCGCTGGGATCATTGGGTGCTTCACCGCATTTAAGTACTATTCCTTCTTCCAAGAAACTATCCAGCAAACATTGGATAAATTTGGATTCAGTGTGGGGCTTCCTATATTGGAACTCCTTGCACCTTTAGGGCTCTCGTTCTATGCCTTCCATTCCGTCAGTTATACTGTCTCGGTCTGTCGCAAGGAAATTGAAAAAGCGGACTTTTTTGACGTCGTATTATATTTGGCTTTTTTCCCAAGTATTGTGGCAGGTCCAATTAACCGCGCGAAAAACTTTTTACCGCAAATCCAAGCAGAAAGCCGTGTAATTCTCGATTCACGACGCGCCCTATTACTCATTAGCTTAGCACTGGTAAAACTGTTTCTCTTCAGCTCTTATCTTGCTGAAAACTATGTTAATCCCGTGTTTGATGCACCTGCTGGCTACAGTGCAGGCGAAATTTTAATTGCCACCTATGCTTATGCGTGGAATATCTATTTTAACTTCTCCGGTTATACCAACTTAGTCACGGGGATTGCGCTACTTTTAGGATTTAGAGTTCCTGTAAACTTTAATGCGCCGTATTTAGCCACTAACTTACAAGACTTTTGGAAACGCTGGCATATCAGCTTATCCACTTTCATCATGGACTATATCTACATTCCATTAGGTGGCAGTAGAAAAGGTTTTGTCCGCAAGAATATCAACGTTCTCACCGCGATGCTGATATCAGGTCTATGGCATGGCGCCGCGATGACGTTTGTGATTTGGGGCGCAATTCATGGTCTCGGTACGGTGATTTTCAATATCAAAACCGAGCTGATGAAAAAAATGGGTAGAACCCACTTAATTCCGAATGCGCATATTTCTAAATTACTTGCACGTATTCTGACTTTCCATTTTGTCTGCTTTGCTTGGATTTTCTTCCGTAGCTCTTCGTTTGATGATGCACTGGTGATGCTCAATCAATTTATTGAACCTGGGTTTATTGCATCGATTAGCGCTAACCTCGGCTTGTTGATTGCATTCTGGCTCTTGTTCCTTGCTTATCCTTATTTTGTTCAAGGCTATCAATACATCGCCAAGAAATATCAGGATATCGCTTGGTACTACTACCCTATTCCATTAGCCATTGTATTAACGATTATGTTTATGCTTTCACCTTCGGGAATGCCAGGATTTATCTATGCTAACTTCTGAGTTTAAAAAGAACCTGAAAAAAACCGGGCAAGTGCTGTTAATCGTCATCATTACCGGATTATTACTGATTTGGTTAAACCAAAGCTCCTTAGAACGATTCTGGCAACAAAAATATCACCAAGATACGCCATGGGCGAAAATAAGCGGAAACCCTGTGTGGGATTACGGAAGCGCGTTACATGATGGCGTCCAAGAAGCGGGCTCAACGTTTGTCTATCATGCTTCGGGGCAAAAAGCGGCGGAGGATAAACTCGCTGCTCAACTGGCTAACAATCAAGAAAAACGCGTATTTCCACAAGATTTCCGTGTCGGGCTACACTTTATCAATGGGTATATTTACCCTGCTGAAAGTTTGTCGGTCACTTTCCCTGAGTTATTAAAGCGCCCGCAAGCCCGCTCAAAAATGCAGGGGCGTACCTTTGCGGGTGTGACGATTGCAGAACCGGAAGGACCAGTTGTTCAAAAACAGGTCGCGAATATCGCCGCAGGGGATCAGGTTCTGTTTGCAGGGGACTCCATGATGCAAGGCGTCGCTCCCCATGTTAAAAACATGCTGTTGAAAAAGTATAATATTGAGAGTATTAACTTAAGTAAGCAGAGCACTGGGCTTGCATACCCTAAGTTTTTTAACTGGCCAGATACCATTGCCAAAGCACTGAATGATAACCCTAATATCAAAGTATTAGTGGTGTTTTTAGGTCCAAATGATCCGTGGGATATGCCACCACAATCCGGCTATAAGTATGTGAAATTTAAGAGTGAAGAATGGGAACAAACCTATCGCTCGCGTATCAGTGAAATTCTTACCACCGCGCGCCAACATCATGTGGATGTGATTTGGGTGGGTCCACCGAATATGCGCAAGAATACCCTTTCTGATGGTATGAAATTCCTACGTGGTCTCTACCAAACCGAAGTGGCAAAGTATGGCGAGATGTACATCTCTGCCAATGACGTCTTTAAATATAAAAATGACGACTATTCCGACTATATTGGTGATGGTAGCAATGCTATAAAATTGCGCAGTGGTGATGGGATCCATTTCAGTGGTAAAGGGCAACAAATGATTGCCGAAAGCGTATTTTCACTGATCCATTTCGAAGAGGAAGACAAGGAGCCTCATGAAGCTGAACAACCAGAATCAGGTCAAGAGCAAGCTACTCACAGCTAGTGTTATAACACTGCTGTCATTCAGCTTAGTCTCTTGTCAGACACCGGATACTAAACGCGGTAAAACATCGCAACCCAACTGGTCTGCACCGACAGAGCAAGGGCAGTTGGTCAATAACAGTGAACCCAATTTAAGTCAGTTCGCCACTAAGTTGCGTCAAGGCAACCAACAAGTCCATATCGTCCAGATAGGGGACTCTCATACGGCTGCCGATTTTTTTACTGGTGAGCTGAGAAACTTATTCCAAAAACGTTATGGCGATGCAGGACCAGGGTTTGTACCGCCAATTTCGGTACCAGGTCAACGCACTGCTACGATTAATCGCATGAGCGATAAATCCGACTGGTCTCTCTCCAGTAGCCGCAAAGATGAGCGTATTGATTACCCATTAGGTGGATTGATCGCCGAGCCACAAAGCGGGAAAAGCAGTGTATTACTGAAACCGTTACAACCCGTCCAAAATGGTTACCGCTTACAAGCGTTATACCAAAGTTCAACGGGTAGCCAGATGCAAGTTTCACCATCATCTTCTCCAACGGTTGCACTCCCAGCAACGGGAAATAGCTGGCAATTCTCTGCCCCTGTGGATACTCAATTGCCGTCAACCGTCTCTGTGGGGTCAACAAGTCGTCTAAAAGTGGGTGGCTGGTTAGTCCGTTCAAATAAACCTGGTGTCATGTTATCTGCAATCGGTTTGAACGGGGCAACGATCAATATGTTGGATAAATGGCAGCCTCAATGGAGCGCGACGTTAGCTCAGATGTCACCGGATATGGTTATTTTAGCTTTTGGGACCAACGAAGCCTTTAATGACACATTGAACCTCGCGGCATATGAGCAAAATCTGCGAGATAAAATTCAGCAAATTCGTCAGCAATCCCCTAATGCTGTCATTATGTTAGTGGGACCAAGCGATTCCATTAAATTCAGTAACGCTGCTGGGTGTCATGCTCAAATGCCCGTCAATTTGATGGATGTGATCCGTATTCAAAAGAATATTGCCGCTCAAGAGCACACCTTATTTTGGGATTGGCAAGCGAATATGGGAGGGCCCTGCTCTATCCGTGCTTGGGCATCTCAAGGCTTAGCTCGCCCAGACAATGTTCACTTCTCTGCGGATGGTTATAAGAAAAGCGCTCAAGCCCTGTATAGCCAATTTAATCAAATGCTGAAATAAGTGTATCGCGATGAGGGGCATTTTTCCCTCATCGCGAGTCTCGTTAATTTCCCTATCCGCTTTTAATGAAAAATCGTATTTCTAAATATATTTATCATCATTTTTGATATTCTATAATACTGACTTTAAAATATAAAAAATAACGCCAATAATTAACACACCTTTCTCTCAAAAAAAATCTTTAATAACATATCATTACCTCACCTCAACACAAAAATTAAATCATCGCTTATAAAAATAAAAATTTACGACCACCAGTTAAATATACAAAAAAAATTCCAATTAAGATGTCCCTATCAATAAAAACGTTTATTTTAAATACTCTCGCAATATATGGTTTTATTTAAAATAAGTTACTATGCCCATACTCTTTAGGTTTGACTTATGTCGATTGTTTTTTGCGAAGAAACATTAATTAATTACATCAAAAAAACACCCAGTGAAATAAAAAATCATTTTTACCTCTCTAATGCGATTTTATTAAAAGTAAAGCAAGGTGGTATCTGTTTGCGGATTGAGAATGGGGAGTGGTGTAACCTATCGACCAACAACATCTGTTTTTTGCCTAAAGGTAAGGTCATTGAATTCATCAAAAAAGCCGCCTCTGAAAAGATAGCGCTCGATATTATGCCTGTATCCGCTGAAATGCTAAATTATTTTTATAAACAAAATAGCGCATTATTTATAGAAAAGAAAAAAACACATTATCACAGCCAAGTTTGTACTACTGATATTTCGAATACCCCAATATTAGGGGAAGTTTTTTATTCAGCAATCCAAGAGATTCGCCATTTAGAAATGAATACAGATACAAAAATAAAGAATGTAGACAATAAAATGGCGATTCATTTGAATTTTGTTTTGTCCTTTTTCTTACTTGAAAATACGTTTTATCCTACCTTACAAACTTCCATGAATGTTTTAACTAAAGACAAAGTTTATGATTATATTTATCACAACTCAGGAAAACAAAATTGTACTTTAGAGCTCATCGCTAAACAGCTACACATGAGCACATCAACATTAAAACGTCGTTTAGCAAGTGAAGACACTAATTTCTCAACCATCAGCCTAACATCGCGGATGAATAAAGCGATGATGCTGTCAAAAGTCGACAATATGCCAATGCCTCGTATTGCACAAGAAGTAGGTTATGACGATATTCCGCATTTTATTCAAGCCTTTAAGAATTTCTATCAACAAAGTCAACCTCTCAATGTAACGATAAGTTGATTTTGCCCTTAATACACCCTCCATTGTTTTACGTGTATAAAGTTGTCCATCATTTTAGCTTGTTGGTGGACAATTTTTTTCCTACATACACACTATTATCAATAATGCCTAATCATTAAATTAGGCATTATCCTGAGGGTAAACTGGTAATTAAAAATAATTGTCTTGCTCTTCAGGCATACTCACCATATCTAATGGGATAGCATCCATTACATGGTCCTTTGCCGGAGGCTGATTGACTCCGGAGGGGGTTTTCTGGGTATCAACCGTCAATAAGCCGCGCTGCTCAGTGTGATTCCCCGCCGCATCCGCCACCGTTAATTTATAATCGTGCTTCCCGTCGCTGAGCGCGTCTCCCACGTGAATTTGCCATTTACCGTGCTGATCGGCAGTGCTGTGGTACTGTTTGCCCTCAATCTCCAGCGTCACCGTCAACCCTGCTTCGGTCTCGCCGCTGAACCTTGGCTGAGCCAGATTAGTGAGTGTCAGTGGGGTGTCTGCCGTTAAAGCCGGTGCTTGGGTATCAACGGTGATAACACCAGTTTGTTCGGTATTCGCTTCCCCTAAATTACCCGCGCTATCCTCCACTGCTACACGATAAACATATTGTCCATCCTCTAATGCGCTAGAAATAGGTAGTGTCAAAACCCAGCTACCATTCTCATCCGTTCTTACGGTTTGGCTTATATCTATCGTGTGAGATCCTACCTTGCTAATACTTAATAATACCAATGCAAAAGGTTCGCTTTGACCTTTAAAAGTGGGTGTCGCAGAGTTTGTTAATACCGTATTTTTAATGACTTGTTCTGATTCATGCCAAACACCTGCCGTCAGCTCAGTTGGTGCCGTTAAATCAATTGTGAACTCACCAGCCATCTCACCACGAATACCTTGCTTAACGTCATTCACTGTAACAATATAGTCATGATGCCCCTCTGCCAGTTCGGAAGTAACCTCGATAAACCAATGACCATTTTGGTCTGATTTTGTTTGGTAGGGTTGAGCCAATTGGTTATCAAAAATTACCCGCACATCCGCATTTGGCTCAGTCATCCCTCTTAATTTGGGTTTCTGAGTATTGGTAATATTGTCATTTTGCACTCCGGAGTCCGAGTCACTATCCAACCCAACTTCAACTAAAGGTGCAGTTTTGATCTGAACACTGCCGCTGAGACTTTGTGTACTCACCTGCCCTAAAATATCAGTCGCTGTTATCTGATAATCGTAATGGCCATCTTTCAACGCATTGTCATCCGGCAGTGTAAATAACCAATGACCGGCTGTATCTGCGGTCACTTGGTGTGTTTTCCCATCGATGATGATCGTCACAGTGGCATTCGCTTTCGTTTGTCCACTCAAGGTCGGTGTATTATCATTCGTTTGATGACCTAAAGATAAAACGTCTTCTAATTCAGCCGTTATCTCTGGGGGTTGGATATCGTAAACCAAATTGAAGTTCAGGTGAGTTTCTCGACCGATGAGGTCTTGTGCTGTCACCGTGAATTTAATTTCTTCATCTTGTTTAAGATTAAACGGAATACTTGTTTTAGGCAGTGAAATACGCCAGTTACCGCCATTATCTGCTTGAGTTGAACCAATCACTTTTCCATTGGCGTCTTTGATTTCAATGTGACTGGCAGATGTCGTTTTCCCCGTCAAGCTGAGAGCATCGCTATTAAACATTAGCTTACTGTTTTCTGCGGAGGTGAACTGTTTTCCATTGAGTTCAAATTCAACCTTAGGCGGAATATCTCGCTCTGCACCACTGAGCACTTTCAGTTCTAATTCATGTTCCGTCTTATTTCCTGCCATATCAAAAGCCGTAATTTTCGCGGGATAGATACCATTCGGTAAACGGATACTTTCCCCAATCATGGTCTCTTTACCATTAAATTCTTTTAGCTTTGTCGTATGTTTATAAATTTTTCCATTCACTTCGATCATGTAATAATCAATATTACCCGTGTACGTAATACGCAATCCGGCATTACTGTTATTGGCAACCTTCGTGCCACTATGTAATTCACTGGATTTTATATAAAAATCATCGAATTTCGGTGCTGTTGTTAAGATATTTAGCGTGACCTGCCCAATGGTTAACCCACTGTTCTCTTCCATAAATGCCACAGGATAAGCACCTTCACCATGAATCGGGACTTCAAAGCGCCATTCGCCATTAGCATTCATATCAACAGGATAAGATTTCCCATCTATTTTTGCGTACAGCATTGCCCCTGGCTCAACTTTACCTTTATAAGCGGGTTTTTGATGGCTCGTGTAATGATTACCGGTAGTACCAGTATCAGTATCCGGGTCTAACCAAATTTTAAAGTCTGATACCGTAACATAAGAAGAATACGTTCGAGTGGAACCGTAAACATCAGTAAATTCAAGGGTAAATGGAGTATCCCCTTTTGGTAATTGAAGTGTATCAGGTAGCTGCACCTCCCAATTTTTACGCCCATTTGACAGTGTTAATCCATAACTTTTACCCGCTATTTTAATCACGCCTCTTAGTTCATCGCGGTCAGCACTTCCCGAAATTGTTCCTTTTAATTTAGGGGAGCGAGAGACACTGAGATAGTTATCATCCATGCCAGTGGAACTCGATATGGCAGCAACTTGGCTAGTAACATGCAATACGCTGTCTTTAACCTGCATACCCACCTTATCAAATACTTTTTGTGAAACGTGACCTGCTGGCGATGTTGCAATGACGGTAATATTGTTGAGAAGGTAGCCTGAGTCCTTCAGGAGCGTTCCTTCTGGAATACTAAAAGTCCAATGACCTTTCTCATCAATGTTAGTGATTGGAAAGGAAAACTTATGACTCTTTCCGCCGTGTACCCGTTCGAATTCAAATTTTAACGTTGAGTTTGGGGAAGCTTCACCTGAGAAATCGGGGGTTAAGTCATTGGTTGATTTCGCACCATCAAACTTACCCGCTTTCCAAGGTACGTCTAAGCTAATCTCTGATAAATAAGGCGCGTGGCTTTCAATCACTAATTGTGATGTTTTTTCATAAACATTCCCTGCGGCATCCGTAATAATGATTTGATAATTTCCAATAAAATCCTTTGGCAATTCTTTGGATAGCTGTAGTGACCATTGACCATGCTTATCCGTTGTGGTTTTTATGGTTTCATTATTCAATGTCAGTGTGACTTGGCAGCCCACTTCACCTTGTCCAGTAAAGACGGGTTTATGGTGGCTCGTAATGAAATTACCTTTCGTGCCAGTGTCAGTTTCTGAAGTGAGCTCAATCGTTGATATTGGCAGCATAGAGTCAATGAAAACACTGCCTTGTACATCCAAGCTTCTCCCATTGATAGGATGGGTTGCGGTCACGATATAGCGATTATTTCCATCCTGTAGTGTTTCGGTCTTGATTTCCCACTTTCCAGTAGTGTGGTCGGCTGTGGTTTCATACCGTTTCCCTCCAATATCAAAACTGACTTTCGCCCCTTTAGTCGCCAGCCCTTTAAAACTCAAGATGTTAATGTTCGTAATGTAATCTTCTTTTACGCCACTATCACTACGTTCATCTAACATCACTGATAATGTAGGAAGTGGCGCTTCTGATGCACCGTTTCCTAGTGGAACGAAGGTAAACTGTTGTTCGATTGTCGTTTTATTTCCGGCAAGATCCTCAGCAATAATCCGATAATTATTCTCTTTCCCGACAGCTGCGTTGGTGTCAAAGGTCAAGGACCAATGTCCATTTTCATCGGTATAGGCTGTTTTTGTGGTTCCTTTAAATTCAGCCGTTATTTTACTTTTTGGTTCAGAGGTGCCGCTGATTTGGGGGCGGATTAAATTTGTTGTTATGCCATCAACCGCATGTTCACTTTGGCTCGTCGTATCTAGCTTCGCCGTTAACTCAACTTGGGTATCAACGGTCAATGATCCTTTATCTGTCGATGTATTTCCCGCCAGATCGTTAACTGTAATCTGATAATCATAAATACCATTGGCTAATACCTGTGGTATCGACCATGTCCACTCACCTGCGGTATCTGCGGTTACTGGATAATCTTGATTTTCAAAGTGAATTGTTACCGTTGCATGAGGCTTGGTTTTTCCTATTAGAGTCGGTTTCGTATGATTCGTTAGCTGATCGCCTATTAGCCCACTATCTGTATCAGTACTGAGCGTTGCATGGCTAGAAGGGTGCGCAGTATCAATATGCATGTTTTCAGTGAATGAAGCTTGATTGCCGGCAATATCCGTTACCGTAACCAAGAATAAATGGTGCCCATCATGTAATGCTTCAGGCACCGCAAATGACCAATGACCTTGATCATCCGCTTTTGTCGTATAAATTTGCCCAGCAAGATTAATGGTGACAACGGCTTGTGCGTCTGTTTGCCCTAACAGCACAGGCATAGCCTTATTAGTGATAAAATTATCCGTATTTTCTAAATATGTTGTGGCATCTGGTAACGTCGTTTTGATCGTAACCACGCCATGGATTGTTTGGCTGTTATCGGCTTTATCTACCGCAGTCACTTGATAGGTTAACTCGCCTTCAGGCAATGCTTGCGCTACCGTAATCCGCCATTCCCCCTGCTCGTTCGCGGCTGTAGATAAATGTTGTCCGGCGATCACTAATGTAATCACACTCTTGGGCTCAGTTTTCCCCATGAATGTGGGCAGTGTTTGATGAGTGATAGCATCATTATCCACCCCACTATCTGAATAGCTTGCTAAATGAACAGTCACCTCAGGTAGCGTGGTATCAATGATTATATTTCCTTCCACAATCACAGGCTTATCGTCAGCACGAGATGCCACTAACTGATACTCATAAGCATCATCGGGTAATGCCGTATTGATTGATAACGACCAATTCCCTTCTTGATCTGCGTTAATCGGATATTTTTTGCCTGCAATTTCTAGATATGCCGTTGCATCAAGTGACACTTTCCCAATAAACGTCGGGGTATTTACTTTGGTTATCTGAACGCTCGAAATATCAGAATTCGTTGTGTCATCGAGCCGACCTTGAATAAAGATATTGGTTTTTAAAGGCATAACCACATCCTTAGCCTTATTGACGGATGATGGTGTTGATGATAGTGGTGTTGACGGTGAGGGAATGATTGAAGAGGCTGGAGAGGACAAATCATTTTTTGTGATATCTATTTTAGTATCTTCAGCTTTAGTTTTTTGATTTAATTCTTTTTTTGCTTGATTTAACTTTGTTAACGATGAACTTAATTGCTCTTTTTTTTCTTCATTTGACGATTCTAACGTGCGAACAGTTTCAGAGAGAGCCTTATTTTTTTGTTGTAATTCGGCAAGTGTCTCTTCGAATCGCAGCTCGGCATCGCCTTCTTCATTGTTCTGTTTTTTTTGTTCTACCGCGTCGACCTCCACCGTGTCGCTGACAAATTGTTCCTTAATATAAACAGCATCGGCTCCGACATTCATCGATATTGATGACAAAATCTCATCTTGGGTAAGCACAACCCCCTGCTCTGTGGATAAAACTACATCACCTAAAATGATATCTGATAAACCATTTTTTAATATTTCTGTTTTTCCATCGGGGGTTGTAATAATAAGGTCTAATCCTTGAACCTTAAAGTTTTTTACTTGAATTGTATTTATGTTATTTGAATTCATTGAGCTAGCCATTTAAAAGATATTAATGTGATTAATTAGATGCCAATTAGCAATTTTCATAAATCGCATTATATCTATTTTAAATCTAATTAAATCATGAAAAGCATATCGTGAACTCATAACCTATATTTATGAACTTAAAACCAGATGTGTCAAAATTAATTATAATTATAATACCTGACATGAATTTATTTTAAAGAAAACAAAAAATGGAAGAAGACTATGATGGCTCAGATGAAGAGCTAGCACCTATGGTGGATGGATTAAGCGGAACACTTTGTATTATTATCTTAGTATCAATGGTATTTATTTTCAGTGGTTTAAAAACTGCAAGCACGTATATTAATTATGGGGAGTTGAAGTTTGAACATGTAGAGATCGATATATCAAACCGAGTTCTTTATTTCAAAGGCGGAATAAACCTTTCTGATGAAAAGATCGATTTATTAGCAAAAGAATTCAATGAGAATGATAAAAACAGCATCATTTTACATGGTTATATAGATAAAAACATCAAGAACAGTCAAGAAAAAAACACCTATAACTTACTTTATGTAGCATCAATCATTAAAAATCTTGGTCGCAATAAAAAAGTCATTCTAAAAAAAGGAACGAATGAAATTTGCCCAGGATGGAATTCATGTATCTATTGGGAATACAAATAAATGTACTATATCGGACTATTTCTTTACCTTATTACCTTTCTTGCATGCTGGCTAATCACTGGAATAAAAGACATGATACAGCAATGTATCCTACTTGCTCCTGAAATAAGCTATACCATGATTGGTATTTATATTTATCCATTGGCTATTTTCTTATGCCACAAGATCCTTAAAAAGAAATCACAAAAAAATTATATTTTTCTCGCTAATCAAACAAAATTATCAGCCTCGGTAACCGTATCCTTAGGTTTAGTCGGAACATTTATTGGTTTAACTGGAATGATAACAGCAATATCGGCATCTCTTGCTGGAGAAGGTGATGTAGCAGAAAAAATGAATGCGATGATTTCATCAATTTCCATGGCTTTAGACTCTATGTCATTTGCCTTTTTGACCTCTATTTTAGGTGTCTCAATTTCTGTTTTACTGTTAGTTAGCTTAAATTTCTTCCAATTCTTTTACATTAAAGATCAAAGCAAAAATTCACAGCCTAATTTTGAAGAACTCAATGATATTCATAAAACCCTGTTTGCTCTGCAAGCCGTAAATGTAGGCATTGCCCAAAAGTTCGTATCAGTCTCAGAAGATAACCAATTAGCGACAGAAATTTCTAATACACTCAAAGAACTAACAAAAATAACAACAGCGAACTTACAAACATTGGTTACGATGAAAGATGCACAAAATGATTGGTATATAAAATATGACATGCATTTATTAGAAGAGAAAAAAAGCAGACTGTTGAATAATGAAAAAATAGAGAAAGAAATTTTAGAAGTAAAAAATTCTATTCAATGGATAAAATCCAAAGCCTTAGAAAGCAAGAAAAAATTAATATCATTATTATCAGTGGAATAGTTACATGCGTATATCTTATATTGTCTTAGGCTTATCACTTGGATTGATTTTAATCAACACCTGTTTAGCGAATAAAAAAGAAGATGGTTTCGAATCATTTATGAATCGAGTACTAGATAATTCTAATCCTATTAAAATAAAAATGTTAGAACTAGAATCTGAAGGGTATAAAGCAAAGCAGACCGATTACTTTTATTTACCTAAAGTGAGTGCGACAAGCAAGTTGAAACATGGCGATGCTAATGTAAACAGTAGCTTGACGGCAACATCTCTTATTTATGATAGTGCGTTAAATCATCGATTTAATGAAAAAGAGCTGAAACTAAAAGTTTCACAATTGAATTTAAATAAAGAGAAAGACGATTTATATGCATCGATTACAAATAATCTTCTTAGCATTCATTTTCTTAACGAATTAACTAAAAAAACGGCTAATTTAAACAAAAACTCAAAAGAAATTTTTGATTTAATTGATCGTCGTTACAAAAATGGTGTTGCTAAATCCAGTGACTTAGAGCAAGCAATGCTACTAATGCAACGCATAGATATTGAGCAAAAAAATATTGAAAAAGAGATAATGCAATATAAATCAAATATTGAACTCATTTCCGGATTAGATTATCCAGTCAATGGCGTTAGCTTACCCAAAAATTTTATTAAAAATATACATAACATTAAAATTCAAAATGACCAAAGTATTCAAAATAACATTGAATATAATATATTGAAAATACAAGCAAATGTAATCAAGGAAAACGCTCAACAGCAAGATCCTTTTTTTAATGTGAATTTAATAGCTGAAGAACGATATTTAAATCAAAGTAGAAACCATAGCGAATCATATGTCGGCGTCGAGCTAAAGTTAAATATTTTTGATATTGATAAAAAATTGAATGAGTTATCCCAATTGAAACTCTATGAGGCCGCAAAGGGGAAAGTCGATTATAAACACAGTGAAATGACAGCCAAAGTCAAAAATTTAAACATCATTGCGACGTCGAATGAAATTGAGATAAATAACTTAAAAAATCAGAGAGATACATTATCTTCTATGATAAAAAGTCAAGAACGTGAGTATGATATCTCTCAATCTTCATTCTATGAAATGGTTAACACTTTATTTGACATGTTGACCATTGAAAGAAGAATCACTGAATCAATGATCGCTGATATGAAAAATAAAATGGAATACATCCAATTAACAGGGAAGCTCGCTGAAATTGAAAATCCATCTTAACTATCTGAAAAAAATTCCTAAAAAGATAAAAATTGTCTTTACCCTTACCATCATTTTTTGGGGATATATTTTTCTTGCTGAAATTGATGTTTCATCCCCAGGTGATGGCGTCATTTCAGGCTTATCTAACAAGCTAGAGATAATCAGTCCAGCATCAGGATTTATCAACCAATTTAAGATTAAAACCGGTGACCATATAGAAAAAAATCAAATTCTATTTTCTTATACAAACTTAGATGTTTTTCATCAAGAAAAAACGCTGTCTAACTTAGTCAATTTTGCTAATGAACGCATTGATGATTTAGAGGAGAACAAAAAGTTATTAAATGGGCTTATTAATGGTCTAATCAATAATGAAGATGAATTTCAGTCTACGGCAAAAAATGACAGAAGCAAGACCCTCAGCGCGTATAAAGAGTTATCTGAGCATATGCTTTTAATCATGGAAACCAATAACTTACAAGCACAATATTTAGCGCAGAACAAAGAGCTTACTGAGCTTCAAAATCAAATAAAAATTCTAAAAAGAAAGGAGGTGCTTTTAAATAATGCGAGAGCACCCGAGCTTGAAAAATTGAATAACAATACGGAAGTTAGCCGGACATTAGCACTGATCAATTCAGGTGAATTAACCGCTCAAAAATTAATACGTGAAATTTCTTTATTGGAAAAAAAGCACAAAACACGATTAATTAGTGAAATACAAGAAAATGAAGAGCAACTCAATCGCTTGAAAAAAGAAAAATTAGAAAATAGTGGTCAAATTGAATTACTAAGAAATAAAATCAGGGCAAACAGTGTTGTTTCACCCACTGATGGCATTATTCTGAGTATAGAAAAAGAGTTAGAACAAGGTTCATACGTTGAAGCTTCTAACCTAGTTATGGTCATAAAAAAACAACAAGATACGCGGGTTATCGACGCTAAAGTATATGCAAAATATCGCCCTTTTATTGCGGTTGAATTACCGGTAAAAATTGTCGTTAACTCTCCTGGATTTAAAAAAATAATCCATGGGAAAGTGTCAAAAATTAGTGCCGACTCATTTTCTGATAAAGATAGAATGACTCAAGAGCGCTTTTATTCTGTACAAATCACGCCAAATCAAGATTCGGTCATTGAACCGGAACATGATGGGTTACCCGTAATGATATATATTTCTAGTAAGAAAATTTCAGTATTAAATTATCTAACGGCACTCATTGGCGATAATATTTCATTTAACGTTTGGTAACGATATGTTAGGTTTTGTCTCCGCGCTTTCCGCGTCAGTTTCCGTCATGATTTTATTAATGGCTGTTCTTTTAGCGAATGTCATGTCTAGTGCTATGGATATGGAAGAAAATAAACATAAAGCAAAAATATTGGGCATTGAAGATAATGGTGGTGAAATAAAAGATAAAAATAAAAACATTCACAACACAATGAAATCATTAACTTTCAATTACGAAATACTCAATACGATTGATTATAATAAAATTAAAAGCATTGAAATTTATTGTAGCTATGGGAATAACCTAACACTTGATACTGCACTAACTTATACGGTTTACAATACTGTTTATCTAAAAAAGAACATTCCTCAAGTAAGCATAAAGGCACTCAAGCCCGCTGAAGATAAAAATGGATTAAACAGTTGTTTCCTCAAGGGAAAAGAGAAAGAAAGTGAAAAAAAATAATCTAAACAATATCATTTTTATATACTTCAATGAACTTGGAGAAAAAATAAATTTAAAAAATAAACCTTATGAGCAATCCAATATTCTAAAGAATATTAACAGCTTTATTGATAATGATTTTTTTACTTATCAGTATTCATCCATTATTTACTCAAAAAATGAAAATTTACCTCAGCTTTTCATCATGGAGCTAAAAGATAGCGAGTACATTCTCATTAAGAATCAGGTTGGAATACTCTCTAACCTAACCAACAATGTCATTGTCACGAAAGAATTACTTGAAAGTAAAAACTTATTTTTCTTTCGCGGTATACCAAAAGACTTAGCTGAAGATTCAATGTTTAATTCATTAGTTAAGCTCACACCAAAATCTGCCCTATTTTCTTTACCTTTAATTTTATTCGCTTTACTACTCCCTTTATATTCAAACTTATTTAATTCTCGATTAGTTTATAGCGAATCCATTAGCTCATTATTATATATTAGCTTTATTTTTGTTTTTATTATTGGAATTGAGTTTTTCATTAAACATTTCATTCATGAACAAAATCTCCAAGAAATAAAAATTAATATTGGTATTTTCAATCGCTATTTTCTGGATTTGCTGCAGCGTTCTAATTGCAAAAGTGCTTCAATTAAAGTCAGAACAGCGGAATCTTCTATTCTACAAGTCTGGGAGCTTAAGCCACAAATTGTCTATGATATTGGATTAACGATTTTATTTTCATTATGCATTATCAGTATGCTAGGTTTTTATTCTATTTTGTTATTTTTATATTATGCTGCCCTTGCGTTTATCTGTGTGCAGGTTCGCTTCCGCTCTTATCAAAACATGTTGCGAACCAATAGCATTAACTATGAAAAATCAGCTCTGTACTACTCATTAGAGCAAAAAAAGCAGGAGCTTCGCTTCCTTGATGAAAATAATTTTCATCAATATGTCGATACCAAGAACCATGAAGATGAGAACGTTAAATTAAAATTAAATGATGCGAATCATCATTGGGCAGAGATCATCAGAACCAATTCATTTCTGTCTATGATGGTCATGTATATCACTTGCTACCTAGCCGTAGGAAATGGAATGCTCAGCTTGGCGTCCATTATCGCCGTTTTAATTATCAATGGACGACTTTCAGCAGCCATCACAGGCGCAATTAACCGCAGTTTTGTTGTTAAAACACATTTATTTCACATCAGATCCAGTATTAATCAACTCATCAATAACCTAACACCTAGGTTTAAAGAAAATGGTTTGAAAATCAGTAAGTCACATATTTTTCAAACAACAAATTTAACACTCAATATTGATGAAAAAAAACGAGTTGATAATCTCAACATGACAGTTAAAGCAGGGGAGTTTATTGGCATTACTGGTATATCGGGGTCTGGGAAAACATCTCTGATAAACGTGCTTTGTGGTATTTCTCAAAATTACTCTGGCGATATCTCGATTAACAATATTAAATTGAATGAAATTTCCGGACCCTATTTTCAACAAAAAATCGCATACTACTCGGGTGTTGCTGCCTATTTTAATGGTTCCTTGAGAGATAATTTTAATCTTAATGGAATTTTCGATGATGCAACTATGGCTCGCCTCATTATGCTTTGCTGCCCCCAATTAAAAATCAGCCAAGAAACCCTAGAAGATATACTTATCGCAGATCTTCCTATTTCTACAGGGGAAAAACAGAAACTCATGTTAGTGAGTTCCTTATTCAAGCAACCAGAGATCATATTTTTAGATGAAGCTACGGCTTTTATGGCATCAAAAGATGCACTCAACTTTATACATCTCATTAGAAAAGAACTGAAGTTAGAAGATTCAATTGTTTTCTGTGCAACCCATGATTTAGGTCTCTCTTCACTGTTTACTCAGCATATTTCCTTAACGACTCAAGCCTCTCAGGCTCATAGAATAACGGTACCCTCAAGTAAAATGAACGACGTCATTTTGCCTAAAATATCATTAAATAAAACAGTGCTATAACGTAAAAAAGCCCACTTCAGAATCTGAAGTGGGCTTTCCATCTTGTCTACCAAAAAGAGTCTTACAAGAACGTGAAGAAAATCATTCCAACAACGGCCCCTGTGGTACCCAGAATAGTTTCCATCAGAGTCCACGTTTTCAAGGTTTGTGCTTCAGTCGCTCCCGTAAATTTACCGAATAACCAGAAACCAGAGTCGTTCACATGGCTCAGAATTAATGAACCACCTGAGATACAAATTGCTAGTGCAGCAAGTTGAGCACCGGAATAACCTAACTCACCGATAACCGGTAATACCAAACCTACGGTCGTTAAACACGCGACTGTCGCAGAACCTTGGATAACACGCACGGCGCCCGCTAACACGAAACACGCAACAGCAATAGGTAAGCCAGCACCAATCAGTGAATCACCGAGAGCTGGACCCACACCAGAATCCACCAGCACTTGTTTAAATACGCCACCAGCACCTGTGACTAACAGAATGATACCTGCAGGTTGAATTGCCGCAGAACACACTGCCATCACACGCTCTTTGTCCATACCGTAACGGAAACCCAGACCATAGATTGCCAATAAGCACGCCAGTAATAAGGCAGTAAATGGGTGACCAATAAACTCTAACCAGTTTTCTAAGTTAGATCCTTTTTCAACAAAGTGCGTACCAATCGTTTTTAATCCAACCAGTAACAGTGGGAACAACACGAGGCTTAAGCTGAATCCAAAGCTTGGCATTTTACCGTCAACTGCTTTTGGTGCTTGGTAATCAGCAGGAATATCAATGTGAACAAACTTGCTAATAAAACTTCCGAACAGTGGACCGGCTAAAATCATGCTAGGGATAGCAGCACATAAACCGATTAAGATCATCCAACCGTAATCCGCACCCATTTGCGAAGCCACCAGCATAGGAGTAGGTCCCGGTAACAAGAAGGCGGCCGCAGCGGCAACCCCTGCAAACAGAGGAATGGCTAAGCGCACAACGTTATGGCCTGTGCGGTTTGCGACGGCAAATACCACACCGATTAATAAAACGATCGCAACATCAAAAAATAGCGGTAATGCACAAATTAATCCGGCAATCCCAACAGCATAGTGCGCGCGTTTTTCACCGAATAAATCCAGCAGCTTATGAGCAACTTGGTCTAATGCCCCAGTTTCATGCAGAATTTTTCCGAACATAGCGCCCAGAGCAACCACTATTGCGAGAAATCCAAGCGTTCCTGCCATTCCTTTTTGCATGGTTGCGGTAATATCTTGAACTGGCATTCCAGAGAATAACCCTGCGCCAATCGAGACAATCATCAAAGCAACAAATGCATGTAAACGCGCGTACATGACTAAAAATAGCAATAACACCACCGAGCCAACGGCAGTCAGTACCAATGTTAAGGTACTTAATGTTTCTACAGGTGCGTTCATGCTTTATCTCCCGTCATAATTTGACGAATAGTGGCACAGGTATTATCGATAACCACATCGAGGGCAGGACGAATATCGACAGCATAAGCATCAGTTTCTTGCGCGTCAGGTTCTTGTAACGTTTCAAATTGTGATTTCAACATTTCAGGTTTAAAGAAATGACCACGACGTGCTTTTAAACGTTCTTCAATAACGACTGCATCTCCTTTTAGATAAATAAAATATAGATTTTTATTATCTTGGCGCAGAATATCGCGATAACTTTTTTTCAATGCTGAGCAAACAACTAACGAGACTTGATTCGTTCTTTGCATTGCAAAAATAGCACTGTTAAGAGCTTCTAACCAAGGACGACGGTCATCATCATTCAAAGCCTGTCCTGATGCCATTTTCATGATATTGGATTTCGGGTGCAAAAAGTCCCCGTCTAAAAAAGCCGCGTTTAACTGCTGAGCAACGCCACTCGCTACTGCTGATTTGCCGCTACCCGATACCCCCATTAAGACAAATGAGTAGTTTTGATTTTGGGTATCACTCATAGGAAACTCCTCGGGTGTTGAAAAAAGGTGACTTAATTCTAGATTTTAAATTTGATTTAGGCTCTTAGCCTTGAGCTACCAAAGATGTTACCGGTAACAGGTTACGGGTAACATTATTGCCAGTGGATATTTATTTAGCAATTAGATAGGCGAAGAAAACGACGGAACTGTGATGATAATCGCAATAATATTTTGCTGACTCGATGCAACCTTACTAGATACTTTCACCAGTTAGTAACTTAAAACCAACATCGAATTTTTTCTGCGGTAATTTCTCTCCACGCATTCTGGATAACAACACTTCCGCAGCCTTGCGCCCCATCAGGTCTCGGGGTGTTAAAATACTCGCCAGTTTAGGGGTCATCACCTGCCCCACATCATGTCCGTGGAAACCCGATATTGCTAAATCGGTAGGAACGTTGATCCCTAAACGCTGGCATTCAAAAATGGCACCGATCGCTAAGTCATCATTGGTACAGAATAAGCCATCCGCATCAGGATATTTCACGCGGCACTCTTGAAGCAATTGTGCACCAAGGGAATATGAGGAGCTTTCTTGGGTCATCAAATTACGCGGGGTAAGCTTGGCATCAAGCATCGCTTTTTCATAGCCTTGCAAACGGATAATTGTTCGCTCATCCTGCCGAGCGCCTAAATAAACGACTTTACGGCAACCGCGTGCAATCATTGCTTCGGTCATTTGACGAGAAGCTTCAAAGTTGTCGATTCCCACCGCAATATCAAAACAAGGCGAAATACTGTCCATGATTTCAACAACGGGGATACCTGCTGTTTTTAGCATGCGTTGAGTACGGGCAGTATGAGTACGTTCGGCAAGAATAACGCCGTCAATATTATAAGAAAGTAGAGATGTTAAACGCTCTTCCTCTTTTTCCGCCCGATAGCCATAGTGCGCCAACATGGTTTGATAACCATAGCGATCCGTCACAGTTTCAATACCGCGAATCACTTCAGCAAAAACTTGGTTAGTTAAAGATGGAAGTAGGACACCAATGGCATGGCTTGTGGCGTTCGATAAAATGTCTGGTGCTTTATTTGGAATATAGCCTAACTCCTCAACTGCATTCGCAATTTTCCCACGCAACGACTCTGAAACTTGCTCAGGATTACGTAGAAAGCGACTCACCGTCATTTTCGTGATACCGACGCGGTCGGCTACATCTTGCAAAGAGGGTCTTTTATTCTTCATATATCCCATATATCTATAATACGCCTTTATATTTCATTATGTTCTGCGATCTGTCTATGGATAGCAATCCTTGTTATTGCTTTAAATCACAGAAACGTCGACTTTTCAGCCGTATCGCATTTTTACTGTTGACTCTCTTGCCTGACTTCGCTAATTTTCGCGCTATATAAATATAAGTATAACGATACTAATTATGGCAATGAATAGACGACATTTTCTCCAATCCTGCGCGGTCCTCACGGCATTCTATAGTTTACCTGCATTTAGCCGTAGCCCTGTCGCAGAGGCATTATTTGGTCATTTACCTTCCCATGAAAATATTCAAAAAGTGATCACGGCGGGACCGCCCGCAGATTTACTGATGTTTGCCCTTGCCCCTGAAAAAATGGTGGGTTTCGCCTCGATTTCGCTAAAAAAAGGCAATAGCGATTTGTTTGCGCCCCAATGGATGAACTTACCCGTTTATGGACGCCTTGCTGGGCGGGGTAGCACATTGTCCCTTGAGCAGTTATTGGCTTTTCATCCTGATTTGATCCTCGATACAGGCAATCTGGATGATACTTACCGTTCTCAAGCAGAAAAAGTCGCCAAACAAACGGGGATCCCTTATCTACTGATGGATGGCAAGCTTCTTGATGCGCCACAACAACTGCGCCAACTCGGTCGCCTATTGAATGTAAATCAACAGGCTGAAAAACTGAGTATGATCGCAGAACGCTATCTTAGCAATGCGCAACAATTTGCACTGACCCAACAACAAAACCCCCGCAGTTTTTACCTCGCAAGAGGTGCGAAAGGATTACAAACAGGTACAAAGGGCTCGATTCATACCGAAGCGATTGAAATGTTGGGTTTTCGTAATGTCGTGGATATTGAAGGATTCTACGGTTTAACCGATGTTTCCATGGAACAACTGTACCAATGGGAGCCTGACATTATCATTACCCAATATGATGAAGCCGTTGAACTCCTTACTCATTCCCCTCTGTGGGCAGGGCTCAGTGCCATAAAATCAAACAACCTATTGGTATTCACTGGCATGCCATTTGGTTGGTTAGACGGACCACCGGGCATCAATCGTTTACTGGGTATGAGACGCTTACAGAGCCACTTCGACAATGCCGTTGAAGAAACCATGACTCACGACCTCAGGCAATTTTTTGAGCTGTTTTATCATTCATCATTAACCTCACCACAGGTTGATTTGCTGATGGAAATGTCATGACTACGGGCTGGCTGAACACGAAAACTAAGCCTTTGCTGCTGCTGGTCATTTTACTGCTCTGTGCGTTGATAGCATTAACCAATGGTAAATACTCACTAACCTTGGAAGAACTGTATCGCCTATTCATTCAATCACCGGTGGATAACCCACGCAGTAGCACTGTATTTTGGCAAATTCGATTTCCTCGTGTCTTCGCAGCAATCATTATTGGTGGAGGACTTGCGATTGCAGGCGCGGCATATCAAGGCATGTTTCGTAACCCACTCGTGTCTCCTGATATTCTAGGGGTCTCAGCGGGTGCCGGTGTTGGCGCGGTTTTGGGAATTTTTTTAGGGCAATCCCTCGTTTCTATTCAGCTGTTCGCTTTCATAGGTGGGCTCATCACGGTAGCCGTGGTGTATCTGATTGCCCGTCTAGCGCGCCAGCATGACCCTATCTTGTCTCTGGTATTGGTTGGCGTCGCGATCAGCGCTATGTGTGGCTCAGCGATTTCATTAATGAAAATTTTAGCTGATCCCTACACTCAACTCCCGTCTATTACATTCTGGTTATTAGGTGGGTTATCCTCCATTACTCAACAAGATTTACGGTCCGTGCTTCCTGTCATGATGGTGGGTTTTATTCCCTTATTGATGCTGCGCTGGCGTATGAATTTGCTCAGTTTGTCCGACGAAGAAGCCAAAAGTTTAGGGGTCAACGTCACCTTAAATCGAACCATTTTAATTATCAGCGCAACACTGATCACGGCCAGTACCGTGTCAATTGCAGGGATTATTGGATGGGTAGGACTAATAGTGCCTCATATTACTCGAATGATAGTGGGTGCTAACTTTCGCTATCAACTTCCTGCGGCAATGGCAATCGGAGCGATATTACTCCTCATCACCGATACCCTCGCACGAACGATAGCAGCCATTGAGCTACCTTTGGGTATTTTAACCTCGGCGGTAGGCGCGCCATTTTTCTTAGCCATTTTGCTGCAAACAAGGCGAGTAAAATGAGTATGTTAACCCTAAATAATGTCGCGATTGGTTATCATCGCCAAGCCATCATCGAAGGTATCAATCTGCATTTACCTGAAGGGGAAATGACCTGCCTGCTTGGGGCGAATGGTTGTGGTAAAACCACCCTAATAAAAACATTATTAGGGCTGCTTCCTGCGATTCATGGAGATGTTCACTTACAAGGCAAATCTATCAGCCTGTTAAAACCACGGGATATAGCGAAAGTGATTGCTTACGTACCACAAGCACACGATACGCCATTTACATTTTCTGTTGTCGATATGGTCATGATGGGGCTTACACCGCATTTGTCCTTATTCTCAGTCCCGAGCGAGAAAGAGCAAACCGATGCTCTCGAGCAATTACAAAAATTGGGTATCGCCCACCTTGCCACTCGCTTGTACAGCACGCTCAGTGGCGGAGAAAAACAGCTCGTGCTCATTGCCAGAGCCTTAATCCAAAAACCGCAGTTATTGATTATGGATGAACCCGCCGCTAGTCTCGATTTTGGTAACCAAATCCGCTTGTTACAGCATGTCCAAGGGTTGAAGCAGCATGGCATCACCGTATTGATGTCCACCCACCATCCCCAGCATGCGGCTGCCATTGCCGACCATGTCATTTTGTTAGATAAGCACCATCAAGCGCGGCAAGGCTCTACTCAAAGTATGTTAACGCTCACTAACTTGGCAGAACTCTATAATATTGATGCGCCGAGCATTACGGCTCATTTTCAGCTTCCACTCAATTTTACTTGTTAAGGTCAGGGATTATGCTTATTCACCAACTCGATTTTGCACAGATGTACCAGCAGCACATGCAACAGGCTCAACGTTCACGTAAAGAACCTGAACATTGGGATAAAAAAGCCCAACAAATGGCACAAAACTGTGCCAACCCGAATGATCCATACTTAATTCGCTTTCGCCAATTAATGGATTTTACGGGCGCCAATACATTGCTGGATGTCGGGTGTGGACCGGGTTCCATTAGCCTATATCTCGCAAACCAATTTCAATCCGTTACAGGTATCGATTACAGTTCCGGCATGCTAGAGATGGCGAATATCCGAGCCAAAGAAATGAACATCACCAATGCCCAATTTAAACCACTAGCATGGGAGGATAGCTGGGACGAATTACCAAAAGCCGATATCTCCGTCGCATCCCGTTCTACCCTTGTAGATGATTTAAAAGCGGCGCTCTTAAAGCTGAATCGCCAGACTAACTTACGCGTCTATACCACTCATACCGTAAACCCAACCTTTATAGATGAAAAAATTATCCGTGAAATTGGGCGTGAGGTTGTTAGCCTGCCAACGTATATCTATGCGGTCAATATCCTTCATCAAATGGGAATTCATGCTCGTGTCGACTTTATTAACAGTCATAATGCTGGCGGATTTGACAGCGCAGAAGCATTCATTGATAGCATAAACTGGTCACTCAAAGATCTCACTGCCGAAGAAAAAGAAAAACTGCACGCCTATTACAATAAACAAACCGCAGAGGGCAAAACACTGCCATTCCCATCCCGAAGCTGGGCAATGGTGTCATGGGATGTCGTGGATGAAGCGGACCTCACATTATGATCTATATACCTGATGCCCTTATTGACCAGCTGCTCCTCGATGATATTCAGTACGGGGATTTAACCAGCCGTGCTCTCGGACTTGATCATCAGCAAGGTTCCATGACATTCACCTCCAAATTAGGAGGCTGTATCAGTGGATTGACTATCGCTCAACGCATGCTAAGTAAATTAGGCATTACCAGCGAATGTCACTGTCGTGATGGAGATATCGTGGAGCCACAAAGCTGCGTAATCAGCGCCTCAGGCTCAGTAGAGGCATTGCATCAAGGCTGGAAAGCTGTACAGAATGTGTTGGAATGGTGTGGCGGTGTCAGTCACTACACCTACCAGATGGTTACCCTATTAAAAAAATATCAGCCCAATGGGCAACTGGCTTGCACGCGGAAAACTATTCCCAATACGAAGCCACTCGCTCTGACGGCCATTCTTGCTGGTGGCGGGATCATCCATCGTGCAGGAAGCGCTGAAACTGTTTTACTGTTCACCAACCATCGCAATTGCTTAGCTGATCCTCATGATTGGCAAGCTCATATTCATACACTGCGAACCGCTGCACCTGAAAAACAGATTATCGTCGAAGCCGATGACTATGACCAAGCCTTACTCGCCATTGATGCCAAAGCCGATATTGTGCAGCTTGATAAGCTACCGGTAGAACAGATACAGCAATTACAGCGCAAAGTGGTTGATACCCAATCCCATAGCCGCTTATCCATTGCCGGAGGCGTTAACCTACAAACTATCGAGCGTTTTGCCCAAACAGGTGTCCCTTTATTAGTCACCTCAGCGCCCTACTACGCAAACCCGAGAGATATCAAAGTACAGATATTTAAATCTTAAACGTACTGAATAACAGATTTAAAACCTTGTCCTGCGGTTAGCCGCGGGATGCTGTTTTATGGCAAATGCGACGCCTATCGCTATATATATTTATATATATCGAAATTCATCGCAATAAAAACTAACTGGAAACCAATAATGAAAATAAAACAAATTACCTATTTAATAGGAATGGCATTATTCGCAGCACACGGGCAAGCAGCAGTAAACAACACCGAAAGTGCACCTAAAAAATCGCAAACTGAAACCAGCCATGACGTTATGTCAGTGTGGAGTACCCCACTTGCCGCAGATGCTAATGTGATCACTGAATCACAAATGAAGCAGCTTAATAAAACTAACGTCGCACAAGCACTCAGTACGCTCCCTGGTGTAGCCATTCAAAAATCCGGTAACCGTAATGAAACCCAAGTGAATGTACGCGGTTTTGACAGCCGCCAAGTCCCCGTTTTCTTCGATGGTATTCCAACCTATGTGCCTTATGATGGTACGCTCGATCTTGGGCGCTTTATGACCAGCGAACTCGCCAGTGTAGAACTCTCTACTGGCTATACATCCCTACTGCAAGGTCCTAACTTAATGGGCGGCGCAATCAACTTAACGACCGCAACTCCGAAAAAGCCGTTTGAAGCTAACTTAAGCTTTAATCAAGGTTTTGCTCGAGGTGCGGACAATGCTCATAACGTCAGTGCTCGTCTTGGTGCTCGTAATGACTTAGGCTTTATTCAAGTTAGTGGTAGTCAATATAAGCAACGCTTTATGGGGTTACCAAGTTCTGATGATAATAACCCTTATGCCGGTACTCATGGGCGCCGTACTAACTCGGCTACTGATGATAAGCGTTTAATGCTGAAAATGGGTTGGACACCACGCGAAGCCGATGAGTATGTCGTCACTTACATTAAACAAGATGGCGACAAAAATAGCGCGCCAAATGCCAACTCAGATAAACAACAAATCTGGCAATGGCCAGCCTATGATAAAGAGAGCATCTACTTTAATGGCACCACACAGGTCACCGATAATATTGCACTACAAAGCCGTATTTACCACGACTCATTCAAAAATACACTGCACCAATATAAATCCGTAAAAGATTATCAAAAAGGCAATTACAACTATAGCCGCTATGATGACTACAGCAATGGTGCCGATTTACGCGCTGACTTTACTGTACGCGAATTAGATATGCTGTCATTTGCCGCTCACTGGAAAGAAGATGTTCACCGCTCTCGTAGCAATAAAACCAATCCTTTTGACCGTTATAAAGACCAAACTTGGTCAGTTTCTACCGAATATCAATGGGTTGCTACGGATAAGCTCGATATTATCGGTGGTATTGGTTATGACTGGCGTGATAGTGATGATGGTAAGCGCTACATCTACAACAAAAAAACAGGGGCAATGGAAGGTGTTCAGCGCTATGACAATAATAACCAGCATGCCTTTAATTGGGAAATGATGGCGCGTTACCATCTCGAAAATGAAGATACCGTTCAGTTCTCCGTATCAGAACGAAGTCGTTTCCCGACACAAAAAGAACGCTACACCGAAAACAAAATGAAGAATGACGATTCATTCCTCATTAACCCACATTTGGATGCAGAGCGCGCACTCACCTTTGATTTAACCTATAAAGGGCATTTCACTCCTGTGTGGAGCTACACGGCGAGTACCTACTATAACCACGTTTCGGATGCCATTATGGCGCACCATGTGGGCGAGAATAAAAAAGGCGGCACACTGCTGCAAAACCGTAACAGCGGTAAAGTGAATTATGTCGGCGCAGATATAGGCACTACTGGGCAAATTACGGATTGGATGGAGGCGGGCATAAACTACAGTTACATCCATGCTGATCCTCAGCATTACAGCGTCCGCCATGTGGCTGAATTGCCAACCCATAAAGCCTTTGCATGGGTAAAATTTACACCTTATCAACCAATAAGCATCACCATTACAGAAGAAGCTAGAAGCTGGGCATTCAACTATGTAGATAGTGAAGACAAAGTGCGCGGGTTTGCCAAAACAGATCTACGCGTAGACTATGACTTAGGGCATGGGCTCTCAGTGAATAGCTCAATCAACAATCTGTTCGACAAATCCTATGAATATACCGATGGCTATATAGAGGAAGGTCGTAACTATTGGTTAGGAATTGAATACAAATACTAGTACTTAATTATATAAGGCAAGAATTTACTTTCTTGCCTTATAATCAAAAAAATAAATTGTTTTATTCATTAAACTAATTTATAAATAAAATTAAGCGAAATCACTTAGGATTATTCTTATAAATTACCCTGCCTAACTTTCTAAAAAATTTAGTTTTATCTGTCGATGTAACACAAAAAATGAATTTATTTATAATAATAATCTAGGATTATTGTTTAATTTAGTTAATAGCTCCATCTTCATATTCAAATCAATATTTTTGCTAATTTATTGCAAAAAAGCTCATCACCGAATACTTGAAGTTATTCAAATCCCTATTTAGACTATACTCATAATTAAATTAATAAAATCTATAAATCCCCAATATAAATTTCACTTAAATTACATTAAGCTAATAATTAATGAGTGGCTTAGCTATTGAATTATTTGAATTTCAGAGAGCTGATGGTAACTATGATTGAAAAACATGATTATACAATCGATAACAAATTTATTTTTGAGCAAAGAACAAGCCGTATTTTTCTAAAAGATGATCCAGATCAACATATTGAATTATCTAAACCCGCTGCTCGTTTATTTGGTGAAATCCTTTTATTAAATCTAAAAAAAGGAATTGCAACTCGTGATGAACTTCTTACAAATGTTTGGGAAGAATATGGTCTTGTTGGCTCTAATAATAATTTAAATACTTATATCAGTGAAATCAGAAAAAAGCTTGAGCTGGTTGGTATTGATCCAAAAACAATTGTAACAGTTCCCAAAAAAGGATTTAGAATTGATAGCCACCTTTCCAGTATTGCAATGGATAATGACAATAAGCTAATTGTATCTAATGAAATTATCACCTCCGATAATTATCAGATTACAGAAATGCTCACTACACCATCTAAGAAATTATTAGCCCATCAACCCGATGAAGCTATAGATATTCCTATTTCTGATAATATTCATGGAACAATGTCATTTCAAACTCCATTCAGTAATATTACTAATGATTTAAATATAAAACCTATTGATTCTTTAGAAGAGAATACTGTAAAAAACAGTCATAAAAAGAAAAAAATATTATTTTTTATGATATTACCACTAGTGGTGATATTATTATTTTATTTATTTATCAATAAGTTAACCAACCAAGGAGCAGTTAAAAATAGTTATACAACTTTCGGAGTTCGAGATAGCTGTGTATTTCAATCACCTATAAACCTGAATGAACAAGCTATTAAAACTAATCTAGAGTTTATTAATAAAAAGCTAGATAAATATAATATCTCTTGTGATGAGCCCAAAAGAATTATTGTTCTATCTGACGTAAATGCATCTTATTCATTTGATAAGAATGCAGCAATAAGTATCTGCAAAGAAAAAAATAATCATTTTGACTGTGTTTCTATTAACGATCAGAGAATTTAAATGAAAAAGTATCTTATTACTGCGGCTTTAGCTGCAGTTATTGCCCCTATCTCATATTTAACATTCGAAAAAGAGAAAGAAGATATAAAACTTTGCCATTCTGAAATAGTATGGATAAAAGAAAATAGTACTCCTGAAGGTATTATTCTCAAATCTAAAATGTCTCTACAGATTTCAGACAATCATAATGGGAGAATGAATTTTTATGGTTATATAAAAAATCAAGAAACTATTTATCGACTAGATCGTGCTGTTTATTTCTCTTATACCCCTGTAGATAAAAAGGGTAATTATGCAGTGATAATGAATTCCTCATCTGTTACAAATTCTGATAACACCCCTAATGACGTATTTTCTAATTTTATACAATTAGAAAAAGACAAAATAAAATATTATGTAAATGTTAATAAAATGGAAGATAATATTTATATTTTAAAAGATGAAGCTTATTCCGCTTTTACTTGCTCTGCAGAGTAAGAATAGAATTAGACAATCAAAATACCTAATAAGTATTATATTGAATAACCACTATTTCTAATAAATAAAAAATAGAATAAAAAAAGCCTACCAACAATTACGTTTAAGTAGGCAAAACCGTCAACATGGGAAAATGACGAATACAAAATTCTTGTTTCTTTACATCATGGAATAGTCATAACCAGAGTCAATACACCACTAAAATTCCCTGGTGCAACCGTACCATTTGTTTTCAACACTGATTCCACAGTTACAAGTTCATTCGTGTTTGCTCTTGCATTGATAATAGTACCAAGCCATGCAGGCTGATCGTTCAATGTCACTCGCGACATTAATTCGCCATTCGAACGTAAAGGCACATATTCCTGCAACATATTTGAAGACACTTTTACTCGCATGTTTTGGTTGCAAACAATAGAGAAGAACCCGCGTTGAGTATTCCCATTCAGATCACCTGCATTTAACGATCCATGGTCTAATTCGAGCCGGTTATTGGCAACATAGTTGAAATAACATTTACCTGCTGGTGGCGGTGCAATGCCACAAATTCCGCCGGGTAACATTTTTGCTGAGCTACTGGTGCGGTTTGTGTCTAAAAAGATCCCAACACACTCATCTGCGGTAATAGAACCTGAGTGACGGGTTTCTCCTTTTTTAGGAAAACTCAGACCACATTGGTTTTGCGCAGCATCGATAATCGATGCCATCGTCGGGTAAGTCGCAAAATTTATAGCGCATTCCCAGTCCTTACGAGACCCAGCCCCCCCAATATTCGGTGCTTTATGTAGATGGTTAATCGTAAAATAACAATTTCGAGAACCCGCGGAGCCTAAAACAGCAACACAAGGATTTGGTTCCGTAGGAGAATTCGCTTTCCAATAATCAAATTGGTAATAATAAGTGTGGCTACTACCTGAATTAACAATATCTTCAACATACGAAAAATAAGTCGATCCATAGCCAAGCGAACTTATAAAAAGCAACGGTATTAATAATAACCTTTGAATTCGTTTTCCCATTTCAGCTCTCTTTATATATTTAATAAAACCAAAACAAATCAAAGCAATACACTTTCATAATAAAATTATTCGTATTCAAATATAAATGTTGCAGTGGCGGAGATTTTACCCACCTTCACTTGCTTATTATTCACAACATCAGATGTTGCTTTAATAAATGAATTAAACTGTAATTCATTTTTACCCGCTTTACTGATTGGCATTAGCGATGAAAATTGGTTAATTTTCATCGGAGTGCCATCCGATAGCTCGATAAAAATCCCTAAGCCTGGATTTAAATCACTGCCTGTCAACGCGAGAGAACCGGGTAACTGTAAGTTTTCAGTTCCTGAAAATTTCACTTTCATTTTTTGTGCAATCGTCAGATCACAATCAGACAGTACTAACGTGAATTGCTCATTGGGAAATTGAAATCCAGGCTCGTAGATGTCCAAAAGTCGGATATCCCCATAGTCGACTTCAACCTTTGAATTTTCAGGTAAGACTACGCAAGGAGAATTCACTAACGTCCCTTTAATTTTCATATTATTCTGTGCAGCCTGCACAGGATACGTTCCCATCGCAACAAGGTTTCCCAGTAAGACAAATAAAATTCCAAAACGTATTTTTTTATTCATTATTGGTACTCCACAAGCAAGGTTCCGTTTGCAATAAAGTCACCTGTTTTGAGTTCCTTATTGCCATCTCGGACCAATACCGCCCAAAGTACACCAGGGTTACTTGGGTTGATTAAATATTTTTTACCTAAATCTAATGTTTGATCGCCCAGCTGAAACTTAACAGCAAGGTTAGGAATTCCTGCATTTAATCCATTGATATCAAATGTACTTTTGGCGCCATTCAACATTAAATACATGGCCCAGTTATTCTTATTTTCTTCACATTGAATTTGGTAATTTACTTGCCTTTTTTGAGCATTACCTTGAATAGACTTAATGGAGACGTTACCAAAATCCACTTCAATATCTTTGCCGTTATCAATATGGCACGGTGGAGGGGTAACTAAATTACCTTTAATCAGAATGTCTGTTTCATTGTCTTTCGCCACTGAAGAGAAAGGGAAGATGATAAACAGTAAAAACATCCCAATGAGCTTATAAATGTCCCGCATGTTTATCACCCTTATTGATATTCGACTTTGAGTGTTGCGTTGGCGGTAAAGGCTTTCGCTGGGAGATCTGCACCACTTTTCTTCACTAATACCGCAAATAATTTAGTGGGTGATGCAAAATTAACCGTGCGCTTACTTTTTAATGGGAAATCACTGGTATCCGCTTTAAAAAGTACTCCAAGATTATCAACACTCGTTTTAAGCGCCCGTTGGTCAAACACCGCGGGCACGCCGTCAATATACATATTCAATTTTGGCTGAACACCGTCTTTGCAAGTAATCGTGTAGTCCATTGGCTGCTTATACACTTCACCTTCAACACGCGTAGTCATGACATCGCCAAAATCGACTTCTATGGCTTGTCCATTATTAATCTGGCAGGGCTTGGATAAGACGACACCTTTAATTTCCACATACAGGTAACCTGAGAATCCAAAGGTACCTGACGTATAAAGAATCGATGATATCAATAATACCTTGGCTAAATTTTTAATAGACATCATAGCGGCAGACCTTATTTTCTAGGTACGACAGAACACTCAACCGCGCTGCAGTTAAATTTCAAGTCAATCGTACCGCCAAAATCGTTGAGATAAACTAAGGTTGGTGATGCCCCGATATCTCCTGTGTTTTTGCCTAAACCAGCTTCACCACGCGGTGGAACCATAATTGGCTCAAAATTACTAACGTCCGTATTGCCTTTTTTCAATTGAGTTATGGATAAGAAATAAGGGCTTGGATTTTTAACGATATATCCACTACCCTGCTTGACCAGTTTGATATCATTTTCCTGAGGAATTGAATCCATTCTTTCTTTAGTTGCAATTACAGCAGGACGATAGAACAATTTAATTTTTGTCTGTAATGCAATTTGTAATACGTTGGCTTTTTCGCTACGAGGTGGAATTTCTCTCACGTTCAGGTAATAAACACTTTCCTGATCTTTAGGTAATTTAGCGATAGCCGGAACCGATTGAATTTTGATTTGGCTTTTTGTATCCGCTTCAAGTCGCTGCACTGGCGGAGTCACAATAAACGGTGAATTGACTTTTTCATCTTTATCGTTTTCTATCCATGCTTGTGCCAAATATGGGCTGGTTTTATGTTCATTACTTAAACCTACGCTCACCGACTTATCGCCCTCGTTATAAATGACACGAGTTCTATCAATTGCAATTGCCGCATAGGCTGACTGAGCGAGTAATGAGGCACTTAACACTGCTACCGCATTACGTTTATTTAATAAATTCATATTTTCACCGTTGACGTTAAAAATTTATTTATAATTATTTACATGGTAATAAAACATTATGTTCCATGTTGTTATCTAATTTTTCAGGCAATTGAATATGACATGAAGCATCATCACCCCATACCACATCAAGAGACTCTGATGGATTAACACCCGCTAAATAAACAAAACCTTTATCAGAAATAATTCCCACTTCTATTTTTTTCGCATTTTTGACTGAAGCCCCAAACGGTGGGTAGTCCCCATCAGCTAAGCTGATAATTCCCATTACTTTTTGCCCCGTAATGACATTAAACTTACGATATCCAATCGCACCTTCAGTCAACGTTGCATATTGTGTCGATTGCAATGCTTCGGCATTATCTGGCACATTTTTCAGATCGATATTTAAGTTATTACGGTTATAGTCCATCACACTCGTGATCACCGCTTTACCGTAGCGGTTAGTCCCGACGGGTGTAACACCATTTAAGATGGGTACATCCGCGACACCATTAGTATCGACTAATATTCTTGATCCGCCTTTAATTGAATTATTACGGTGTAATGCCCCGCCTTCGCCTGTCATGGTCATTCCGCCTTTTAACTGCATCGAGACGGTTGTTTGATTATCTTGAATATAAGTTCCGCTGAGGTTTAATTGGCTTCTATCACCATCATAACTATAGGTACCAGCTGTCGTTAACTTGTCTTTATCCCAGTTACCCGCAGAAACCGAGTAAGAAGAGCGATTATCAATTCGACTATAGTAGTTAACGTTATTGGTATTATTACCCCCTGCATACGAGCCGGAATAGCTAATACTTGATTCATTTTTATCCAATGGGATCATCAGATTTAAATAAATACCGTCATCATCGCTATCGCGTGATTTCGTTTTATATGCCGTCACACTCAGACTGACATTTTTAATTTTGCCAATATCAAAATAGTTCGATAGCGTAAAGTTGTACTGGTTTGTAGACGCTCTATTCCAATAAGTTTGGTGTGAATAGTTCAAATACATATTCGCGTTGTAATCAGGGAATGCGGTACCAAAAATAATGGTATAAAGCTCTTTACCGCTATCGACCTTATCCCCTCTATAACGACGGTCAACAAATTGACTCATCGACATATAGTTTCTTTCAGAGAATCGATAACCCGCGAAGGTAATCTGACTATTAATTTCGTCGAATTGTTTTGAATACGTCAGGTTATAGGAATTCCCCGTCAACGTTTCATTGTCATCCAATCGACCCATTTGCGCGTGTGAAATATTGATGTTTCCAGATAACACACCAAATGGCGCAAAGTCACGTCCCAAACCAAATGCGACGTTTTGATATTCGGATGATGCCAACAAACCGCCATAAACAGTGGTGTTATTCGTCGCACCCCAAGACAGCGACCCCATACTGAATGCAGGGCCTTGAGTGTTATGGTCATCTTTCGTTGGTTTACCCATCACAAATTGGTAAATCAACTGTCCCGGACGAGTTAACGTACCCAGTCGAGAAGTTTCAACACGGTAATTTGTTGTCGTGCCATCTTGTTCTTGGATAGACACGTCCAGTGTACCGCCACCGAATGAGTTCACATCTTGAATACGGAATGGACCAGGACTGACTTCTGTTTGATAAATAATACGACCATCCTGTTTAACTATGACTGTCGCATTCGTTTTTGCAACACCAGAAATTTCAGGAGCATAGCCTTGTAAACGAGGTGGTAGCATAGCTTCATTGGTTTCGAGAGTTGCACCAATAAAACGAATACTATCAAACAGATTTGATGTTAAATATTGTTCACCTAATGTCAGGCGAGCACTCATCGAGCGAATGGCTCTATACGCATATAACTGGTTCCAAGACCATGATTTACTGCCTTTATTCAGCTCACCATTTTGTGTTTGCCAGTCAGCACGCAAACGCCATGCTCCGATGTTTGCCCCCATAGTCCCCGTGGCCGTCAGACCTGATTTCGTTCCTTTATCGCCGGTTTGTTTATTAACAACGCGTCCTGTCGCGTTATAGTCAATAAATGCGCCCATAATCCCGTCATCCCAACGTGATGGTGGGTCCCAATCAGGGTCTGAATACTCCATGTAGGCCTGAGGAATATTGAACTCTACAACGTTCTTCGCCAAATCCCCTTGAATTGTCATATCGGGAACAGAACGAATATCCAAACATTTTCCATCATCTAGCCATTTGACTTGGCTATCCCATTCCTTTTTTAATCCCAATAGCGCATAAATTTCAGGGGTAACACATGCCAATGAAATTTTATCGTCGTAATTAGGATTAAAAAATGTGATAGGTTGTTCCATAGA
Organism: Providencia sp. PROV208; assembly: GCF_028479465.1. Lineage (NCBI taxonomy): Bacteria > Pseudomonadati > Pseudomonadota > Gammaproteobacteria > Enterobacterales > Morganellaceae > Providencia > Providencia sp. PROV208. The sequence continues at coordinate 31,742 of NZ_JAMPNS010000017.1, read as the reverse complement.
AACCTTAGCGCGGTTGACTTCAATCGCTAAAGAGTAGTCTCCAGGTGGGACATAATTGGCGTGAGAAAATTTACTGAAATCGACGTTTTCTTTACCGTCAGAATCAATGAAGTCGGTGTTAAAATCAACGGCTTCTTCAGAGAGTGCAACCATTGGCGTTAACATTAAAAGCATTAATTTTGTAATTAGATTTAGTTTCATGCTTTTCATTAACTGCGCACCTATAAAAACAAAGACAATGAAAATAGTTTGAAAAATATGGCGTATGACTACGCCATATTTATTCTCTATAGAAACTTACTGTTATTGGTAAACAATTTTGAAGTTAGCGACAGTGTCAAAACGACCTGTTGTTGCTTTCTTAGTTGGGTCTTCGTTACCTTTAACGTATGCAGCGAAGTGCAGAGTAGTTTCTGAACCGTCACCATTGTTTAACGCATAACCGTCACCAGTACCTGGGAATGCTTTACCAAATTCAACAACTTTGTCAGCACCGTTAGTGATTACGATACCTGCGTTTTGAACTTTACCGCCTAAGCCCAGTAAGTCACCAGTGAAGCCTTGGAAACCGTTTACTGTTGAACCAGTAAAGGTGATTTTTGCGTTTTTATAAGTTTCAGTTGAGCAGTTTTTCAGAACGATATCGAACGTTTTGCTATCTGAACGGAATTGGTTTGAAGTCAGTTCGTGCAATGCGATTTCGCCGAATTCAACTAATTGCTTCAGGTTGTCAGCGTCGATTGAACATGGAACATCATTGATGAAACCAGTAAAACGAATTTCACCTTGTGAACTTTCTACTGGGTCAGCAGCTAAAGCAGCACCAGAAACGCCAACACCTAAACCTAAAGCTAGAGTTAATGCTAATTTATTCAGTTTCATAAAAGTTTTCCTTTGAATGAGTAGGAACTGCTATTTCTCTTTCCTGTTTCTACGATGCAGAATTAAGTTTCTTTACTTAAGTAGTGCGCCCTTGAAGATTCCTCTAGCTTTCCTACTTGATGAATTTCATTCAGGTTAGAGATTTTTTTATATAAACAAGATCCATCTCATCTATGTGATTTAAAAAACAGAAATCATTGAGCCAACATTCTCACTTCCAAATTAATTATTGATTCATTCATTAATTAATTAAAATTGATATAGAACACTAAATGAATTCTGATGACTACCTTGTGATATTTTCTGATGTCAATTCTACATATGTGATATATGTTGTCAAAAAACACCCAAATAGAGAGTTAGCTTGGTTTTTTATATCGAAAAACCGACATAAACAAGCTTTAAACATTAAATGAGTAAGCAAACTTGAAGAAATAATAAATTACTTAGAAAGATTTATATGAAGACTTCATTTTGTATTTATAAAAATTTCAAAATATTGCAAAAACCTTATAATTATAAAAATCTATATTTATATTTATTTACAAACTAATAACCCAATAAAAGGAAAATTTATTAGATTTAACACCCAAGAATAGTCACCTTTACACAAGTAATTGCTATATAAAAAACAGACGGTAAGATAAGTCTTAATTAAAATATGCATCAAGCAGTAACCATAAATTTCAATATTTGTTTTTATTTGGTTAAATAGATCGTCAATTTATTAACCAAAATGTAGCAATTAGAGTTTTATTTAAAATAAAAAAGCTGACCATTTAAATAAGGTATCTGTTATTTATTAACCATACGTTTATTAAAGTTAAAACTCTGTATTAATTGTAGGGAAAATTGTTTATTCCATAAACATCATTTCAAACGCAACAGGAGCCGAAGTTATGATAAACTAAACAGTAATAAACATTTGAAGCGCTATTTAGGTGGGGCCAGACAAGATGACAATAATCAGTGAAGATATGCTGCTTACGACGGCCGAACGTATTTGCCAGTCTCGAGGTGTTCGTTTAACTCCACAAAGAGAAACGGTTTTACGACTAATTGCACAGCAACATGGGGCGATTAGTGCCTACGACCTTCTTGATTTGCTGCGTGAAATAGAACCTCAAGCTAAACCCCCTACTGTTTACCGCGGCTTAGAGTTCCTAATGGAACAAGGGTTTATCCATAAAATTGAATCCACAAACAGTTATGTGGTCTGCCACCATGTGGATAATCCAAGCCATATCTCAGTGATGTTGATTTGTGATAATTGTGGGAATGTGACGGAAAGTGATTGTACAACCATAGAAAAGGCTATTAGTACGCTTGCTGAAGAAAATCATTTTCATCTCAGGCATACCGTTGTAGAAAACCATGGTTTATGTCAAAAATGCGTTGAAATCACCAGTTGCCAAGATCATGAACATTGCGATCATGACCATCAGCCCCCATCTAATCCAAAGAAAAAACCGTAAAAAACCTATCAGCAAAGGTTAATAAGATTAACGTCTCGCGCCATAGCTATAATAGATAACAACCTAATGGCAGAGGCAATAGATAGATAGATAGATAGAGCGAAGTGAATAAGAGTTATATGGCTATATAAAAAGAAAAGCCTATATAAACGGAAGAACAATATAAAGAAAAAACACCCGATAAAAAGAGATATTGAGTCTGCTACCAGACTCAATCACTCATCATCAATGCCAATCGCTATTACGGATAACCCCAACAGCTAACCCTTCAATAGTAAAATTCTGTTCGCGTAAATCAACAACGATTGGCGCAAACTCAGGGTTTTCAGCAATCAATTCAACGCGATTGCCTTGTTGTTTAAAGCGCTTAACGGTGACTTCATCCTCGATACGAGCCACAACTATTTGTCCATTATGGACATTCTGAGTTTTATGCACCGCGAGTAAATCACCATCCATGATGCCGATATCCTTCATCGACATACCATTCACACGCAATAAAAAATCCGCATGAGGTTTAAATAACTCTGGGTCAACTTGGTAGTGACTTTCAATATGTTCTTGTGCAAGCAATGGTTCGCCGGCGGCGACACGCCCAATCAGAGGAAGCCCTAAATCTTCGGTTTCTTCTTCTAACAACAGACGAATGCCTCTGGAAGCTCCAGAAACAATTTCAATAACCCCTTTACGAGCTAAGGCTTTTAAATGTTCTTCTGCCGCATTAGGCGAACGAAATCCCAAACTTGCTGCTATTTCAGCGCGTGTTGGTGGCATGCCCGTCTGCGAAATGTGGTCACGCACCAGATCGTAAACTTGCTGCTGTCGAGCTGTCAGTGCTTTCATCCCGTTCCCCTGTTTGTTTATACAGTCAAACTGTGAGTATATACAGGTAAATGGGGATTGGGAACTGTTAAATTAGCCAAAATCTGTAATTTATTGCTGAATTCTTTGCTTTTTCTCTCTTTTGTTATTTTTAGACTATTAAAGTGCGAAATAACGTTCCCAGAGAACGGTAGCCCAAATAAATAACGCCAATCCAATGGTGACAAAGACCGCAGCGGAGCCAATATCTTTTGCTCGGCCCGATAATTCATGATATTCCGTGCCAACACGGTCAACAACGGCTTCAATAGCGCTGTTTATTAACTCGACGATCGCGACTAAAACCACTGAACCTATCAGTAAAATTCTATCAATTTGGCTAATGTCCAAGTAAAAAGCTATAATTATCGCAATGATAGCAGCAACCGCTTCCTGCCTAAATGCGGCTTCATTCACCCATGCTGCCTTTAAACCCTTAAGGGAGTACCCAGCTGCTTTGATAACTCGCGTGAGTCCCTTAGTTTGACTTGCCATATTTTTTCCTTAATTTTTAAACAATAATCAACTTTTGCAGTCAAAGTGAATTATCGATAACAGATCTAAACACTGCTTTCTGATATGATTGCGCAGCATTACTAACAAGAGGCTATAATCGTTTATGTCACTATGGCGTAAAATATATTACAACACGTTGAATTTACCACTGAAATTATTGGTAAAAAGTAAACTAATTCCAACGGACCCGATAACAGAGTTGCAGCTTGATCCAAACAAGCCAACGCTGTACGTTTTGCCATATCACTCAAAGTCCGACCTTCTCACGCTTCGCCAACAATGCTTAGCGATTGGTTTACCTGATCCTCTCGTGGATAACGACATCAATGGCACCCAGCTCCCTGCCTATGTGTTCATTGATGATGGTCCGCGTGTATTCCGTTACTACTCTCCAGATCCACGTAAAGAGTCAGTAAAAATATTCCATGCGTATCTTGATTTGCATAAAAATAATCCAAATCTAGATATTCAAATGCTGCCAGCATCGGTCATGTTCGGGCGAGCGCCTGGACGCGAAGGCCATAAGCCTGCACCCCTGAAATTACTAAACGGTGTGCAAAAATTCTTCGCCGTCCTTTGGTTAGGGCGCGATAGCTTTGTGCGTTTTTCACCCAGTATTTCACTGGGTCAAATGGCGCAAGAGCATGGTACCGACACGATTATTGCCAATAAACTCGCTCGTGTGGCGCGTATTCATTACTCTCGCCAACGTTTGGCGGCTGTCGGTCCAAAACTGCCTGCACGTTATGAGCTTTTTAATAAATTGCTTTCTTCTAAAGCGATTGAAAAAGCCGTCGAAGATGAAGCTCGCAGCAAAAAAATTCCATTACAAAAAGCCCAGCAAAATGCCGTGGCGATGATGGAAGAGATCGCCGCTAACTTCTCATATGAAGCAGTACGACTCACTGACCGAGTTTTAGGTTGGACATGGAACCGCTTGTATCAAGGGATTAACGTTCAGCATGCTGAACGTGTTCGTCAATTGGCTCAAGATGGTCATGAAATTGTCTATGTGCCGTCCCATCGTAGCCACATGGACTACTTGCTGCTTTCATATGTTCTCTATCATCAAGGGCTGGTACCACCGCACATTGCAGCTGGTATTAACCTCAATTTCTGGCCAGCAGGTCCCATTTTCCGCCGTTTAGGGGCATTCTTTATTCGTCGTACGTTTAAAGGCAATAAACTCTATTCTACCGTATTCCGCGAATACCTCAGTGAGCTCTTTGCTCGCGGCTATTCGATTGAGTACTTTGTGGAAGGTGGACGCTCACGTACAGGTCGCTTGCTGGAACCTAAAACCGGTACCTTGTCGATGACCTTGCAGGCCATGTTACGTGGAGACTCTCGCCCTATCACTATCGTCCCTATCTATATTGGATACGAGCATGTGATGGAAGTGGGAACTTACGCGAAAGAATTACGTGGCGCGGAAAAAGAGAAAGAAGGCTTCTTCTCGATGGTACGTGGTTTACGTAAGTTACGTAATTTAGGTCAGGGCTATGTGAATTTTGGTCAGCCAATTTCGCTCACCCAATACTTAAATAATCGCGTACCTAATTGGCGTGAATCCATTGACCCTATTGAGCCTCAGCGCCCAACTTGGTTGAACCCAACGGTCAGTAGTCTGGCTGATAACATTATGGTGAATATCAATAATGCGGCAGCCGCTAACGCGATTAACTTATGTTCAACAGCACTGTTAGCGTCGCGTCAACGTTCACTGACCCGCGAACAACTGATTGAGCAAATCGAATGCTATCTGCAACTACTGCGTAATGTACCTTATACCGCAGATGCAACGACGCCGAACAAAACGGCAGAAGAGCTTCTCGAACACGCATTGCAGATGAATAAGTTTGAAGTCGAAAAAGATAGCATGGGGGATATCATTATCCTGCCTCGCGAAAATGCCGTCTTAATGACTTACTACCGTAACAATATCCATCATTTACTGGTTCTGCCATCATTGATAGCCAGCATGGTGCTACACCATGAACGTATTAGTCGTGAAGAAATCCACCAGCAAGTTGGTCTGATTTACCCATTCCTGAAAGCTGAACTCTTTATGCGTTATGACACTAACGCACTCGTCAGCACTGTGGATACATTGATTGATGAGCTGAACAGCCAAAAGTTGATCTGCCTGAAAGACGATAATATGGTGGTATTAAATCCTCGCCGTATTCGTCCTTTACAGCTGCTGGCAGCAGGTGTTCGTGAAACACTGCAACGTTATGCCATCACGCTATCATTACTCAATGCAAGCCCAGAAGTCAGCCGCAATACATTGGAAAAAGAAAGCCGCATGCTCGCGCAGCGTCTGTCCGTTCTACACGGTATTAATGCCCCTGAATTCTTTGATAAGGCCGTGTTCTCGACATTGGTCGATACACTCAAAGATGAAGGGTACATCGATAATAACGAGAACGATATTTTCTCTACCAATGCGAAAAAACTGTATGCAGTGCTTGCCCGCTTAATGTCACCGGAAATCCGTTTGACCATTGAAAGCGTGAGCCAAACTGAAGAGCTTTCAGCACCGAAACCGGCACCAATAAGCACACCGGAAACGACCGAATCAAGCTCAGAAGTACCGAAAGAGTAATCTCACAAGTCAGCGAGACGCACCAACAAAAAAGGGTAATGCATTTGCATTACCCTTTTTTTATCCATTTCACTGATTAGAAATAGCTGACAACCATACCGAAAAACAGAATTAAACCGACATAGTTATTATTCATAAACGCTTTAAAGCACGGCGCTCGTTCCCGGTTCACCATCAATTGCTGCTGATAAACAAACAGCGCAGCGGCTAGCACTAACGAACCATAATAAACCATGCCTAAGTTAGCCAATGAGCCAATCACCACCAGCAAGCCAACCATGACAATTTGTAGTAAACCAATAATCAGCTTGTCATATTGACCGAACAAAATCGCCGTCGATTTCACGCCAATTTTTAAATCATCGTTGCGGTCAACCATCGCATACTGGGTGTCATAAATCACTGACCAGATAATATTCACTAAAAACAGTAACCAACAAACTAATGGTAAGGACTCACTAACGGCTGAGAATCCCATCGGGATTGACCAGCCAAATGCAGCCCCCAATACGACTTGAGGTAAATGGCTCACGCGTTTTACAAACGGGTAGATCCACGCTAGCGCTAAGCCTGCGACCGATAACCAGATAGTCATGGTATTCAAACTCAATACCAATAAGAAAGAGAGCCCCACCAGCGCAGCAAATAGGATTTTTGCTTCTTTTTCCGTGACATCACCGCTAGGCAGTGGTCGGTGTTTGGTTCTTTCTACGTGCCCATCGAAATTACGATCAGCAAAATCATTGATAACACAGCCTGCGGCACGCATTAAAAATACACCTGCCGTAAAGACAATCAGGATATGCAAACTTGGCGAGCCTTGGGCCGCAATCCACAGCGCCCAATAGGTTGGCCACAGCAATAAGAGTGAACCAATAGGTCTATCAATACGCATTAAACGGCTGTATGCATGCCATTTACTTAGCGCCATACTTCCCTCCACGTTGTCGTGCTCCTTTATGCTTCTATTTTACCCATAAACGTCATTTGAATTATGTTAGATAGTTATCTATATGCAGGTGATTCAGGTAAAAATATTTCGGTTAATAATAATGGTTTTTGGGACAGTCTAAGTAAGGAACGGCGAACCCAGCGGTCAGCACTGGTGCCCATTTCAATATAATCTCGGGTTAGGTGTTCATGACTAAAGAGATAGCGCCCTAATGGGACTCGCCCAAGCTCGACTAATTTTTTGTCATTATCGGTGAGCGTCTCTTCTGGGATCAGCGTTCTGCCAATCAACCAAGGGATATTATCCCCATACATAATCACTTCCCGTAGCCAATAACGCTCACTAATTGGTAAGCATTTTTGTTCGTCGGTGGTGAGCATATCCAGTGAGATATAGCGTTCTAAATAAGGTATCACCGTCACTTTCTGACAATGCTGCTCAAACCGTTTGGTCATCGACCTTTGCTCTTGCAACCAACCTAATACATTTTCAGGAACACTCTCTTCGCCTTCTACGAACCAGCTTATAGGATGAGAGGTAAAAATCGTTTCATGCATTCAATCAAATTCCACCATAGAAATTATGGTTATCCCCTGATTGCTACTCTAGCGTGTTAAAGCCACAACCAGCATCGTTCATCTAAATTATTGGGCGATAGAATAGCACGTTGTGATAGTGCAAGGTTAAAGATAGATAACAATTTATATAAAAAGTCACTAATTCAACACAAATTGTGAAAATTTTGTAAAAAATATTTGATTTATAATGAGTTAGCTCAGATACCATATTTTATTAGGATACTAATAGCCTGCCAATTACAGGCTATTAGTCGCTTAAAAAAACGTCATTAACGCCAGTTTTTATAGCAATTAATCAAGCCATTCGTTGAGCTGTCATGGCTGGCAACAGCCTGACTATTTTCCAACTCTGGTAGAATTCGGCTCGCCAGTTGCTTACCTAATTCCACACCCCATTGGTCAAAGGTGAAAATATTCAAAATTGCGCCTTGGGTGAAAATTTTATGCTCATACATCGCAATCAGCGCACCTAATGAGTACGGGGTAATCTCTTTCAGCAAAATAGAGTTAGTTGGGCGGTTACCTTCAAATACTTTGTAAGGTGCAACATACTCCATCTCTGCTACCGTTTTACCTTGTGCTGCAAATTCCGCATCAACCACTTCGCGGGTTTTACCGAATGCTAACGCTTCAGTTTGTGCAAAGAAATTAGAAAGCAGTTTATCGTGATGATCGCCTAATGGGTTGTGAGTCACCGCTGGTGCAATAAAATCACATGGGATCATTTTAGTTCCTTGGTGGATCAGCTGGTAGAATGCGTGCTGACCATTAGTCCCTGGCTCACCCCAAATAATCGGACCCGTTTGGTAGGATACGGCATGACCATTTCGGTCGATGTATTTCCCATTCGACTCCATATTGCCTTGTTGGAAATAAGCAGCGAAACGATGCATGTATTGATCGTATGGAAGAATCGCTTCAGTTTCTGAACCAAAAAAGTTGTTATACCAGATGCCGATCAGCGCTAACAATACGGGGATATTACTTTCTAGAGGGGTTTGCGTGAAGTGTTTATCCATCGCATGAGCGCCGCTCAATAATTGAACGAAATTATCATATCCCACGGATAAAACAATTGATAAACCAATCGCTGACCACAGAGAGTAACGACCACCAACCCAATCCCAAAATTCGAACATGTTATTGGTATCAATACCAAATTTTGCAACTTGTTCACTGTTGGTTGATAACGCAACAAAATGCTTCGCAATATGCTTTTCATCTTTAGCGAACGTCAATAACCACTCACGAGCAGAGTGCGCATTGGTCATGGTTTCTTGAGTCGTAAAGGTTTTGGATGCGATGAGGAAGAGCGTCGTTTCTGGATTGAGGTCTTTCAGCGTTTCCGCAATTTGAGTGCCATCGACGTTAGAAACAAAATGCATATTCAAATGGTTTTTATAAGGGCGTAGCGCCTCAGTCACCATGAATGGCCCCAGATCTGAGCCACCAATACCAATGTTCACAACATCCGTAATTGCTTTACCAGTGTACCCTTTCCACTCACCACTAATAATACGCGCACTGAACTGTTGCATCTTTTCCAGTACGGCATTCACGTCTGGCATAACATCTTTGCCATCCACCAGCACCGGTGTATTGTCGCGATTACGCAATGCCGTGTGCAGTACCGCACGGTCTTCGGTGCGGTTGATTTTTTCACCACTAAACATACTTTTGATAGCATCTTCCAGTTGCGTCTCTTTGGCTAATGCCAAAAGTTTGTCTAATGTGTCTTGCGTAATACGGTTTTTGGAGAAATCCACTAAGATTTGATCATCAAAAGTGGCAGAAAACTTCGTAAAGCGCTGTGCATCTTGTGCAAATAAGTCACGCATATGCACATTTTTCATTTCTGCATAATGCTGCTCTAGCGCTCGCCATGCCGCCGTTTGGCTTGGATTGATACTTTTCATGGATAACACTCCCAAAACAATTTCAAATAAAAATAGATTGTAACTCGCAGAGAACACGAAGCTTATCGGTTTTCTGCGTTCTCATAATTTGCTGTCATTAAGTCTATTCTCCCAAACCTAACACCAACTGTCATCTCATACCCGAAAAGGTATTGAGAAAACCGATAATCTTTTATCCATCATTAGAATTACTGATTTACCTTGATTCATCATTGACGATACGTGCCAAAGTCGATAAATCTATTACTCCAACGTATTTCAAGCTGTTGATGTCTTACCTGATTCAGCCAGCACCACACGAATTATTTTGGATTTATGCACTATTTAAAGATAGGCGGTTTAATTAAAGGGATTGAAAAAATGAATACAGTAGCTGGCAGTAATCAGTTTGTTATCGCAAAATTCGGCGGCACTAGCGTCGCTAACTTCGATGCCATGAATAAAAGTGCGGATATCGTACTGGCAAATAACCATGTGCGAGTGGTTGTACTCTCTGCTAGTGCGGGGATCACCAATTTGCTCATTGAACTTGCCGAAGGTTGTGACACTGATAAACGTAACGAGCTACTGCAACAAGTTAAACAGACTCAATATGACATTATTGAACATCTGCAAACGGCGGATGTCATTCGCGAAGAAATTGACCGCTTACTTGAAAATATTGCCCATTTAGCTGATTCAGCCTCACTTGCCACCTCCGATGCCTTAACGGATGAAATGGTCAGCCACGGCGAAATTATGTCGACCTTATTGTTTGTCGAAGTATTACGCCAACGTGGGGCATCTTCGCAGTGGTTCGATGTCCGAAAAGTTATGAGAACCAACGAACAATTTGGTCGTGCTGAACCGGATCTTGAGCAGCTACACGTGCTTGCTCAGCAGCACTTGCTACCCCGTTTAGACAATTCCATTATTATCACCCAAGGATTTATTGGTCGTGATGCCAAAGGACGCACAACTACATTAGGTCGCGGAGGCAGTGATTACACCGCGGCGCTTCTCGCTGAAGTATTGAATCTGTCTCGTGTGGATATTTGGACTGACGTTCCGGGAATTTACACGACCGATCCTCGCGTAGTCCCAAATGCTCAGAAAATCGATGAAATCGCTTTTGATGAAGCCGCCGAAATGGCAACTTTCGGGGCAAAAATTCTGCACCCAGCGACATTATTGCCAGCCGTACGTGCGGGGATCCCTGTTTTTGTCGGATCAAGTAAAGCGCCAGAAGCTGGCGGCACCATTGTGAGCGATAAAACGGAAAACCCACCACAATTTAGGGCGTTAGCACTACGTCGCAAACAAACATTACTGACATTGCACAGTTTGAAAATGCTGCATGCTCGCGGTTTTCTTGCTGAAATATTTACTATCTTACTGCGCCATAATATTTCAGTCGATTTGATAACCACCTCGGAAGTCAGTGTGGCGCTCACTTTAGATACAACGGGCTCCACCGGCACGAATGGCAGTTTACTGACCAATGCCTTAATGACGGAGTTATCGGCTCTGTGTCGTGTGGAGGTTGAAGAAGACCTTGCGCTCGTCGCAATCATCGGTAACCAGCTGTCACAAGTCAACGGGCTCGGTAAACAAATTTTTGGGGTGCTGGAGTCATTCAACATTCGCATGATCAGTTACGGTGCGAGCAGCCATAATATCTGCTTGCTTGTCCCCGGTAACGATGTGGAAGAAATTGTGCGTACTTTGCACAGCAATCTTTTTGAGTAAGCGTCTGTTTGAATCACAGTGAGATAAAAACGATAACGGGCAATCTTTTGATTGCCCGTTTGACTTGATGATAAAGAAATAAAGCTAGCGGCTAAGGAAAGACGTAATTAGCCCGCTAAAAGTTGACTCTCCCGCAAAAGCATAGGTACTTTTCAACTCTTCTCCACGAATATCAGCAAAGCGTGCTAGCGCTAATTCTTTGGTATTCGCATCTATCTCTTCAAACTGCTTTTGGTAACCCGCATTCAGCAACTCTGCCGCTGCTTGGCTTTCCGTCATCTCCAACGCAACCACTTCGTCGGATTTAATAAAAAAACAATAAGTGCTCATTTGACACCTCATTTTTTCATACTCAAAAAACAACTAAACTCGTTCTACTCTAATAGAGATATTCACAACAAATACTCAACAAAGAACCAGTTAATAAAACTATACTTCATTATTTAGGTAAATAAAAATACCATCCTAATTCACAAAGATTGATAATTTTTATGGTGTTGTAAATCGGTAATGTCTTTTAAAAAAGACATCAGAAAAAGTGCAGTTAAAATAATTATCAATAATATCAGAATGATATTTTGAAAATATGGTAATACAGTAAAATGTATATTAATGATTAAGAAGCCAATAACATCAATAAAGCGATTGGCTTACAGAAATCAATGGATCAAGGATGTTGTTCATTCATTTTTTAGAAGGTAATGAATTATTTACACTTTCCGTGTATTCCAGCATGTTGGCTTTCGCATCTTGGTTTTTTTCCAATAATGCTAAGTTATTTTTTGCGGTCACATTCCCTAATTTATCTGCTCGCTCAAACCACATAATGGCACGAAAGATATTCTTGCTCCCGCCTTCCCCTCTCGCATACATCACACCGAGGTTATTTTGCGCATCACTGTTTTCATTGAAAGCGGCAGACTCTAAGAGCGATCGTGCTTTTTGGCTATCTTGTTGAACGCCAGTTCCTGTCAGGTAAAAAATTGCTAACTGGTTTTTGGCATCCATATTGTCTTTCTCAGTGGCTTGCAGCCACTTAACAATTTGCTGGATATCGACGTCCTTAATCTGACCGGCTAGGTATAAATTGGCGAGTTTTAATTGAGCTTCAACAATGTCTGAATCCGCAAGCTCCATATACCATTGAATCGCTTTGACCATATCGGGCTTAATACCACCCAGTCCTTTTTCATAATACTCCGCCACTTTCATGGCACCTTCAGCGGATTCATTATCTGCCGCCATTTGATACCATTTGAATGCTTCACTCAAATCTTGCCCAACGCCGTCACCTTGTTCATAGGCTTGCGCTAACGCATATTGCGCAGCTAATTCACCTTGCGTCGCGGCACGTTTATACCAATAAACGGCTTGGTAGCTATTTTGTTCAACTAACGGCGGATGACCTTTATGATAAAAATCACCCATATTTTTTTGTGCAACTGGTGAGCCCATATTCGCTGCTTGGCGATACAGATAAATTGCCGTACTTTCATCCTTTTCCATCCCTTCGCCGTTTTCATACATTACGGCTAAGTTATTGACTGCGGAAGCCACACCATTACTTGCACTGCGCTCATACCATGTCAGCGCTTTATCATAATCAATATCACCACCGAGCCCATCGTGGTAAAAAAGACCAATCGCAAACTGTGCATATTCTTGCTCTTGCTCAGCCGCTTCATAATACCAAGCACGGGCTTGTTTATAGTCTTTTTCGACGCCTAAGCCGCGCTCAAATAAATAGCCCATGGCGTATTGGCAATATGCATCACCTTTTTCGGCACACTTGCGATACCAGCTCTCCGCTTGCACATAATCGTTTTTCCGCTGTGCCAGCATACCAATATAATAATCGCCATCATTACTATTTAAATCAGAGGCTTTTTTAAACCAGTAATACGCTTTATTTTCATCAGCATCGAGAAAATCAGTACCATCTAAATAAGCAACGCCAACATCAATCATGGCATCTACTTTGCCCGCATTTGCGTCTTTAATACGACTTTGAAAATCAGTTGGCAGATGGGTTGGCTCAGTCACTTCAAGCGCTTTAGGAAAAGGTTCCACTAATGCTGAATCCGCCTGAGGCGCTAAAACCACAGGGGTAATATTCGGGGTTGAAGACGGGTTATCGACCACTTTTGAAGATTGATGATGAAATTCACCCGACTCTATTGGCTCTGCTTGCACATAAGGGGCACAGATAATGCAGAAACTAAATAAGAGAGAGGGTAATTTCATGACATATACTCACAGCTTGGCATTGACCACTGCTATATAAGATATCATTCCCATACAAAAATCATAAGGACTATAAGTCGAAAATAAGCAAATGAAGTGAATATTTAAGAAAATAATTTGGGTGATTATCGTAATTGGTCACAAAACGAGCTAATCACCCTCTTATTATTCATTGAAGGGTTTAATGATGGGAATTAATTAACGCGATACCCGCCATGTTTACTCGCAAATAAATTAAATTTACCCCATTCAATTAAAATCAATTCCAATTGTTGGTGGCTAATTTTACATAGCGTCGATATTTGAGAAACCACAAAATGGTTTTCACTCACTAATTCTGCAGAAAATACCTCAGCAATTAATTCGCTTTCTTTTGCTGTAATTAACCAGCCATCATTAGTCGCGAATTTATGAACCGGAACCATACCTTCTTTTGGGCTTTCTTTAGAGAGTAACTTCTCTTCCGCTTGCTGAGCTTGATAGAATGCATCAATCTCCTCTTGCGAAGGAAGCGGCTCAACTCGCTCTTGGTTTTCTAAGAACAGATAAATTTCTTCCGCTCTCGCTGGCGTTAACTCACTTCTTAACCAAATTTGGTTAAAGCAATGTTCCGTCAATGAATCTTCAGTATCCAGCTTATCCATAATTTGCAAAATGCTCATCATGGCACTCACCGCACTTTCACTCATGAAAAATGTGTCTGGTGCTGCACTATTTTGGATCTGATAAGGATAAACTGCCGAAGACGGCAATTTTCCTTCAATTATAAATTCATAGCTCATCATTTGCTCCCAATAGATTTCTTACCTATAAGATGGAGGCGAATAACTGAAAAATCAATCCTCTGGATCATACCCTAAGTTCGGGGCTAACCAGCGCTCTAATTCCGCTACGGTCATGCCTTTACGTTTGGCATAATCTTCAATCTGATCTTTTTGCACCTGCGCCACTGCAAAATACTTACTGTCAGGATGACTAAAGTACCAACCTGATACGGATGCCCCCGGCCACATTGCATATGAGCTAGTTAATTGCATTCCAATTTTGTCTTCGACATTCAGAAGCTGCCAGATTTTTTCTTTTTCCGTGTGTTCAGGACAAGCTGCATAGCCAGGAGCAGGACGGATCCCTTGATAATTTTCACGGATGAGTTCTTCGTTACTCAGGCTTTCATCGGGTGCATAACCCCAATATTGCGTTCTCACCTGTTGGTGCAAATACTCAGCAAAGGCTTCTGCTAAGCGATCTGCCAATGCTTTAACCATAATTTTATTATAATCATCGTGGGCATTTTCATATTGTTCCGCTAGCGTATCTTCCTCTAACCCGCCTGTGACGGCAAACGCACCAATATAATCCGCTTTACCGCTCTCTTTCGGCGCCACAAAATCAGATAAACAGTAATTTGGAAAATCCGTTTTCAGTGTCTGTTGGCGTAAATTAAGTGACACCGCTTGCACCTGATCCCGTTCGGAAGAGCGATAGATCTCCACATCATCAACAACACGATTTGCAGGAAAAATCCCGAAAATTCCTTTGGGTGTGAGTAAATTTTGGCTATCTAGCTTATCGAGCATCGCATTCGCATCCGCCAATAATTTACGCGCCTCTTCCCCTACAACTTCATCTTCTAAAATACGAGGGTATTTGCCTGCCAATGACCACGTCATAAAGAATGGCGTCCAATCGATATAATCACGCAATATCTTAATCGATGCAGTCACTTCCTGAACGCCTAAGAATTTAGGGACCGGCGGCTGATAATGTTGCCAATCAATCTTCACTGCATTTGCACGCGCAACCTCTAATGGAACGGGCGGTGTTCTTGGCTTTTTGCGTCCATGTTGCTGACGTACGGTGTCATATTCACGGCGCGTTCGTGCAACAAAGTCATTCTTTTGAGTGTCTGAAAGTAACGCGGCGACAACACCGACTGTGCGAGACGCATTTTGCACGTACACAGTTGGTCCGGAATAGTTTTGTTCAATTTTCACCGCGGTATGTGCTTTCGAGGTTGTCGCCCCACCAATCAGCAGTGGCAATGTAAATCCTTGACGTTCCATTTCTTTTGCCACATGCACCATCTCATCCAACGATGGCGTGATGAGTCCCGATAACCCAATCACATCCACGTTTTTCTCACGAGCCGTTTTCAGGATAGTTTCACATGAAACCATGACACCTAAATCAATGATTTCATAGTTATTACATTGTAAAACGACTCCCACGATATTTTTCCCTATATCGTGTACATCACCTTTAACGGTGGCTAATAAAATTTTACCTGCGCTACTTCCAGACTGTTTTAATTCTTGAATATACGGCTCTAAATACGCGACAGCTTGTTTCATCACACGGGCTGATTTTACCACCTGTGGCAGGAACATTTTGCCTTCACCAAAGAGATCCCCGACCACGTTCATCCCATTCATCAAGGGACCTTCAATCACTTCAATCGGGCTTGCGGCTCGCTGCCGCGTCTCTTCCGTATCTTGAATAATAAATTCGGTAATTCCTTTAACTAACGAATACTCAAGACGCTTTTCAACTTCCCAACTACGCCACTCCGCTTGTTGAATTTGCTGCTCTTGTCCACCGCTCCCACGGTATTTTTCCGCCAGCTCTAACAGCCTTTCAGTCCCATCGTCGCGACGATTCAGAATCACATCTTCCACAGCATCTTTGAGCTCAATAGGAAGATCATCATAAATCGCCAATTGCCCCGCATTGACGATCCCCATATCCATACCGTTTCGGATTGCGTGATACAAAAATACAGCGTGGATCGCCTCACGCACAGGATCATTACCGCGGAATGAAAAAGAGACGTTTGAGACCCCACCAGAGATCAAAGCATGAGGTAATTGATCTTTAATATCTTTGCAGACTTCAATAAAATCAACCGCATAGTTATTATGCTCTTCGATTCCTGTTGCTACTGCAAAAATATTCGGGTCGAAAATAATATCTTCCGGTGGAAAGCCGACGGTTTCGGTTAAAATTTGGTAGGCGCGCCGGCAAATCTCAATTTTACGTGCTCGCGTATCTGCTTGCCCCACTTCATCGAACGCCATGACAACCATAGCAGCGCCGTATTTACGAACGAGTTTTGCATGATCAATAAATGCATCGATTCCCTCTTTCATCGAAATAGAGTTCACAATCCCTTTGCCTTGAATGCATTTGAGCCCTTTTTCGATCACATCCCATTTCGAGGAGTCGATCATAATTGGCACACGAGCAATATCCGGTTCACCCGCAATCAAATTCAGAAAACGTACCATCGCAGCATGGGAATCTAGCATTCCCTCATCCATATTAATGTCGATAATCTGCGCGCCGTTTTCCACTTGTTGGCGGGCGATATCAAGCGCTTCTTGGTAATTTTCTTCTTTAATTAAGCGCTTAAATTTCGCTGAGCCGGTAACGTTAGTTCGTTCCCCTACGTTCACAAACAAAGACTGTGCACCGATATTCAACGGTTCTAGACCGGATAACCGACATTCCACAGGAAGCGTTGGCAACTGCCGAGGTTTTACTCCCTCAACAGCTTGTGCCATTTTTTGAATATGAAGCGGCGTTGTTCCGCAACATCCACCAACAATATTTAAAAATCCGGCCTCTGCCCATTCACGGATTTGCTGAGCCATATTTTGGGCATCAAGATCATATTCACCAAACGCGTTTGGCAATCCCGCATTTGGATGGGCGCTTACATAGCATTCTGAAATACGAGATAATTCAGCGATATATTGACGAAGTTCATCAGGACCTAATGCACAATTAAGCCCAAAAGAAATAGGCTGAGAATGGCGCAGAGAATTATAAAATGCTTCCGTCGTTTGCCCTGATAACGTCCGCCCCGAGGCATCCGTAATTGTGCCAGAGATCATCACCGGCAAATGGATCCCTAACGCTTCAAACTCCGTTTCAACTGCAAAAATCGCGGCCTTGGCATTCAACGTATCAAAAATAGTTTCGATCATGATCAGATCTGCACCACCTTTAATCAGCGATCGCGTGGACTCCCGATAAGCTTCCACCAGCTGATCAAACGTGACATTACGAAATGCCGGATCATTCACATCCGGAGAAATCGAGGCAGTGCGGTTTGTGGGTCCAAGAACGCCAGCAACATAACGCGGTTTTTCCGGCGTTTTACGTGTCCATTCATCAGCACATTCACGAGCAAGACGAGCTGCGGTCTCGTTAATTTCAGCAGAAAGGGCTTCCATTTTATAATCCGCCATCGCGATGATGGTGGAGTTAAACGTATTGGTTTCAATAATATCCGCCCCTGCGGCGAAATATTGGTTATGAATATCACGAATAATGTCAGGCTGAGTGAGGACAAGCAGATCGTTGTTGCCTTTAAGATCACTGGACCAATCGGCAAAGCGCTCTCCTCGGAACTGCTCTTCGGAGAGTTTATGGCGCTGGATCATCGTTCCCATCGCACCATCAAGGACTAAAATTCTATTTTTTAATTGTTGTTCTAATTGGTTTTTCTTACTGGACACTGCACTGTCCTCCTGAAAATGATAATCCTTCGGCCCCATCAGCCCCACATAACGATATTGCTAAATCATCAATAAATTGAAAATAAACTAAATTTGTATAAATCACATCCTATCACAACTTAAGATTGGAAAATTATTCGTCATGATGAGAGTTTCTCAGGTTGCCAAAGATCGACTTTTTGCTGATCCGATGAGTATTTTTGGGTGAAATCATTCATAATAGAAACGAATATTCATTCCTGTCAGGAGACACTTGATGGCGGCTTCACCAATTACTAAAAAAATAAAGAAGGCAAAGGGACCTGCAAGTGGGGCAACTGCTGCCGGACAAGTTCAATCCTTAAGTCGTGGACTGACGCTTTTGGAATACATTTCCGAATCAACCGGTGGGATCGCTCTCACTGATTTAGCCCTTCAAGCAGGTTTACCTAATTCCACCACCCACCGTTTATTAATGACCCTCGAACAACATGGTTTCGTGCGTCAAACAGGGGATCTCGGATTATGGGTGATAGCTTCTCATGCCTTTATCATCGGCAGTAGCTTCCTTGAAAGTCGTAATTTATTAGCCCTTGTGCATCCTATATTACGTCGTTTGATGGAAGAATCTGGTGAAACGGTCAATTTAGCGATTTTGGATCACACTGAGTATGACGCGGTGATTGTTGACCAAGTGCAATGTAACGCATTAATGCGCATGTCAGCCCCTATTGGCGGAAAGCTGCCTCTACATGCCTCCGGCGCGGGAAAAGCCTTCATTGCCAACTTACCCGAAGAGCAGTTGATTCCTTTACTCAGTAAAAAAGGCTTACATGCCTATACACCACATACTTTGACTAACCCATCAGCATTGAAAGACAATCTACAACAGGCTAAAAAACAAGGATTTTCTTATGATGATGAGGAGCATGCTCTCGGATTAAGGTGCATAGGTGCTTGTATTTATGATGAACATAAAGAGGCATTTGCGGCGATCTCTATTTCAGGTCCACTTTCGCGGATCACGGATGATCGTGTGACTGAGCTTGGCGCGATGGTGATCAAAGCTGCTAAAGAGATCAGCCATGAATATGGTGCCAATCGCTAAAACGCAAAAGTGCGGGAAAATCCCGCACTTGCTTATCTAATCACCCTGCTGATTAGACGAGGCTTCTGGCTTGTTCGATTTCAAAGATTGTTTAAATTTCGGCATATTACGATATTTTTCAATCAATGCTAAAGCGATGGCTTCTGTTTCAGCATCAGGTCGCCCATCAATATCCCGCGGGCGGTAATGCATTTGGAACGCCCGAAGTGTCTGCTTAGTTTCTTTATCCAGCTTACCTGTCTGTGGGATCCCCGCATAACCATAAAATTTCAAGGCTTTTTGTAGATTTAGCACATTCACAGGCGCATTAACTTGCCGGTCCGCCAAATATTTAGTGACTGTTTGAGGATCTGGCCAAGCTCCTATTCCATGTAGCGCTAATGATTGCCACGGAAATGCGCGACCAGGGTCTTGCTTACGTAATGGTGCAATATCACTGTGACCAATGACATTTTCAGGTGGGATATCATAGCGTTGCATAATATCTTTCAGTAATGGAATTAATGCATCAATCTGTGAATCATTAAAAGGTGGCCATATATCTTGACCATTTTTTCTCACAAAACCTTCATTAACAATCTCAATACCTATCGAGCTATCATTAAGACCATGATGATACTGCCAACGGCTATCGCCTGCATGCCACGCTTTTAAACGTTCAGGAACAAGCTGCAAAATTACCAGTTGACCATTTTTTTGCGCAGGTTGGCTCGGAATGAGGTAGTGAGAGCTTACCTTTCCTTTCGTCAAAGTTTTGATTGAATGAGCATCATCAGAAACAGTGTAATGTAGAACAATGAACTGAATACGTTCGCTGGTATTCTGTGACGGGTAACTCTGGTCGAGATAGTAACCCGTTTTTGAAGGTGTCGTTGAACAACCGACGAGTAGGAATATGACAAATATCCATATTGCCCTAACCATTTAAAACAGCCCTTTTTCCATGTTGAATTGCCGCACATTTAAGCACACCGCCCTCGATAAAACCATGAGAACTTTTCACTAAATTTAGCTTAAATATGAACTAACATGGTGGAAAAAACGAATTAAATGTATCAATAAAGGCAAAGTAAGAATATCTTTATAAAAAATACCATTCTAATTTTATCGTTATCTGCTTTTATCATTTAAAAACAGAATCGTCAGAATGTGATAATTCATTACTTAATAATAATAAAGAATTAATAATTAAAATCATTTAATCATTATAGTTTTTTTAAACTATCGGATATTCGTCCCATTTAAATAAATTAAAAACTTGCTAACATGACTTCTTCAGAATTATTTTTTTCTTTTTCAAATTGCCGAGCTATCATCGTTGTAATTTCATGAATATCCATTTCGAGTAAAATAGCAATCTCGATTAATTTATCTAAACTAAGCTTATTAACGCCAAGTTCATATCGAGATACTTGTTGCTGGCTAAGTTGGATAATAGTCGCTAATTCCTGCCCTGATAATCCCTTACGAACCCTTGCCTTACGAAGATGATTGCCAAGTAAAGCATAAATATTTTGTTTTTCTGACATGTACACACTCACCTCACTCTAAATAAAACTCCATCAAACATTAACGGGCATTATAAAAACAATCTATTTTTTTTAAAATAGATATAAACAATTGAATTAATGCTAATTGATAGGAATTCGGATGGGGTAGTCTGTAATTAAATCTATCATTTTACAACTCTAGGTTGTAATTCATTGCTTTATAAAATATTTTTCAACTTAGCTATATTATTTATATTATTCAAAAAAATTATTAAAATGCCTTTATTTTCATAATATTTTACAATTTAAATAGTTATGGCAATAATTGGTAACTAAAAATCACTTGTCTTTACGATTACATTTTATTTTAAAAATTAAACTTTATTTAAAATAATAATCATCTAAAACTAAATAGCGATAATCGATAATTACATTACTTAGCTTTTCGTGCTGATTTTATCTAAATACTATCATCCCGCTTTTCCCCTGAAGATAAGAAAATAACTCCACATCCATGACACGTAAATTTTTTCGTTGTGAAGAAGCATGACGAAATATAACCTTATCTCCACTTCTAATAACAATGCCTACATGGCTAACATCTAATCCTGATGTGGGAGAATAAATACCTACGTAATCCCCTGTTTTTAATAGTTGCAGCACATTTTTATCAATAAATTGAGTCGGAATATATCGAATAACTCTCGGCTTTATTTTAATTGTCGGAATAATCAGTTCACCGTTACTTTTTTTATTGAGCTGTTTATTTACCGAAATTGTATGAGGGCTCAGCTGTGTCGTAATATCAGTGGCAATTTTAGAATCACCTTGTGCCCAATCCGAAAAGAAATGGCGACGCTGATTAAATGCCACATGAGCATCCACATAACGAATTTTTTCTAAATTGGATACAAACTGTTCAGCATCATCTGCATGCTTAAAAGCTTCGCTATACTCGATGAATGTCATGCAATCCACCGCAGTTAAATCAATAATCAGTCGTTCAGTAGAGAGTGCATTCATATTAAGAGTTTGATTGTTATAGGGTGTTCCTAATAAAGTGGTGGTCGCATTGACTATTTTTTGCTCTTCATGCCCCTGTTGGCTGGACAAAATGGCCTTCTCTAAGACGCTATAAGATCCTATGGTTAATACCACGTCTGGCACTTCCGTGGCGTGAACAACGTGGGTATACGACCACAATACGCCCAACAGCCACCCAAGTTTCTTCAGCCTTCTCAACCCCGCCATATTTTCCCACTTTATGTTTATATAACCGCTATTAACCAACTCATTATAGTTATTATTTATCATTCTGTTAGGCTGAAAAAGCCACGATTATTCCCAAAATATCGATAACCCTCTTATTGATTCAGATCACAGATATGTCGAAATCTTCATTTTGATCATTGCAACCATTGTGTTTTCATTGAACAATGTTACCGGTAACATAAAGAGTACTGTTTGTATAATGGAGCCATTATCATGAGCAAAAATATTTCTGGAGTCACTTCTTCAACAAAGGTTAATGACACCCTTTTACAGATCACCAAACGCATTATTGCGCGCTCTAAAGACACCCGAGAAGCCTATCTCGCCAAAATTGAACGTGCCCGTAGCAATACGGTACATCGCGCTGAATTAGCGTGTGGAAATCTGGCTCATGGTTTTGCGGCTTGCCAAAATGAAGAAAAAAGTATTCTCAAAAGCATGACCCGCTCTGATATTGCCATCATCAATTCCTATAACGATATGCTTTCAGCACATCGTCCCTATGACCGATATCCTGATCAACTTAAGCAGGCTCTCTTGGAAAATGGCGCAATTGGCCAAGTCGCCGCAGGAGTTCCTGCCATGTGCGATGGCGTCACTCAGGGTCAAGATGGCATGGAGCTTTCCTTACTGAGTCGTGATGTTATTGCAATGTCCACTGCCATCGGGCTTTCACATAATATGTTTGATGGTGCACTCTACTTAGGTATCTGCGATAAAATCGTTCCGGGATTAATGATGGGAGCCCTCTCCTTTGGGCATTTACCCGCTGTTTTTGTGCCAGCAGGTCCTATGAGTACGGGCTTACCGAACAAAGAAAAAGTCAAAGTTCGCCAGCTATATGTCGAAGGAAAAGTCGATCGTAACGCGTTATTAGAGGCTGAGGCGGCTTCATATCACAGCATTGGTACCTGCACATTTTACGGTACCGCCAACTCTAATCAGATGGTCATGGAGGTCATGGGGCTGCATTTACCGGGCGCTTCTTTTGTTCCCCCTGATTCACCATTGCGTGATGAACTGACTCGCGCCGCCGCGCGTCAAATTACGCGGTTGACCGAACAATCTGGAAACTATTTACCCATTGGTAAGCTCGTCGATGAAAAAGTGATTGTAAATGGTATTGTGGCTCTACTGGCGACAGGAGGCTCCACTAATCTCACAATGCACCTTGTGGCAATTGCCCGTGCAGCGGGGATCATTATCAATTGGGATGATTTTTCTGATCTTTCTGCAATTGTTCCCCTTATTTGCCGAATTTACCCTAATGGTCAAGCGGATATAAACCAATTCCAAGCCGCTGGCGGCGTTTCGTTATTGATCCGACAATTACTTGCCAAGGGCTTACTCCATGATGATGTTCACACCATCGCAGGATTCGGGTTATCACGCTATACTCTCGAACCTTGGTTAGATAACGGTCAATTAGCATGGCGGGAAGGCACAAAAAGCTCTTATGATCTTGAAGTGATCGCTGACATTGAACACCCTTTTTCTCATCACGGTGGGACGAAGCTATTGTCTGGCAATTTAGGGCGTGCAGTGATGAAAACCTCTGCCGTTCCTGTTGAAAATCAAGTCATTGAAGCACCCGCTATCGTATTCAATAACCAAAACGACATAGCACCGCGTTTCGAAGCAGGAGAGCTAGATCGGGATTGTGTGATTGTGGTTCGCTTCCAAGGACCTTCTGCGAATGGTATGCCAGAATTACATAAATTAATGCCACCGCTCGGGGTATTATTAGATAAAGGCTATAAAGTCGCATTAGTCACTGATGGTCGATTATCAGGGGCATCTGGTAAAGTCCCTTCTGCTATTCATGTGACGCCAGAAGCCTACAATGGCGGGTTGCTTGCTAAAGTTCAAGATGGCGACTTAATTCGCGTGAATGCATTGACCGGAGAAATCGAGCTCCTTGTCGATAAAGCAACACTATCCGCTCGCCAACCTTACCAAGCCGACCTATGTGCAGAACGAATTGGCTGTGGCAGAGAGCTATTTGGTGCATTAAGACAACATTTATCCGGTGCCGAAGAAGGCGCTTGTAGTATTAATTTTTAGCTTATACCGCTTAATAGGATTAATTATGAATAATTGGAAAATGACCGCTGAACAAGTTCTAAAACAAGGTCCCGTCGTTCCTGTCATCGTGATCAAAAAACTTGAGCAAGCCGTTCCTTTAGCAAAAGCGTTACTAAAAGGCGGTATCAATGTATTGGAAGTCACCCTGAGAACAGAGTGTGCTATGGAAGCTATCCGATTAATTGCAGAAGAAGTCCCTGAAGCCATTGTGGGTGCAGGAACAGTCATTAATGCAAAACAACTCGCTGAAGTCACCCAAGCAGGTGCTCAATTTGCTATCAGCCCAGGATTAACCGATGAGTTACTAATGGCTGCGAGCCAAGGTAGCATTCCATTAATTCCCGGTATTTCAACCGTATCTGAATTGATGGCAGGTATGAACTACGGGCTCAAAGAATTCAAATTTTTCCCAGCTGAAGCCAACGGTGGTGTAAAAGCCTTGAAAGCTATTGCGGGTCCATTCTCTCAAGTTCGCTTCTGCCCAACAGGCGGCATTTCTCTTGCTAATTACCGCGACTATCTGGCACTAGAAAGTGTGCTGTGCATTGGAGGTTCGTGGTTGGTTCCTGAAGATGCACTTGAGAGTGGTAACTACGAGAAAATTACCGAACTGGCACAACAAGCTGTCCAAGGTGCTCAATAAATTGCTCGCCATACAGTGGGTCATTGTGGCCCACTTTCTATCTACTAAGCTGCTGAAATAGTTTGCTTAAATCGACGGCAAAAACGTTTCTCTTCTGAGTAAGCAAAAACATCTTCTACATACCCATCCAGAATACGCTGTTGTAATTTTTGCCAATAATCCGCGCTAAACAGATCCCGATGATGTTCCAGCAAATAATCCCGAATTTTTGGATCTTGGCATAAGAATTGAGCAAACTCTTCTGGAAAAACATCCTGCTCTCGTATGCTATACCAAGGCTCGCCAGATAGCTCTTGTTCAGGGTAAAGCGGTTCAGGGATACGACGAAAATTAACCTCGGTCATATAGCAAATTTCATCATAATCATAAAACACCACGCGACCATGGCGTGTCACACCAAAATTTTTAAATAACATGTCGCCAGGAAAAATATTGGCAGCAGCTAATTGCTTGATAGCACAGCCATACTCTTCAATAGCGTGATACAGCTGCTCATCCGAAGCTTCATCCATAAAAATATTCAATGGGATCATCTTACGCTCCATGTATAAATGGCGAATTAAGATTTTATCTCCCAAATCTTCAACTTGGGATGGTGCTTCTACCAATAATTCCGTCATCAGCTCATCGCTCACAAAACGCTTTTCGATGATAAAATTCTCAAACTCTTGCGTATCTGCCATCCTGCCCACTCGGTCATGCTCTTTGACCATCCGATAACACTCAAGCACCCGTGCTTTAGTGACTTCTTTTTGTGGCGCAAATTGATCTTTAATGATCTTAAATACGCGATCAAATGAGGGAGCCGTAAACACGAGCATGACCATCCCTTTCACCCCTGGCGCTAAAGTAAATTGCTCTTTTGAGAAATTTAAATAAGCCAAATACTCTCGGTAATATTCAGTTTTTCCATGCTTTTGACAACCAATCGCCATATACAGCTCAGCAATAGACTTACTGGGTAAAATCTCACGTAACCAGAACACTAATCCAGCCGGAAATGGCGCATACACCATAAAATAAGAACGTGCAAAACCAAACACAATGCTCGCGTCATCAAACCCTGTTAAACAGGTATCTATGTACATTAACCCTTGCTCATCATGATGAATTGGCAACAAAAATGGGTGTACCTGCTGATTGATATACAGTTTTCCAACTAACCATGCGGCTTTATTACGATAAAACAGTTCATTGGCAACATGCAGCTGAGCGCCTTGTTCGACAATTTCAGGGAAACGTAACCTCAATATTTTTATAATACATTGAATATAAAAGGTTAAATCTCTCCACATTAAGCGAAGAGGTAAGCCACTTAGTATTCCTCGTAAAACATTTTCCATATTTCCATCAAGGTTATACTCACGCGCTAATGGTCTCGGTAAGATACAAAAGCGCCTCGCGGGTTGCGAAGTGAAGATGAACAGGTTTTCCTGAGTGAGTTGTCGATGCTGAAACAACCGACAATAAACGGAATTAAAAAAGCTTTCTGCAATTTCAAAACGAGGGTATTCCGGCAATAATGTTGCGTAAACCTGTTTGATCCGAGCCAAATTATGTGGACTCAGCGTTTGTATTAGCCCCATACATTGCAGTTGAGCAACAACGAGCCCCACATGGTGGTCATACAGTTTGATCCTTTGTTTCATGGCATGTTGAACAGCATGCCAGTCGCCACGCTCAAAGCGTTCCTGTGCACCGGAGGTAATTTCAAGGAATCGCCCATATTGTGCATCAAAGCCTTGTAAAATGGTTTGGGCAATGATCTGTTCATTTTCGAAGGTCATCTTTACTCTCCCAATAAAAAACAGGCACTTGCGTGCCTGAAAAGTAGATAGATACACCAATGTCAACAACACACCGACCAATAGGAACCGTCTGTCTCTCCCTGTTTAAAATTGCTCTTCTTCAGTTGACCCCGTTAACGCCGTGACTGAAGAACTTCCCCCCTGAATAACTGTGGTCACTTTATCAAAGTAGCCCGTTCCCACCTCTTGCTGATGCGAAGAGAAGGTATAACCTTTATTAATCGCGGCAAATTCACACTCTTGAACCTTATCAACATAGTGTTTCATGCCTTCACCTTGAGCATAGGCATGAGCAAGGTCAAACATGTTGAACCACATGCTGTGGATCCCAGCTAGAGTAATAAACTGGAAGCGATACCCCATATCTGAGAGTTCTTGTTGAAAACGTGCAATCGTGCTGTCGTCTAAATTTTTCTTCCAATTAAATGATGGTGAACAGTTATATGCCAGCAATTTACCTGGAAACTTGGCATGAATGGCATCCGCAAATTGACGCGCGGCTTCCAAGTCCGGTTTAGACGTTTCACACCACACTAAATCTGCATAAGGGGCATAAGCGAGACCACGACTGATTGCTTGCTCAATTCCTGCCGTTGTGCGGAAGAAGCCTTCAGCAGTGCGCTCACCAGTAATAAAAGGCTCATCATAAGGATCGCAATCTGAAGTTAATAAATCGGCTGCATCCGCATCTGTTCTCGCGATTAAGATGGTTGGTACGCCAGATACATCCGCCGCCAAACGAGCTGCAACTAACTTCTGAATAGCTTCTTGAGTCGGAACCAAAACTTTTCCACCCATATGGCCGCATTTTTTCACTGCCGCCAATTGATCCTCAAAGTGCACTGCGGCTGCTCCCGCTTCAATCATATGTTTCATTAATTCAAAGGCATTCAAGACTCCACCGAAACCCGCTTCCGCATCCGCCACGATAGGTAAAAAGAAATCGATATATTCTTGGTTATCAGGACCGATGCCATTCGCCCATTGAATTTGGTCAGCTCGGCGAAATGTGTTGTTGATTCGCTGAACCACATTAGGGACTGAATCCACAGGGTATAACGACTGGTCTGGATACATACTAGAGGCGGAGTTTGCATCCGCAGCGACCTGCCAACCCGATAAATAAACTGCTTCAATGCCGGCTTTCGCTTGTTGCAAGGCTTGACCACCTGTTAATGCGCCCAATGCATTCACATAACCTTTTTTCGCGCCACCGTTCAGTTGCGCCCAAAAGCGCTCTGCACCTTTACGAGCCAATGTATGTTCTGGATTAACCGAGCCGCGTAGCTTAATCACTTCCTCAGCAGCATAAGGACGAGTGATGCCTTTCCAGCGCGGTTTTTTCCATTCATTTTCTAATTGAGCAATCTGTTCTAAGCGCGATGTTGTCATGATTTACTTCCTTTATTGTTGTCAGTCTTTGTAGGGTAATGAAATATTGTGTTTATTTTTAAATCTTATTAATCAAGTAGTTGGTAACCAGGGATGGTTAAAAACTCGATTAGATCATCTTGGGTCGTGATCCGTCGCATCAGCTCACTTGCTTCACGGAAACGCCCGCTTTGAAAGCGATGATCGCCAAGCTCTTTTTGAATCACTTGTAGCTCTTCATCCAGCATCTCTTCGAACAGAGCTTTCGTCACCTTCATGCCGTTTGATAACGATTTGCCATGACGAATCCATTGCCAAATTGAAGTACGCGAAATTTCAGCTGTAGCGGCATCTTCCATTAATCCATAGATAGGTACGCAACCATTTCCTGAAATCCACGCTTCGATGTATTGCACAGCTACACGAATATTGGCACGCATTCCCGCCTCAGTTCTTTCACCTTCACAAGGCTGTAATAGCTGATTTGCAGTGATTTCATCATCATTTTCACGGCGGATATTCAGCTGATTTTTACGTTCGCCTAAAGCTGCGTTAAACACCTCCATGACGGTATCAGCTAAACCAGGATGCGCTATCCATGAACCATCATGACCATTGCGTGCTTCCAACTCTTTATCTGCTTTCACTTTGGCAAGAATGGCTTGGTTTTCCTGTGCATCTTTACTTGGGATAAAAGCGGACATTCCCCCCATTGCAAACGCACCGCGACGATGACAGGTTTTGATCAACAACCGTGAATAGGCACTTAAAAATTCCTGTGTCATTGTGACGACTTGTCTATCTGGCAAGACACGGTCAGCATGCTCTTTTAGTGTTTTGATATAACTGAAGATATAATCCCAACGACCGCAATTTAGCCCCACAATGTGGTGACGCATGTGGTATAAAATTTCATCCATTTGGAAAACAGCAGGTAATGTTTCAATTAATACGGTTGCTTTGATAGTGCCCCGAGAAAGGCCAACAAAATCCTCTGCCGCACTAAATACATCACTCCACCACTGAGCTTCCTGCCAAGACTCGAGTTTTGGAATATAGAAATAAGGTCCACTTCCCTTCGCTAGTAAGGCCTGATAGTTATTAAAAAAGTAAAGTGCGAAATCAAACAATCCCCCGGGAATTGGTTTTCCGCCAACCAGTACATGCTTTTCATCTAAATGAAGACCTCGAACACGAGCAATCAACACCGCTGGATTTGATTTCAGTTGATAGACTTTGCCATTTTCATTGGTATAAGAGATTTCCCCTGTAATCGCATCGCGCAAATTGATTTGCCCATCAATCAGTCTTTCCCACGATGGAGATAAAGAGTCTTCGAAATCTGCCATGAACACTTTTACGTTAGCATTCAGAGCATTGATCACCATTTTTCGATCAACAGGTCCCGTAATTTCAATTCGGCGATCTTGTAAATCATCAGGAATATTTTGAATCTTCCAGTCCGAATTTTTAATGGAATCAGATTCCATAATAAAATCAGGCAGCCCACCTGAATCAATTGATTTTTGGCGTAGCACTCGATCTTTGAGCAATTGCTCTCTTCGTGGTAAAAACTCATCGACAAGAAAAGACAAAAAACCAATAGAATCAGTATCTAATATTTTTTTAGCTTGCTGTGAAAATGCTTTTGTGAATGTTAAATCTGAAATAGATAATTGCTGATTCATTGTTCTACCCTCATTCATGGCTGGCTATGAATTAAGAGTAAACTCAAAAAACAAATAAATCAAAAACGGTTTCCATTTTATTATAAAGTACACATATCACCATGATTATAAACAATTTATTTATAAAAATGGTTTTGCTATTAATTTCTATAGATAGAATTATTTTGTTAATATTTAGTTAAATCATAGTGTTATATCTATTCGGATATTTTATTTTTTAATAACAGAAAATGAGTTAACCAAATTATTTTAGTTATCGATCCATCTATAAATGAGGGGATATTTTTGATTTAAAGGCTAAATAGTTTTGATTATTTAGCCTTATATTCTGAGATATGACCAGTTAACTGGAATTAAGTCGCTTTTTTAATCTAATGTTGGTTCCATATGACTAAGATCGAACGGTGTGATCTGATACACATAATAGTTGAGCCAATTAGAGAATAAGAGATGACCATGACTACGCCAACGAACTTCTGGTGAGTTACTCGGATCATCATTTTTAAAATAATTACACGGTAGATCGGGCGTGATCCCCGCATCAACATCGCGCCAATACTCTTGAGATAATGTTTCTGCATCATACTCTGGATGCCCAGTGACAAAAGCAAGACGTTTATCTTTTGATGCAAATAAGTAAGCTCCCGCTTCAGGGGAACTGGCCAAAATATCCAGATCTGTATGCTGGCGAATATACTCTTCAGGAAAATCAGCATAGCGAGAATGTGGAGCATAAAAAGATGCATCAAACCCTCGAGTCAATAAAGCATAGGGCTCTAATGTTTCATGGGAATAGACACCTGAAAGTTTTTCTTTACGAGTTAATTTAGGTAGACCATACAGTACGTTAAGTGCAGCTTGAACAGCCCAACAAACAAACAGCGTCGATGTTACATGCGATTTTGCCCATGCAATAACACGCTCTATTTGTTCCCAATAGCAAACATCAGCGAATTCCACCAAACCAAGGGGAGCCCCTGTGACAATTAACCCATCAAAATTTTGATGTTGGATATCTTCAAAATCACAATAAAAATTGTTCAAATGCTCCGTAGGCGTATTTTTAGATTCTCTCTGATCGATGCGTAACAGCTGAATATCAACCTGTAATGGAGTATTTGATAGCAGCCGTAAAAACTGGTTTTCAGTTTCAATTTTCTTCGGCATCAGATTCAATATCAGTACTTTCAAGGGACGTATCTCCTGAAGGCTAGCTCTTGTCGTGGTCATGACAAAAACATTTTCTTCACGCAAGAAATTAACCGCTGGTAGCTCATCAGGCAGGCGAATTGGCATCGTTCATCCCCTTAAAAATATACTTTATACGTTTAGACTTCTAGAATGCTAAATAATCTAACCAATGTGGACCTTATTGTCGAGCGTTTAAGGACAAGTTGAAATAATTTCAAGCGATAGACGTTGTCATGGGAATACCTACAGTCTAACAAATTGGTAACCTAATGATATCCAGACTTTTTATTACAGCGTAATACCTAAAATGGCTTAGATTTTTTTGTACTTAAATAGAGAAAGTGTTTGAGTACATTAGAACGTTCAAAGGAGAATTTTATGTTATTTACGAGGTAGGAAGTGACTACAGAGATTATTTTACATTGATAATCTTCTAACGGTCAGAGCAGACAGGAACCAAACTGTCTCCCCCCACTCGCGTACCACACTAAATTGCAAGTAACCGTTATGATGAGAGCTGGTGAATCCCTCTTTTCAGGGGGTGAGATAGGAAATACCTGAAAAAATACACACTGGTTATCTGTGTTCCATCGTGATGCAGACTCACTCAAAAGCCATTTCGTTCAAATAAATCAAGGGAATCCGGGATAAATCGGCATCACTAACATCTCCACTTAGCCTCTCATCGCATACAGTATAAGTTACACGCTCTAAATTCCGCTGGTATGCCACGCTAAATAAGGAATCGTGGCTATGATGCGATATCGGTGAATACGACCTTTCAAGGGGTGATGAGAAGCTGCTGAGAAATAGGCAAATTTTCTCCC